>NZ_JAMYOQ010000014.1:0-160690 GCF_040319905.1 Mesorhizobium sp. M0833 | reverse complement strand
CGGGGGGCCCCCCCCCCCCCCCGCCCCCCCCCCCCCCCCGCCCCGGGGGGGGTTCCCCCCCCGCCGGCGGCGCGGGCGCCGCCGGCCCGGGGCCGCCGGGCGCAGGACCGGTCCGCAAGCGGCGGATGGCGATGCCGGCGACAGCCAGCTCGTGGGCGGCCCGCGATGCCGGCGGCAGCGGCGAGGGATCGAAGCCGTCCAGCCTGCGCTCGGCTTCGTCGAGATGGCCGATCAGCAGCAAGCGCCGGACTTCGAGGTTGCGCGCATGTGCGGCATTGACGCGGTCGCCATGCCTTTCAAGCGTCGCCCGCGCGGCGTCGAGTGTCTTGGCCGGCCAGGCGAGGTCGCGCGAGACGAGCGCGATCTCGGCCTCGGCGACGACACACCTCGCGCGGGCCACGGCCTCCCTCGGGCTGAATGCGTGTGCCGCCCTTTTTAGAAGAACCTTCGCCCGAACCAAGTCGCCAAGCTGCGCCATTGCGATACCGCGCAACGCCAGTGCCGGCGCATCGTCGCGCAGCGCAACCCGCTTCAAGGCGCCGAGCGGATCGCCCGCCGCAAGCGCATGCGCCGCGGCCGTGATCAGCGAGTCCATCGGAATCCCGTCACACTTGTCACTCCCATGGCTTCGACATCCGGCGCTAAGTCCATCTCACCAACCAGTCGTATCGACAACGGCGACTGTAGCCAACCTGAGTTGCGGCGCGCCAACCTTGAGTCGCGGCTAGATTGTGCACTGAGCTCGAACGCAACGATAAGCACTAGGAGAGACGCAGTGAAGATCGAAGGTACAGCCATCCTGGTGACTGGAGCCAATCGGGGCATCGGTCGGGCACTGGTCGAGGAAGCCCTGAGCAGAGGCGTAAAGCGCGTCTATGCCGCAACCCGCCAATCCATGGCCCACCCGGACCGGCGTGTGACGTCCCTGACCATGGATGTGACCCACGTTGCGCAGATCCGGGAGGCCGTCGAGAAGATCGATGCTCTCGATATCCTCATCAACAACGCCGGCGTATCGCCCTTCGATGACCTCAGCGACCGTCGTGTGCTCGAACAACAGCTCGCCGTAAACCTCTTCGGATCGTATGACGTTACCCAGGCTCTGCTGCCGTTGCTGGCCCGGTCGCGGGGAGCCATCGTCAACATTCTGTCGCTGGCCTCGATTGCCGCCGTGCCGTTCAGTCCGGCTTATTCGATCTCGAAGGCGGCCTCATTCTCCCTGTCGCAGTCGTTACGCACCCTTTTGGCCGGACAGGGTGTCAGTGTCCACAGGGTCCTTCCTGGCCCCGTGGACACGGACATGACCCGGGGCCTGGACATAGCGAAGGCCTCTCCGGAGTCTGTTGCGCGGGCAATCCTGGACGGCGTGGAGAATGGCGAGGAGGAGATCTTCCCCGATCCCATGTCGGAATCCGTGGCGGAGGGCTGGCGCAGCAGCGCGGTCAAGGCGCTTGAACGCCAGTTTGCAGCCTATGCGGAAGCAAGCCCGGCAAGTGAAGCAAGCCCGTCAGGCAGTGGGCATGAAGGAAAGAGCGAAACGATTACCCGCGAGGCCCATCCGTGCTGCTCGGCCTGAAACTGCGAACGGTTGTGAAAAGGGGCGGCAGCATCGCCGCCCTCGACGCCACCGATCGGCCGTTGCTGGCAACGGCGCCGACCTTCACGATCATGGCTCTAGCTGGCGGAGCTATGCCTCGCTATGTCTGGAGCAAGTTGACCGATCAGTTGCGGTCGTCGGGGAAACTTGGAATAGGCAAGAATTCGACGCCATCCTCGGCGAGGCTCTTGGCCTCCTCCAGCGTCGCCTCGCCATAAATGCCGCGCGGATCGCTCTCGCCAAAATGGATCTTGCGCGCTTCCTCGGCAAATTTGTCGCCAACATAATCGGCGTTCTCGCGCACCTTCTCGGCAAGCGCCTTGAGCTGCGCCAGCGCCTGCTTTTGCGCCTCGCCCATGGCCAGCGCGATCTTCTCCTGGCTGCGCCCGGTCGAGACGGCCGGCGCCATCAGCGCCTTCTCGACCTTGTGCGAGCCGCAGGCCGGGCAATCGATGAAACCGCGCCTCTTCTGTGTGTCGAAATCGTCGTTGCTGCGGAACCAGGCCTCGAATTCGTGCTCGTGTTCGCAGATCAGGGAAAAGCGGATCAAGAGGCGGCACCCCTGAGCGGCATTGCCTCCGCCGAACCGGCGTTTACGGCAAAATCGCGTGCGTTTTTGAGATTCGGTATCTTCTTGCGCGCGGCGACTGACTGCACCGGGTCGATCTCGGCGACAATCACCGCCGGCTCGTCATGCGCCGCCTCGGCGACGATGCGGCCCCAGGGATCGACGATCAGCGAATGGCCATAGGTTTCGCGGCCGTCCTCGTGCACGCCGCCTTGCGCCGCGGCAACCACATAGGCGCCGTTCTCGATGGCGCGCGCCCTGAGCAGCACATGCCAATGCGCTTCACCGGTCTGGCGGGTGAAGGCGGCGGGCACCGAAAGCAGATCGGCGCCGGCCAGCGCCTCGGCACGGAACAGCTGCGGAAAGCGTAGATCGTAGCAGACGGCAAAGCCGAGCTTCACGCCATTGATTTCGGCGACGACGGCCTCGGTGCCAGGCTCATAGGCGGCGGATTCGCGCCAGCTCTCGCCATTGTCGAGATCGACATCGAACATGTGGATCTTGTCGTAGGTGGCAATCGTGGCACCGTCCGGCCCGAACAGAAGGGCGCGGTTGGCAAGCTTGCCGTCGGCGCGCAGAATGGCGGTCGAGCCGATATGCAGGAAGATGCCGAGCTCCTTGGCCAGCCTCCGCGACGTCGAGACGACGATGTCCTTGTCTTCGGAGGTGAAGGAAGCGGCCCGCGCTTGGCTGTCGCGGATCAGCGCGCCGGTCATTTCCGGCGTCTGGACATAGGACGCGCCAAGACCTGCCGCCTCGCGGACCAGCCGTTCCAGATCGACCGCATTGCGCTCCGAACTGGTTCCCGAACGCATCTGGATCGCCGCGGCCTTGAAAGCACCCATCGTCATGTCCTTACCTGGTCGAGCCGTTGGCGAGCAATCCGTCCAGCCGTCCTTCCGCCTCCAATTCGTGGAGATCGTCAGAGCCGCCGACATGCGTGTCGCCGATGAATATCTGCGGAAAGGTGGAACGGCCATGGGCCCGGGAAATCATTTCCTGGCGCAGTTCCGGCGAGAAGGAGGCGTCGTGCTCGGTATAGGCGACGCCCTTCCTGTCGAGCAGCCGTTTGGCCGCGGTGCAATAGCCGCACATCATCCGCGTGTAGATCGTCACATCGACCATCGGTCAGCAATCCTGCCTCGTTCTGCTGTCATATAGGCTATATAGGCGCCGATTCGTCGGCCCGAAAGTCCCCCGGCAGCACGCGCGCGAAGGTCAGTACGTCGACCGCGCCGGCACCGCCCTTCTTCAATGCCCTGGCGACCGCGCGGACGGTGGCGCCGGTGGTGTAGACATCATCGATCAACAGCACCCGGCGGCCGGCGATTTCGATCTCCGCCTCATCCGGCACTTTGAATGCGGCGCGAACATTTTCCTCGCGTTCCCGCCGCTCCAGCCCGACTTGCTGGCGCGTGAGTTTGACGCGCTTGATGGCTGATGGCGCGAAAGGCCGCTCCCCGAGCTGCGCCACCGCCCGCGCCAGTTCCGCGGACTGGTTGAACTGCCGTCGGAAGAAACGCCGCCAGTGCAGCGGCACCGGCACGACCACGTCGGCCTCGGCGATGAGTTCAGCACCGGCGCGAAGCATCCAGCGCGCCATCCACGGCGCCAGATCGGTGCGGTCCTGGTATTTCAGCCCTTGCACCATCTGGCGGGCAACGCCGGAATAGGCAACCGCCGCCCGCGCGCGTTCGAACGGCGGCGGGTCGGCTATCGCCTCCGCCGACAGGAAACCCTCACCCATACTGTGGGTGAACGGCGTGCCCATCACCGGGCACCACGGCCGTTCCAGCAGCCTGAGTTTCGGCCAGCAGGCGCCGCACAACACGCCGGGCTGCGAGACATGGCGGCCGCAGCCGGCGCAGACCGGCGGGAACAAGAGGCGCGCCGGCCAGCCCAATGCCTTGCGGGCAATGCTCTTGATCGCAATACGCTTGATCTCTGGCATGGGATCGGCCACGTGGTTGGTCCTCCGCATCACTATATCAGAGAGCGAAGCACAAGGACCTGCCCATTGCAGCCTGTAATCGACACCTCGCTCTGGCTGGCGCGCAAGCGCCGGGCACTGGCCCGTCCCATCGCCGGCGCGGATTTCCTCATGCGGCGGGCGGCCGAGGATCTGGCCGACCGGCTCGGCGCCGTCGAACGCAGGTTCGGCAAGGCGGCCTCATTGTTTTGCCAGACGCCGGCAGCAGCAGAAGTGCTCGCTGAAAGCGGCAAGGTGTCGGAAAACGTGCGCGTCGAGGCCGACGCCGCTTTCCTGGGTGGCCAGCCAGGACTGTTGGCGCCGTTGGAAACCGTGCCATTCGAACCGGAAAGCCTCGACCTCGCAGTCTCGCTGCTGTCGCTGCAGGCGATGAACGACATTCCCGGCATGCTGGTGCAGATCCGCCGGGCGCTGAAGCCGGACGGGCTTTTCCTCGGTGCCTTCGCCGGCACAGGCACGCTTTCCGAGCTGCGCGAAAGCCTGCTTGCCGCCGAGACCGAGCTCTATGGCGGCGCCAGCCCGCGTGTGATCCCATTCACCGACGTCCGCGACGCCGGCGCGCTGCTGCAGCGCGCCGGCCTGGCACTGCCGGTGGCGGACGTCGAGACGATCACGGTGCGCTACGATTCGGTATTTGGCCTGGTCGCAGACCTGCGCGCCATGGGCGAGACCAGCGCGCTAGTCGACCGCAGCAGGCGGCCGGGCACGCGAGCGCTGTTCGCGCGCGCCGCCGAAATCTATGCGGAGCGGTTTTCGGATGCGGATGGCCGCGTCAGGGCCAGTTTCTCGGTGGTCTGGATGTCAGGCTGGGCGCCCGATGCCTCTCAGCAAAAGCCGCTGAAGCCGGGCTCCGCAAAAATATCGCTGAAGACAATCCTGGAAAACCCCGGCGGCCCCTGAGCGTATCCTTGCGCAAAAACTAAGCGTTTCCCATCAAGGCTAAGCGGGTCACTGCGCAAAAGCGTTGGCAAGCCTGCTGCTGTTGTCGCTGAACAGCCACTGAATCGCATCGGCAGCCCGGCCGACACCAGCGACAATGGCAAGCGACAGCACGGCAACGATCAAACCATATTCGACAACCGTCGCGCCCCTCTCGTCTTCTAAAAATCGTTGCAGCAAGATTTTCATGGGCGCCCATCCCTCTTGCCCGAACCTAGCGCCGACCCGTTAAGAAAGGTTAACGCGACAGGCTTAACGCGCGGTGAACCAGCCGCATTCTAGGAAACAGCCGAATCGTAGAGATCTGTTGAGGAGTCAGCAGTCGCCGCTGCTTCTGCCATCGGCCCGTATAACGCAGACCGAACTGGGCAGCGGCTGCAGCACGCTCTTGCGTAGCGTATAGCTATCGCGCTGGCCGATCGAGCCGGTGCTCATCGTATCAAGCCCGTCGCGGGCAAACTGCGAGCGGGTCCGGCTGTCGAGGTAGGGCGTCGCGATCAAGGCCAGAGCCACCGCGGCCGAGCCGAACAAGAGGGCGATGCGCAATATTCCCATGCCGGCATTGGCGGCGCCAGGAAGGCGGTCGGCCCAAGGCGAGTCCCAGTCCTTGTCGAGGCTCATGCACATCGCTCCCAGCGGTGGAATCGGCGTAACCGCTTTGCGTCAATTTTTCACGGCCAGATAAATCTTTCATTAATGCTGCCGATATCGCGTTGAGGAGCTGCCCGGTTTACGGCAGGTCGGCCGTTAGAGCAGATCGATGAGGAACTGGATCAGCGGGGCATCGGCCGGCGGCATTGGAAAATCGCGCATCTGGCGCGGCCGTACCCATTTCAGCACCTGACCTTCCTTCGGCTGGGCAATGCCGCGGAAGCGACGGCAGACGAACAGCGGCATCAGCAGGTGAAAATCATCGTAGGAATGGCTGGCGAAGGTGAGCGGCGCCAGGCAAGGGATATCGGTCTCGATGCCGATCTCCTCGTACAATTCGCGGATCAGGCATTGTTCCGGCGTCTCGCCGGGCTCGACCTTGCCGCCCGGAAACTCCCACAGGCCGGCGAGTTGCTTGCCTTCGGGCCGCTGCGCCAACAGCACGCGCCCGTCGGCATCGACCAGCGCGCAGGCGGCGACCAGGAGCAGGCGTTTGCCGACCGTATCCAAGCCGCTCATGCGCCTTGTGGCCGGCGATAGTGATAGCGATAGACTTCGTCGAATCCGAGCGAGCGGTAAAGCGCCAGCGCCGGCGCGTTGTCCGCCTCGACCTGCAGCCAGGCTTCCCGCGCGCCGCGCAGCCGCGCCCATTTCAATGCCGAACGGATGAGGTGGCGGCCATGGCCCTGGTTGCGCACCGACCTGTCGGTGGCGATCTCGAACAGGCCGGCAAGGTCGCCGTCATGCACGCAGATCAACGTTGCCAGCGGTTCGCTGCCGGCCTCCAGCGCAAACAGCCCGGCCTCCGGTTGGATGGCGCCGATGATCTCCGACAGGCCCGGCCGCAGCGACACATCAGAACCGCTCACCTTGAGCGCCGCGCCGATGAAACGGCTGATGTCCCTCAACGGAATCTGGTCCATGGCATCGTCGAGCGCGGCGTCGGCCAGCGGCAGCCGCATGACCAGCGACTCCGCGAATGTGCTCCAGCCTTCGCTGTCGAGGTACTTTGAAAGATCAGGCCCCGACAGCGGTGAGATGCGAAAGGTCAGCGGCCTGCCATAAGCGTCGAAGCGGCGGCTGGCGCGACCGATGCGCTCGGCAATGTGCTGGATGTCGCCCGGATCGAGCGGATTGACCGAGTTCAGCCGCTTGGCCGGGTGGCCGGCCGTCAGCCGAACCACCCAGGTGCCGTCATAATGGACGGCGGCCGCCGGCCAGGCGCGAAAGCCGGCCGCCTCATAGCGGCGCACGATCGCCAACACGCTTGCGGGATGTCTGGAAGCCAACGCCATCAGCTCCGATAATCGCCGTTTATGGCGACATATTCCTTGGTGAGATCGCAGGTCCACACCGTCGCCTTGCCGCGGCCGATGCCGATATCGGCGCGGATGCGGATCTCGTCGCGCTTCATATACGCCGAAGTCGCCGCCTCGGAATAGGCGGCGTCGCGCTCGCCCTGATAGGCCAGGCGGTTGTCGCCGAACCAGATCGACAGAAGGTCGCGGTCGGCCGGCTCCCCGGCCTTGCCGACGGCCATGACGACGCGGCCCCAATTGGCGTCCTCGCCGGCGACTGCCGTCTTGACCAGCGGCGAATTGGCGATCGACAGCGCGATGCGCTTGGCCGAGCGAGCCGATTTGGCCCCGGTGACGGTGACCTCGACCTGCTTGCGGGCGCCCTCGCCGTCGCGCACCACCTGCAGTGCCAGCGATTTCAGCACCTTGCCTAGGGCACGGCGGAAGGCGCCGAGGCGCGCATCCTTAGGGTCGGAAATTGCCGGCGCGCCGCGCCTGGCGGCAGCACCCGTGGCGAACATCAGCAGCGTATCGCTGGTCGAGGTGTCACTGTCGACGGTAACCGCGTTGAAGGTCTTGGCCGTGCCGCGCGACAAGAGATCCTGCAGCACGGGTGCTGCGATCGGCGCGTCGGTGGCGACGAAGGAAAGCATCGTCGCCATATCGGGCGCGATCATGCCGGCGCCCTTGGCGATACCGTTGATGGTGACGTCCGTATCGCCGAGCTTGACCGTCACGGTCGCCAGTTTGGGATAGGTGTCGGTGGTCATGATCGCCTTGGCGGCTTCGGTCCACAATTCCGGCTTGCCGTCCTTGACCAGCCCGGCCAGCAGATGGCTGAACTTGCCGGCGTCGAGCGGTTCGCCGATCACGCCGGTCGAGGCCAGGAACACCTCGCCCGCTGTGCAGCCGGCCGCCTTCGCCGCCACCTCGCCCGTGAGTGCCGTCGAGGCGCGGCCCTTCTGGCCGGTGAAGGCATTGGCATTGCCGGAATTGACCACCAGCACGCGTGCCTTGCCAGCCACGAGGTTCTGCCGGCAGAAATCGACCGGCGCCGAGGGGCATTTCGACCTGGTGAACACCCCGGCGACGGTGGTGCCGGCGTCGAACACCATGGCCAGCAAGTCGGTGCGGTCCTTGTATTTTATGCCGGCCTCGGCGGTGGCGATGCGCACGCCCTCGATCACCGGCATCTTGGGATATTTCTTCGGCGCGAGCGGCGAAACCTGTGCGGACATGGAAGACCTCGGGCGGGAAAAATCGCGAAAGGAACGCCGGTTTGCCCGATAGCACGCGCCGGCGCAAGGCGTTTTCACAGCCGTTATGGCTACCGGAAGCCTGACACCTGCCGCGGCCGCAAGCAGGCTGTTGCAAATTTGTTGGTGTCGCTGCGACCGATAGCGCTATGATCCTGCCCCATGGGCAGGCTTGTGGTCTTGGCACTGGCGTTTCTGGGCTTTCTGCTGCTGCACGCCGATGCGCAGACGGCGCGGCGCGTGGCGCTTGTGGTCGGCAACGGCAGCTACGCCGAAGCCGGCACGCTGGCCAATCCGGTCAACGATGCGCTCGACATCGCCGACAAGCTGCGCGCCATCGGTTTCGAGGTGATCGAAGGCAACGATCTCGGCAAGCGCGAGCTCGAGCGCAAGATCGGCGAATTCTCAGATGCGCTGCAAGGTGCCGGTGCCGGGCTGTTCTACTATGCCGGCCACGGCCTGCAGGTCGACGGGCGCAACTTCATCGTGCCGGTCGACGCCCGGCTGGACATGCCGGTCAAGCTGCAACTCGAGGCGGTGCCGATCGACGAGGTTCTCGACATCATGGAGCAGCAGGCCAAGGTCAGCCTGGTCTTCCTCGATGCCTGCCGCAACAACCCGTTTGCCCGAAGTCTCAGCCGCGGCGCCACGACGCGCTCGGCGACGGCTCTCGCCGGCCTTGCCCAATTCGAGTCGACACGCGGCTCCTTCATCGCCTTCTCGACGGCGCCCGGCGCCGTGGCAATGGACGGGACGGGGCGCAACTCGCCCTTTGCCGCGGCGCTTTTGCGGCACATGGCGGAGCCCGGACAGAGCATCAGCGACATGATGATCGCGGTGCGCCGCGACGTCGTTTCCGCAACGCGCGAGGCGCAGCGTCCCTGGGAGCAGGGGTCGCTGCTCGAGCGTTTCGAATTCGTTCCGGGCGGAGACACTGCCCAGCAACCGAAACCGGCCGTCAGCCCGGCTCCCGCGTCGCAGGTGGCTGCGCTCGGACGCTCCGTCGGCGACGAGGGTGCCATCGAAAAATTCTTGCGCGAAAACTATCTGGCGCCTGATGCCAGGAGCATGCGCGAAACCGTCAAGCGGCTCTACGGTTCTTCGGCCACCATCTACGGCACGCGTTACGACAGCGAGGCCATCGTCAAGGTCAAGACCGACTGGTTCGCGCAATGGGCGTCGTGGTCGTTCGGTCTCGAGCCCGGCAGCCTCGAGGTGACGCCGCACGGTAAGGATCGTGCCGACGTGGTTTTCGCCATGAACTACGACTATGTGCCAAAAAACAAATCGGCGCAGCGCCTGACCGGCAAGGCGCGGGTGACGCTGGAACTCGTTCTGGCCGACGGCGAATGGCGCGTTGCATCGGAAACGTCGCAAGCGCTGGAATGACCGTCACCGGACGGTCGGGTTGAGGAAGCCACGAAACATCCGCTGCACACCCGGAATCAGCCCCCAGATCATGATCGAGACCATCACCGGCGCGATGACCAGCGTGCGCTGCCAGATCTGCCATCCCTGCGTCAGCGGAAAAACCACGTACAAGATGGCAGTGATCAGCGGATAGACGCCGAGCAGTTCCAGCAGGGCGAAGCGCAGGCGCGAAAAAAGGATCACGACGGCCGAAGTCATTGCTGTCCCTCCTTATCGTTACGGAACGTTTCGTTACATATAAAACGGATCGTTCCGTTTCGTCAAGAGTTGTATATGATGACTGCTGAAATCGCGGGTAAGGAAGAAGAGATGGGCGAAATCACCGATCCCGGGCGCAAGTCAGCCGGCGCACGGCGCAGCCCCGAAAGCGCCGATGCCATTCTCGATGCCGCCGAGGCGGTGCTGGTCGAGGCCGGTTATTCCGGCTTCTCGATCGAGGCGGTGGCGCGCCGCGCGCGTGCCGGAAAACCGACGATTTATCGCTGGTGGCCAAGCAAGGCCGCCTTGCTGCTCGACGTTTACCAGCGGCAAAAGCGCGTCGACAATCCCGATACCGGGAACCTTGCGGAGGATCTCGCCGGCTTCCTGAAGAGCTTGTTCGCGCACTGGCGCGACACATCATCGGGCAGCGTGTTCAGATCGCTGATCGCCGAGGCGCAGTCGGACGAAAAAGCCGCCGCCGCCCTTGCCGAATACGCGAGAGGGCGTCGCATCCACACCGGCCAGATGGTCGAACGCGCCAAAGCAAGGGGAGAGGTGGCAGCCGGTGTCGACGCCACTGTCGTCGCCGACCTGATTGCCTCGTTTGCCTGGGCGCACCTTCTGACAGACCGCCTGGACGAGGACGAGGCGATCTTACGCAGGGCGGTCGGCTATATCTTGAAAGGCATCGTCGCTGAGGATGCCGGCGACGCCACGGCGGTCCGGCGGCGGCGTCGACGCATCCTCGCTCGCCCTACCAAATAGAAGCGACAGGGCGGCAGCGCGCCCTGTCGTAGCCCAATCTGGCTTATTTGGCGCTTTCCAACGCGTCGACCGTCTTCTTCAGGTTCGCATCCGGGATGTCGACCTTGGCGTTGGCACGCAGCGACTTGACCAGCGCGAAATACTTGTCGCGGATGACCGCCTGGCGCGCCTGGTCCTTGACCTGGTCGAACGCCGGCGGCTGCTTGGTGCGCTTGTCCTCAACCTTGATGACATGCCAGCCGAACTGCGACTGCACCGGCTGCTCGGTGTATTTGCCGACCGCCAGCGCAAACGCCGCCTTGTCGAACTCCGGCACCATCTGGCCAGGTCCGAACCAGCCGAGATCGCCGCCGCTGGTCTTGCCGCTCGGATCGCTGGTGTGCTCGTTGGCGAGTTTCTGGAAGTCGGCGCCGCCGTCGAGCTGCTTGATGATGGCGTCGGCCTCTTCCTTCGTCTTCACGAGGATGTGACGGGCGTGCACCTCGTTGGTGGGCGGCGTGTTGGCGATTTCCTGGTCGTAGCGGGCGCGGACCTCGGCATCGGTAACCTTGTCGATGACGCCCTTCTCGACCATTTCGCCATGCAGCGCGCGCTGCTGCAGGAACGCCATGCGGCGCTGGAAGTCGGGATCCTTGTCGAGGCCGGTAGTCACTGCCTGAGCCGCCATGACGCGGATTTCGATCGCCGCCGACAGTGCCGCGGCGCGGCGCTGCTCGGGCGGAAGCTGCGCGAACTGCTGCGACAGCTCGCCCTCGGCAAGCCCAAGGTCTGCCTCGGTCAGCGTCTGGCCGTTGATGGTGGCGACCACGGCGTTCGGATCGACCGGCTTGGCCGCCGGGGCGGGTGCTGCCGGCTGGGCAGGGGCGGCTTCCTGTGCCATCAGCGGCGACAGCGAGAGGGCCGACAGGCCGAATGCCAGACCAAGGCTGGCGAGCGACGCACGGCGGAACAATACAGACATTACGATTATCTCCAAAGCGGGGTAGCTAGAGCGGAATGGCTTCCAGACCAGCAGGATTGTGGCGGAATTTGGCGCGGTCGACAGGGCGAGCGCGGCGTTGACATCGAATGAGCCCCCTCTTATCTGTCCAACGACTTTGCGTCCAGAACCGTTTTCCGGGCGCTTTTTGCGTTTGTCCGCGTTCACGTGGATTTGATGGGGCCAGCCGGCGCCCGTCGCAACGACTTGGAATGCTATCGAAAGGGCCATTGGATGGTCAGTCTCGGCGGTCTCGCCCGTAAGGTTTTCGGCTCCTCCAACGATCGTCGGGTCAAATCGACCCGGCCCCGCGTCGAGGCGATCAATGCCATGGAAAACGAGATGCGGGCGCTCTCCGACGCCGAGCTTCAGGCCCGAACCGACAAATTCCGCCAGGACATCGCCAACGGCGCCAGCCTCGACGACCTCCTGGTGCCGGCCTTCGCTACCGTGCGTGAGGCCGCCCGCCGCGTGCTCGGCATGCGCCCGTTCGACGTGCAGCTGATCGGCGGCATGGTGCTGCACAATGGCGGTATTGCCGAGATGCGGACCGGTGAAGGCAAGACGCTGGTGGCGACGCTGCCGGTCTATCTCAACGCGCTCGCCGGCAATGGCGTCCATGTCGTCACCGTCAACGATTATCTGGCGACGCGCGACTCCGAATGGATGGGCCGCGTCTACAAATTCCTCGGCCTTAAGGTCGGCGTCATCGTCCATGGCCTGTCCGACGAGGAGCGCCGCGTCGCCTACGCCGCCGACGTCACCTACGCCACAAACAACGAGCTCGGCTTCGACTATCTGCGCGACAACATGAAATACGAGCGCGCCCAGATGGTGCAGCGCGGCCATAGCTACGCCATCGTCGACGAGGTCGATTCCATCCTGGTCGATGAAGCCCGCACGCCGCTAATCATTTCCGGTCCGCTCGAGGACCGTTCGGAAATGTACAACACCATCGATACCTTCATCGTCCAGCTGCAGCCGCAGGACTACGAGATCGACGAGAAGCAGAAGACCTCGATCTTCACCGAGGAAGGCACCGAGAAGCTGGAGAACATGCTGCGCGATGCCGGCCTGCTCAAGGGCGAGTCGCTCTATGACGTCGAGAACGTGGCCATCGTCCACCACGTCAACAACGCGCTGAAGGCGCACCGGCTGTTCCAGAAGGACAAGGACTATATTGTCCGCAACGGCGAGATCGTCATCATCGACGAGTTCACCGGCCGCATGATGCCCGGCCGCCGCTATTCGGAAGGCCTGCACCAGGCGCTCGAAGCCAAGGAGCATGTGGCGATCCAGCCGGAGAACCAGACGCTCGCCTCGGTCACCTTCCAGAACTATTTCCGCCTCTACAAGAAGCTCGCCGGCATGACCGGCACGGCGCTGACCGAGGCCGAGGAATTCGCCAACATCTACAATCTCGACGTCACCGAGATCCCGACCAACCTGCCGGTCATCCGCATTGACGAAGACGACGAGGTCTACCGGACGGTCGAGGAGAAATACAAGGCGATCGTCAAGGAGATCAAGGAAGCCCGCGCCAAGGGCCAGCCGACCCTGGTCGGCACGACTTCCATCGAGAAATCCGAGCAACTGGCCGAGCGCCTGCGCAAGGAAGGTTTCAAGGATTTCGAGGTGCTGAACGCCCGCCATCACGAGCGCGAGGCGGCGATCGTCGCCCAGGCCGGCAAACCCGGCGCCATCACCATCGCGACCAACATGGCCGGCCGCGGCACCGACATCCAGCTCGGCGGCAATGCCGACATGCGCATCGCCGAGGAGCTTGGCGACATGCCGGCCGGCCCCGAGCGCGAGGCCCGGGAAAAGCAAATCCGCGACGACATCGCCCGGCTGAAGGAAAAGGCGCTTGCCGCCGGCGGCCTCTACGTGCTGGCCACCGAACGCCATGAATCGCGCCGCATCGACAACCAGTTGCGCGGCCGCTCAGGCCGTCAGGGCGATCCCGGGCGGTCAAAGTTCTTCCTGTCGCTGCAGGACGATCTGATGCGCATCTTCGGTTCCGAGCGCATGGACGGCATGCTGCAGAAGCTCGGCCTCAAGGAAGACGAGGCGATCATCCATCCCTGGATCAACAAGGCGCTGGAAAAGGCGCAAAAGAAGGTCGAGGCGCGCAACTTCGACATCCGCAAGAACCTGTTGAAATATGACGACGTCTCCAACGACCAGCGCAAGGTGGTGTTCGAGCAGCGCCTCGAATTGATGGACGGCGAAGGCCTGTCCGAGACGATCACCGAGATGCGCGAAGGCGTCATCGAGGAGATCGTTGCCAAGAACATTCCCGAAAACGCCTATGCCGAGCAGTGGAACGTCGCCGGGCTCAAGGCCGAGATCGCCGAATTCCTCAACCTCGACCTGCCGGTAGAAGACTGGGTCAAGGAAGAAGGCATTGCCGAGGACGACATCCGCGAGCGCATCAGCCAGGCCGCCGATGCCGCCGCCAAGGAGCGCGCCGAGCGCTTCGGCCCCGACGTGATGACCTATGTCGAGCGCTCCGTGGTGCTGCAGACGCTCGACCATCTGTGGCGCGAGCACATCGTCAATCTCGACCATCTGCGCTCGGTCGTCGGCTTCCGCGGCTACGCCCAGCGCGATCCGCTGCAGGAGTACAAGAGCGAGGCGTTCGAGCTGTTCCAGGCGATGCTGGGCAATCTGCGCCAGGCGGTAACGGCGCAGCTGATGCGCGTCGAGCTGGTCCGCCAGGCGGCGGAAGCGCCACCGCCAGAGGCGCCCGACATGTTCGGCAGCCACATCGACGGCTCGACCGGCGAGGACGATTTCGAAGGCGGCGAGACGGCCGTCCTGGTCCGCCAGGAGACCAACGCCATCGTCGCCCCCGAAAACCGCGACCCGAAGAACCCGGCGACCTGGGGCAAGATCGGCCGCAACGAAGCCTGCCCCTGTGGGTCAGGCAAAAAGTACAAGCATTGCCACGGGGCGTTTGCGTAAGGCACTGCCTTTCTTCGCCCCATTCACGGGGAGAAGGTGCCCGAAGGGCGGATGAGGGCAGCGGAGGCGTTGGCAATTAGCCAATCTCGCCACCTGAGGGGGAGATGGCCGGCAGGCCAGAGGGGGCGCTCAGCCTTTTTGGCGATCTTAGGGCGACGCTCTGGCGTCATATTCTCGGCCCGCTTCGTGCCGCCTTTCGCGCCCAGCGCTTTCGCGGCAGGTCTTTACCGTCGTCAACCACGTCATCGGATTCCTCGCCTGTAGCAATACGCATGACGCGGACGGCATTGCCGATCACGTCGGCAGGACGCTTCTGGCCTTTAGGTCCGGTTGGCATTCCTAGTTCTCGGCATGGCTAAAGACGACAGCGCCGTTGTCCTTACGAACTTCAACGGACACGATTCCATCGTCACCCTTTCGGGTTTGAAACATGGAGGTTGCATGATCTTTCGCGGTCTTCTCGTCGTCGAAGATCACCTTGTCGACGATGCCCTGCCTTCCATACCAGATGACAGTGTAGACCATTGTTGCTGCCGTGCGTTCCGCTAAGCATATAGGCGTTTTCGCATATGGGGCAAACGGGATAGGCGTTTCCGCGGATTTCAAACTGAGACACTCCCGAGCAGGTTGAAGGGTTGCGCGAATGATGAATATGAAGCAGCCCGCGCCGCCCTCATCCGCCTGCCGGCACCTTCTCCCCGTATAGCGACAGGGCGAAGGAAAGCCCACCCAACCGTTTCTTAATGTGTCTCCGCTACACCAAGCCCCTGTAAATTGGCGGGAAAACGGAGAGTATTGGGTGCGCTTTTCCGCGGCGACGACAGCCGGGCGGTTCCTGCCGCAGCGCCTTGCGCTGCGCATAAGGCCGCTGCTCGGCCTGATCGATGCCGTGCTGTTCGCCGCCGGCGAGCGCGGGGAGGCCGGCCGCATGTCGCTGATCGCCTTTTCGGTCCGCATCGTCAGCGCCGTCATCGCCTTCGTCAGCCAGGTGCTGATGGCGCGCTGGATGGGCTCGTTCGAGTACGGCATTTTCGTCCTCGTCTGGGTGACGATGGTCATCGTCGGCAATCTCGCCTGCCTCGGCTTCCACACCTCTGTCATCCGCTTCATTCCCGAATATCGTGAGCGCGGCATGATGGCCGAACTGCGCGGCATCGTGCGGGCCAGCCGGCTGTTCGTGCTGATTGCCTCCACAGTGATCGCCGGCCTCGGCGCGCTCGCCGTCTGGCTGCTGTCGCCCTTCATCGAAGACTATTACGTCGTGCCGTTCATCCTCGGCATCATCTGCCTGCCGATGATCGCCATGTCCGACCTTCTGCAAGGGCTGGCGCGGGCCAATTCCTGGGCGCTGTTTGCGCTGTCGCCGACCTTTCTGGTGCGGCCGCTGCTGATCCTGGCGTTCATGGCGCTGATGCTGCTGGCGGGCTACGCGGCCGACGCCAGGACGGCGATCTTCGCCGCGATCGCCGCCACCTATGGCACCACGCTCGGTCAGCTCATCGGCGTGACGTCGCGCATGGACAGAAGGATCCCGGCCGGGCCGATGAAATTGCATTTCGGCCAATGGTTCATCGTCTCGCTGCCGATCTTCCTGGTCGAGAGCTTTTTCTTCCTGCTCACCAATGCCGACGTGCTGATGGTCGGCGCCTACCTCGATCCCAACGACGTCGCCGTCTATTTCGCCACGGTCAAGACGCTGGCGCTGGTGCATTTCGTCTATTTCGCGGTCAAGGCCGGCGTCGCCCAGCGCTATGCCCAGTTCACCCATGGCGAGCCGCAAAAGCTCGCTGCCTTTGCCCGCGAGACGGTGTCGTGGACCTTCTGGCCGTCGCTGGCTATGGCGCTGCTGGTGCTGGCACTGGGCGAGCCAATGCTGACCTTGTTCGGCCCCGAATTTTCCGCCGGCTATCCGCTGCTGTTCCTGCTGGTGTTCGGCGTCGTGGCGCGGGCCGCCGTCGGCCCTTGCGAAAGCCTGCTCACCATGAGCGGCAACCAGAACATCTGCGCCGCGGTCTACGCCCTGACGCTGGCCTTCAACATCGCGCTGACCGTCGTGCTGATCCCGCTCTTCGGCCTGTGGGGCGCGGCGATGGCCACCGTCTTCGCCATGATCTTCGAGGCCGGCGCGCTGTCCTTCACGGTCTGGCGCAAGCTCGGCATCGTCATGGTCATTTTCGTATCAGCCAAAGGAGCCGCCTGATGGCTGCCGTCCCCCTGCTCGAGGAAACCAGCGGCGGCCCGGCCGGCGCCATGGTGTCCGGCCTTGCCGGGCTCGCCCGCGAGGCCGATCCCGCCCATATCGAGATCCTCGCCAACCACCGGCCCGAGCGCAAGCTCGCCATCTATCCAGCCTCCGCCGGCTTCGACCTGGTCGAGGAGCTCGACTATCTCTGCACCCGCACAATCGAGCCCAACGTCTTCTTCAACCCGCGCTTCCTGGCGCCGGCCATGCCGAGGCTGGAGGACCGCGAAGTGCGGCTGGCCGTCATCCGCGACGGCGACCAGTTTCGCAACCGGCTGCGCCTGCTGGTGCCGTTCTCGGTCGAGCGGCCGGCGGTGCCGCTCGGGATTCCAGTCATGCGCACCTGGTCGAGCCCGTTCGGCCCGATCGGCACGCCGCTGGTCGACCGCGACGATCCGATCGGTGTCATCGAGGATTTCTTCTCGATGCTGTCGCGGCCGCATCTCAAGCTGCCGAAAGTCTTCGTGCTGCCCGACATAAGGCTGGACGGCCCGGTGGCCAGCCTGCTCGCCAGCGTCGCCGAAACGCGCGGCCTGACGCTGGTCACCACCGGCAAGGCCGACCGCCCGGTGCTCGAAAGCGCGCTCGACGGCGAGGAATATCTGAAAGCTTCGCTGCGCGCCCACCATTATCGCGAGTTCCGCCGCCTGAAGCGCCGCCTCGCCGGCCTCGGCCGGCTGGAGCATGTGGTGGCGCGCGGGCCGGACGAGATCCGCCATGCCATCGAGAATTTCCTGACATTGGAGGCCGCTGGCTGGAAAGGCCGCGAGCGCACCGCCATGGCCATCGACCGCTACCGCGCCGCCTTCGCCCGCGAGGCGGTGCACCGGCTGGCCGAGCAGGATCTCTGCCGTATCCACTCGCTGACGCTCGACGGCCGCACCATCGCCTGCCTGGTCGTCTTCGTCGAGGCCGGCGTCGGCTACACCTGGAAGACCGCCTATGACGAGACGCTCGCTGCCTATTCGCCAGGCACGCTGCTGATGATCGAGGTGACCAGGCAGCATCTCGACGACCCCAACATCATGATGACCGATTCCTGCGCCGTGCCCGACCATCCGGTGATGAGCCGGCTGTGGACGGAGCGCAAGCCGATGGGCACGCTGGTGATCGGGCTGACGCCGGATGCCGACCGCCCTGCCCGCCAGGCGGCCTCGCAGCTTCACCTCTACCGGGAGACCCGCAACATGGCCCGCCTGCTGCGCAACCGGATGAAGAGCTTGCTGCGGCGGCGGTAGGAGCGATCGCCTAGAACGCGTCTGCCGGCGCGAAAAAGCAGTTTTCGTGTTCTTCGGTCGGATGAAGGCAGATGTGAAAGTTGTCGTCGCCGGACGGAATTACGCTATCGTAGGGGACAAAATATCGGTTCTGATGAGTGACCTTCTGGTGGTCGCCTGGCCGCAAAACGATCACATAGCCGTCGGGCCGCGGTGTGACGGTTATGCTGGGAATCTTGCCGCACTCTCCTGTCAGCCGATCGCCGTAGCAGCAGGCCGGTGGATAGGTCCAACCGCCATCGGAACTATGCGCAAATGCCGAAACACTCCCAAGTGCTGCAGCCGTGGCGATCACGCCTGCCAAGCTGGCGTCCATCCATCGTTTTCCGACCGCATGCACCCGGGCTCCAACCGCCAGTGACATTTGCGGCAATCATACATCATTAGCGTGCACTAATATAGCGAAGCGGGCGTTTCCGGATATCCATTCGAGGCATAGGCAATGCTGCTTCCGGGCTGCGGCCAAATCAATGTCCAGCAAACTAACGCCGAGGCCCAACCTGTTCCGGTTTCTGTCCGTCTGGGTTCTTCCCGCGCCATGCGCTGGGCCGGCTTGGGCCTAGGTCGTCAGGGTTAATTCTCCCAATCACCGGAAGGGACTAGCATCAACGCAGTCCCAACAGGGATGAGGCGATCAATTTCGGCCGCGCGTCCAGCATCATTGCCGCCTCGGTCCTGCACGGCCAGAAGAAAAAACTGGGAGGAATGCATGACGAAACCAACTCACCTCAGGCATCTCGGTATCCTCACATTGGCAGGTCTCGTTGGCGCGTGTCTGAGCGCCGCCGCGCCTCGGGCCGCCGAACCCGACAAGGCCGAGATAGATGCCCTGCGCAAATCGCTGTCCAGATATGAAGACTACAAGGTTGCCGTTCGCGAACTTTATCTGTCGACGGTCGGATGCGTCTTCTACAGCGGCGAAAAGGTGGAAGGGGCGATGGACTACCCGAAAGGCGCAATGGGCATCCATTTCGTCAATGTCACGACTGTCGGCCCGACCGCAGATCCGACGCGCCCCAATGTGCTGATCTATGAGCCGGTCGGTAACGAGTTGCGCCTGGTCGGCGTGGAATGGCTCGTGCCCTTGACGCCGGACACCAAGGAGCCGCCGAAACTTTTCGGCCAGACATTCATGGGGCCTATGGAGGGGCATTATCCGCTCATCCCGAAGGAGTTCCACCACTACGACCTTCACGCCTGGCTGTTCAAGGAGAACCCGCTCGGAATGTTCAGTCCGACGAACCCGGACGTGAAATGCGACAATTATGCGTTTCCGATGCCGGAGCAGCCGACCAAGATGGTGCCGGGGCCGATGTAAGCGACCTCGTTACCGCTGAGGCTGTCGGAGGGGCCGGCCGCGGCCTCAATAGCGGTTATCCCAGGAGGAGGGCTCCTGGGATAACGCCAGCCGAGCTCGCGGTTTCTCAGGTGGGTGGTGCCCCTAGCCGGGATCGAACCAGCACTCCTTGCGGAACTCGATTTTGAGCCCGCCAATTTCGTCTAACGTCATCTCCGCCGTTTGCAAGTAAAAACGCGAAAACCTACTACGATGCAATGACTTAGCTTGCATCCTTGGGCCTTCGACCTTTTCTCTAGCACGCGGCAGTAGCCGGGAGCAGTGGGCCTGAGTGCCCCTATTCTGCTCCTAGTTTTTGACGCTCGGAGACGACTAGATGGCCAAAATCAAACTGACAAAATCCGCGGTTGATGCCGCCGCCCCGCAGGACCGCGATTACGAACTCCGCGATACGACGGTACCCGGCTTCCTCCTCAAAGTCACGCCCACCGGGCGCAAGATCTTCATGCTGCAATACCAGACCAATGCCGGCGTCCGCCGCAAGCCCTCGATCGGGAAGTTCGGTGAGTTGACGGTCGAGCAAGCTCGGAAGATCGCCCAGGACTGGCTTGCAGAGGTCCGGCAGGGCAAGGACCCGAGCACCGAGAAGTCCGCAGCGCGGGCAGCTCCGACAATGAAGGAGCTCTGCAATCAATTCATCGAGGACTACTCCAAGCTCCACAACAAACCCCGCACCGTCGAAGGCAATGAGCTCAACATCAAGAACCACATTGTGCCGCGGCTCGGCACCTTGAAGGCTCACGAAGTCACGCGAGCCGATGTATCCGCGATGATGACAGCGATGGCGGACCGACCGATCATCGCCAACCGGACGCTCGCCTGCCTCCGGAAGATGTTCAACCTCGCGGAGGTGTGGGGTTATCGTCCGGATGGGTCCAATCCCTGCCGGCACGTCCAGAAGTATGCCGAGAAGGGATCCACACGGTTCATCACCGACGCAGAGATGCGGAAAATCTATGCCTACCTCGATCGCGCGGAACGCGAGGGCCTGGAGCATCCCTTCATCATATTGGCCATCAGGCTTCAGTTCGAGTTCGCGGGTCGCATGTCCGAGGTGCTTTCCCTTGAGTGGGACTGGATCGATCTCGATCAGCGCAAGGTGACCTGGCCCGACAGCAAGACCGGCGGGATGATCAAGCCGCTCAGCGGTGAAGCCCACAGCTTGTTGGCCGCCGCGCCTCGATTTGAGGATTCGCCGTTCGTCTGCCCCTCGATCTTCAACCCGTCGAAGCCGATGACTGACAATACCTATCACAAAGGATGGCGCCGCATACTTGAGCGAGCCGGAGTGCCGCATGTCGGCACCCACGGCATCCGGCATCGTGCCGCGACCGACATCGCCAATTCCGGTGTGCCGGTGAAGGTCGGCATGGCGCTCACCGCGCATAAAACGGTCGCGATGTTCATGCGCTACATCCACACCGAAGACAATCCGGTTCGACTGGCAGCGGACGCAGTCGCCGCGCGGCGGCGTCTTGTCGTGAATCCCGCTGCCGCTATAGCTGAACAGGCGCCGCACGCCGAAGAGCCGCCCCGGGCGGAAACGCCGTCGCAGGTTGAAGAGATCGCTATCCCCGCCGCTCCGCCAGCGGCACAGCCGGCTACGGCTGCACAAGCAGCCGGTTTCGAGGACGGGAAATACACATCCCGCACCAAGGCAGGCAATTACCGCCCCTTCCGTCACCGTAGTGGAAACAATCGCGCCGTGCCGCCTGGGACGCAACGCGCTCAAGGAGAGGAGGCACAGGCATGAACTCCTCAAAGCAAAATCGCAGGCGTGGACAGTGGCCATCTGCGGACCTTCTCACGCGAGCGACCTTCGTCAACGACGCGGGTCCGATCCGCTTCGTCGATACCGATGCGGCCGCTAAGTACCTCGCGCTCGATCCCCACACGCTGGAGTGCTACCGGTCTCGCGATACCGGACCGGCATTTTACAAGTTCGGGCGCTATGTTCGTTATGCCGTGGCTGATCTCGACGCATGGGTGGAGCATTGCCGACGGTCAACGTCGGCGTCTCCTGTCGCGCCGCGCATCCTTCCCATTGACCCAACATAGCTTTGAGGCTATATGTGATGGGAAGTCAGACTACACGCCGCTTTCGAAGATGAGCTTCTCGGCTACGCTCCACAAGTGCGTATCGCGTTGACAGCCACCGCCAAGCTGCTCGCCCGATACGGTCCGCAGCTTGGCCGGCCGTACGTCGATACGCTCAACGGATCGAAACACGCCAAAATGAAGGAGCTCCGGTTCGTTGCGGCAGATGGTGAATGGCGCGCAGCCTTCGCCTTCGATCCTGAACGCAGAGCGATCCTGCTGGTGGCGGGCGACAAATCGGGCGGCAGCCAGAAGCGCTTCTATCGGCAGCTTATCGCAAAGGCGGATCTCCGGTTTTCCCAGCATCTGGAAAACCTGAAAACCGCAAAGAAGGGATGACTGAGATGGGCAGAAAACTTGAGGACGTTATCGCCTCCCTCCCTGCGGAAGAGCAGGCTGCAATCGAGAAGCGCTATCAAGAGCTGAGACAGGAGGTCGAGGGGCTTCGGGAGCTTCGCAAGATCGCCGGCAAAGCCCAGGCCGACATAGCGTCGGCCCTTAACATCAAGCAGCCCTCAGTCTCCAAGATCGAGAAGCAAGCCGATATGTATCTCTCCACATTACGCAGCTATGTCGAGGCTGTCGGCGGAGAATTGGAGCTTGTCGTCAAGCTGCCGAGCCGTCGCGCCTTTCGCCTACAACATCTTGGCGATGTTGGCGCTACGCCGGAGGATGCTCCTCGGAGTCGGCGAAAGGCCTGACCGAGAGGCGCTAATGATATGACAGGGCGTGCCGATGCTGACATTCGACAATCGCTGGCGGTTCCTCGCGGCAGACCGCGGCCAACGCCACACGTCTCGAAAATTACCGTCACACAGTGTGCGCTGGCGAAAGATAACGAAAATGACTTGCCGGATTCCAGGGCGTCAATCCGATATGTGGAGCGGACTGATGCGGCGGCAGGTCAAGAAATGCTCGGGAGGGCAAGATGGCTGAAACTCAGATAGAGTGGACAGACTCCACTTGGAACCCCGTCGCAGGCTGCTCGATCGTCACCGCAGGTTGCACCAATTGTTATGCGATGGAAATGGCCAAACGCCTTGAGGCCATGGGCATCGCAAAATATGCGGGGCTTACCCGAAAGACGGGCAAGCGCACGGTGTGGAATGGCGTGGTGCGAGAAGACCGCGAGGCGCTTGCCATTCCCTACGGCTGGAAAAAACCGCGGAAGATCTTCGTAAACTCGATGAGCGACCTCTTTCATGAGGGCGTCAGCGACGAATTCATCCTCGGCGTCTGGAGCGTCATGCGTGAGACACCGCGCCACAACTATCAGATCCTTACAAAGCGCCCCGAGCGAATGGCAGCCCTCGTCGCCTCGCAGGTGGGCGACATCCTGCCCAATGTGTGGCTGGGCACAAGCATTGAAAACGCGGACGTCGTGAGCCGAATCGACTATCTCCGCCAGGCGCCTGCGGCCATTCGCTTCATCTCCTTTGAGCCTCTGATTGGATCAGTTGGCGCCGTCGATCTCCGTGACATCCATTGGGCAATCGTGGGCGGTGAAAGCGGCAAATCCGCTCGACCGATCAGGGAAGAATGGATCGATGAAATTTACGGCCAATGCCTGAGCGCCGGTACTGCCTTCTTCTTTAAGCAGTGGGGAACCTGGGGCAAGGATAACAAAAAGCGTTCAAAGAAGGCCAACGGGCGCGAGTATCGGGGCCAGACCTGGGACGAGATGCCGACCACCCAGCAGGGCACGGTTTCAATATAGAACAACATCCGTCGGGGGGACATAGGTGGTCGAAAAACGATATGAATGGGCCGATGGAGCAAAGCTGGAGGAACACTCGCGCCGCAAACATAAAATCTTGCGCGAATACGTCTTCGACTACCTGACCGTCCGGTGCAAGCTGCCTCAGCAGGAGCGGTTTCGCCTCGCCATTGTCGACGGTTTTGCCGGCGGCGGGCGATATCAGTGCGGCTCGCCCGGATCGCCGTTAATTTTCATCGAGGAATTAAAACGGGCCGTCGAGGCGGTAAATACCCAGCGCGCCGTCCAAGGGCTCGGGGCTGTCGAAGTCGAATGCCTCCTCGTATTCAATGACACCAGCCGCGACGCCATCGAGCTATTGAAGACGCACATCGCGCCCATACAAGCTGAAGCAAGCCAAGCCTGCCCAAGATTGCACTTACGCGTCGAGTATCTGAACGAGTTCTTCGAAGTCGCGTATCCCAATATCAAGCGCATACTGGGGCAAGGCCGGTATCGGAGCGTGATCTTTAATCTCGATCAGTGCGGGCATAGCCACGTCGAGCGGAACACCATTCTCGACATCATGCACTCCTATCCCGCCGCTGAGATATTCTATACCTTCGTCATTAGTTCCCTGCTAGCGTTCCTTCAGAAGGACCAGCCGGAACGGCTTCGCGCCCAACTCGACCATCTCGGCCTGACGAGGAATGACATCCAAGCGCTGGATGCGCTGATGAGTCAGAAGGAGTGGCTCGGCACGGCCGAGAAAATCGTCTTTGACGCTTTCCGATTGTGCGCGCCCTATGTCAGCCCGTTCTCAATCAATAATCCCGAAGGATGGCGGTACTGGCTGATCCACTTCGCCAATGCTTATCGGGCAAGGCAGGTCTACAATAACATCCTTCACGACAATGCCAGCTTGCAGGCGCATTTCGGTCGGTCTGGCCTCAACATGCTGTCCTACGATCCAAAGCATGATGGCATGCTCTACCTCTTCGATATTAGCGGTCGAGCATCGGCGAAGGATCAGCTTTTCGGGGATATTCCGCGTCTGATCACGGAATCCGGGGACGCCATGCCCGTCATGGACTTCTATGAGAGCATCTACAATATCACGCCTGCACATGCAGACGATGTGCATGCGGCGATCATAGAGAATCCGGACCTTGAGGTCATAACCCCCGCTGGAGGCGAGCGGAGGAAGGCCAATACGATTGGCGTCGATGACGTGATCAAGATCAAGAAGCAAATCAGCTTCTTCCCAATGTTCCTGAATGCCGGGAAAAACGGCGGCGCCAAGGAATGACCACGCGGCGGCGTCGGGATCCGGAATGGCGCGAATTCGAACGCCTAGTCGCGCGGATTGAGGCCGACGCCGGGCCTAGGCGCGCGCGTCCCAGAAAGGGATCTCTATGACTATTGCCCAGTCAGTTCGACCGATTCATTTCGAGGATTTCAGCGGGTCCGAGTTTGAACGACTTGTCCGCCCCTATTCGATCGACTTCTCTACGAAGCCCAGCGTGTTGGCGTTTTCGATCAGCGTGCGCACCTTTGCACGGTCCAGCCCCGCGGGAACCTCCGCGTCGATCTCGAGCTTCAGCTTCACTTCACTCCCCGGCAATGTCGTGAGCTGCTCCACAATCGCCTCGACAATCTGATGCATGTCTCTCGCCGGCCGGTCAGGTGAGATCATCACACTGCCCGTGAACCGGGTCGGCTTATTTTCTGCAGGGGGCGGTTCAGGCGCCCCGCCAGTCGGCTGTCCCCCTGTCTCGGGCGGCTTCTCACCTGGTGCTTCGGGACCGCCGGTTGGCCCTGGCTGCGCTGGCGCAGGCCGGTGTGCCTCGGCCACATCGGACTTCACAATGACGCTGTCACTATCGATGACGATCATCGCGTTGCCAGCCCGCTCGATCGCCAGACCCAGATAGGTGTCCGACTTCTCGTCCCATCGCTCGGCATAGGCAAAGGGGCCGGGTAACATGCCGCTCACGGCCGCCTGCACGGCCTTGACCAGAACGTCCTGATTCTTAAGGCGCGGCAGGTAGATGTAGCGGTTGAGATACTCCCGCATATCCTTCAGCGACAGATGCGGCTTGCCATTCCAGATGTATTTCTGGAGATCGCGATCGAGCCGTGTCGGCCCCAACTCCGTGAGCAACCCTTCCTCGGCCACCAACTTCTTGCTCGCCCGCGCCAGTAGTCCATCTTGCGCCGGGATCTTGCCGGAGACCCATTCCACATCGGCCTGCGCGCTCTCCTGCGCTGGGTAGTGCAAATAACACCACGCCTCCTTAAGGCGCGTCTTCATCGTCTCGTTCGCTTCGGCCAGCTTGGCCTTGGCAAGCGCGCTATCGCTCTGCGTGAGATTCAAACGGTCGGTGTCGCGGACGATCTCACCCCACGCCAAGGCCGCTCGCACGGCATCCTTCAGATTGTCGAGCTGGCGTGCATCGGCGGCGATGAAGATCAGCATGTTGCGATAGAGGCGCGGCATGCTGCCGCGCTGCATTAGGATATCCTTGGCCTCGACCAGAGCCTCGGAGCCATCGCGTCCGTTGTGCGGATGCGCGACGCCCAGCACCACAGCACGCACCCCCCCGGCCTCATCCGGCACCTCCGCCGACGACGCAGGTGCGACCTGCACGGCGTCGAAATGCCCCCGATCAGCGAGGGCGTTTACATACTTGCCCAACTCGTTGTCGATCGTCATCAGGACGAGGGCTGTCTCGATTTGCGCTGCCTTGTCTGCTGCGATGCGATTAAGGCTGGCCGACATGGAGTACCAGTAGCGGCCAAGATCGGCGTGCATGAACTTGGCCTGGTTGGTCAGCCGTCGCAACGCATCGCCGAAGATCGCCGGCCTCTCGCCCGGCTGCACGACGCCGAGATTGATCTGCTTGTCGTCGAGGCCGGTGTTCTGCTGCTGATGCGTCGGCGCCGTACCCATGAAGATCGCGCGAGCGACCCGCCTGGTCGCAGAGTATCGATTCAGGTTGGGCGCAGACTGATCAATCTTGTACGGCGTGGACGCCGTGCCATCGACATCGCCCGCGATAATCGATTGCCAGCTCACGTCGAGGTAGTGGAGCAATTCCGGTTCCACGCGTGATGAGCTCACCGCGACGCTCCCCGGCATGATCATCACGGACGGATCGCCGTTCATCCAAAGCTCGTGGATGGCCTGCGCCATCAGACGCAGCACGCCGCGCGTGCGCTGGAACTTTTCGAGCGAGCCCCAGGTCGTATAGAGCTGGTCGAACAGCTCGGGATGGATCGGATAGGCCTTCTCCAGCTTGCGCCTGTAGTCCTCGTCCGCGCAACCCTGCGGGAAGTCGTTGGCGTTCTCGCGATAGAGCTTCGCGAATTGCTTCAGTGTGTTGTCGCGGTGATGGAACTTGTCACCAGGGATTTCCTTGAACAGTCGCCGCCGGACGATCTCGTAGCTCTCTTCCTGGCTTGCCGGCCGCCATGACGATTCGACACGACTGAAGGTCTGCTTGAGGCGCGCAAGCGCTTCCTGACCGCCTTCACCGCCAACCTCGATCTGCGAGGCCGGCAAGGAAGCAACCAGCAGCGTACCTGGGCTGGCCTTGACCGCTTCGGTCAGCGACTGGACGAATGAGAGGTTGGAATCAAACGACCCCGACGGCAGCCCTTCGACCCGGTAAATTTGTCGAAGATAGGCAACCCACTCATCGATCAGGATCAGGCACGGCGCGCACTTCTTGAAGATCGCCTCAAGCAGGTGGGAGCCCGGCGCAATGCCGTTGGCATCATTTTCAGCAATCATGTCGAAGGCCTCGGCCCCGCCAAGCTGCCATGCCAATTCGCCCCAGGTCGTGCGAATCTTTCGCCCTCCCTCAGCATTAAGGACATCCTGCGGCCCTCGCGACGTGCCGACAAGCACCGCACGGTTAATCGCCGGGGGCACGCTTAGCTCATGCTCATCCAGCAGCCGATCAAGCCCGGACAGGTCCTGAACCGGTGTTGGGCCCGCCATGTGATAGAGGGCGAGCATCGAGTGGGTCTTGCCGCCGCCGAAATTCGTTTGCAGTTCGACGACCGGATCACCGCCGCTGCCGGACAGCCTCTTGGCGGCGCCGATCAGGAGCGCGCTAAGGCCCTCGGTCAGATAGGTGCGGCTAAAGAATTGGCGCGGGTCGCGATATTCGGCGGGCGCGCTGCCCGAATGAACCTTGGCGAGATCGGCTGCGAACTCGGCCTGCTGGAATTCGCCGGTCGCGACATCCTGGTGCGGCTCGACCACCTCGCGCCACGGAAGCAGTCCAGCTACGGTCTCGACGGAAATTTCCAGGCGCTGGGTTTTTCGGCGCTCCTCATTGCGCTGAAGCTCTGCGAATTTTGTGCGCAGGATAGTGTCGCGCATCTTCGAGAGCTGCTCGGCGGTCTCACCGGCGCTGATAGCTTCCATCAGACGACGCATTGAGTCGAGCGCGCGCTCAGCGTCATCATAGGTGAAGGTCTCATTGTGTGAGAGCTTGTTGCGGACGTCGCCGAGCTCATTCACCCACGAACGCTCGGCGCGGCCGAGCACAGCTTTGAACGCCTCGGACCAGAAGCGGTCCATCGCGTTGAACAGCGCGGCCTGATCCCATCCGACAGCCCCATCGGTATTCGGGCGTAGGTTTGGCAATTTCTCCAGAACTTGGACCTGCCAGTGCCCTTTAAGCGAGCTTTCCAATCTCTTTTCGACGAACGGAATGAGCGCCGCCGGAAGCAGTTCCATTCCTTCAAAAACATATTGGCGGGTGCTTTTTGCCATGTCCCGTTCCCCTCAAATATCCAGCCGGATCTGACGATCCCCGCTTGTGTCGTGGATCGCTGCCGCCTGCCGCGTCAATTCTGTCCAATCGGCGATCAACGCGTTGTAGGCCGTGGCCTCTTTCGCATCCTTCCGCTTGTTGGCGCTGATGTCGTAGAGGCAGTAAGCGAGGTCCTTCACGGCTTCGGCCTTCGTGTCGATCTTCTTCAATAGGACGGCAGTATCATACGAGATGCCGTCCTTCTCATGCTTCCGGACTAAGTACTGGAGGCATTCCCAAACCGTCAGGTGGCCGTCGCTTTCCGGCTCCCACTCGTCGGTCAGTTCGTCGCGTGAGAGAATGCGGACCTTACCTGCGGCGCTCTCGACGATCCCGGCATGTTTCACGCTTTCGACGGAAATCCCGCGCGCACGGGCGAGGTTATCAGCCGCGCCGTATTCGCCCTTCGCCATACCGTGCTGTTCGAACCACGTGATTGCAAAACGGGTGTCGCCATCGAACTCACCCTGAATGCCGCCCAGGTACTCATCGAGTTCGCGGTTGATGAGCTGAAGCGCGGTCTTCACGCTCATCGGGCTGTCATCCGATTCGAGAACTGCCTTGTAGCGCGAGAAGACGCCCATCCCAGGGCCGATAGCCGATTGCGGCATGTCTGCCGGTGCGATGTTGGCGGCCTGAAGCTCGGCGATGGCCGGGGGCAACTCCCGTTTCAGTGCGCGAGTGAACTCGGCCCGGCTGATGACATCCGCATTCTGGACCCGTTTGCGGCAAACCAGAACGACAGAATTTGCTAGAGCGTTTGTTCCAGTCGCAATAGTTCGCGCCGCGCGCTCCGTTCGGATGGGCCAGGTTCCGACTATCGCGTATCCAGCCGAGATCACGGCCTGAATGAAAGTTGCCCAACCGGTCGAAGCCAGGCCCTCTTCTTCAACCTCACTTTGCTTAAAGGCGTAGTAAATCGTTGCTGGATATTCAGGGTTGGATTGCGAAGCTAAGCCCGATATTGCTTGAGTCATGCCGTTCAGGAAGAATTTTTCTGCCTCGGCGTGGCCGCCGTGGCGATAAGGAGTAGCCACTAGCTCTTCTGACTTAGGAACAGATATAGTCGCGCCCTGTTCGGGATATATTTCTTTAATGTTCCAGCGGAGCCAAACATAGAAGTAGTCAGAAAGGTCCGCATAACCAATGTTGTCGTAATAAGGCGGATCGGTAGAAACAACACAGTTATCTGGCAGCGATACGGTCTGAGCATCGTGCTGAATAATATTCCCAGCCGCATTCGAGCTAAGACCTAAGAGCGCCTTCCACACCCAATCGACGGCACCTAGGAAATTCCCCGTACTGTCACTGAAAACATTACATTCGGCGAAGTCCCAAGTCATGGCGATGCCCTGTCGGGCAAATGTGAACCGGATGAAGCCCGATGAAGACCAAGTCGCCATGGAACTGCCGGCGTCCGCTACGCGATCAATTGCAAACGCCAAGTACACGCAGATTGCCTCGGAATAAGCCCGCGCTCCATTACCCCCATCGCGCAAGGCCTGCTTATCATCAGCATACCCTGCGCTTATCGCATCCCTCTCAATTTCTCGCCGGACTTCTCGTACCAACTCACTAAAGGTATTCAATGCGGCTAGCTGGCGTTCGATAAAATAATCTCTAAAAGTGCTAAATCCGTATCTTCGACCCTGAGCATTACTCGCAAATGTGCCGCGGCACGGAATGTCCAGATAGCTCAGATCCATGCTCTTAACTACGGCCTCAGCAGAGGCTGTAGCCGCTGTCTCGCTGAGCTCGTCCACTGACAAATATCGACGACCCCCCGCGCCTTCAGCGATGATCGCCATCAGTGTCTTACCCATACGGCCATCCGTGGCCATTTGGTCTATATATTCCCCAGTTATTGGAGCATCCGAAAACACGCATCGGAATACGGCCCGGCCTGCCTTCGTACCCTTTTTTGCATTCTCAATTTGCGATTTGGCTCCGCCAGTTCTGACCCGATAGATGATCGTCTTCTTTACCTTGTCGATCGTCGGTTCGATCCACGCTTCCTTGCCCGCGCCAAGGCTTAGCAAGAAGCTCGAAGCAATAGGAACCTGGACATCAGAGAACGCGGGATCGGGACTGGGCACTGTCCTAGCCCAAACCCAGGCTACGACAGTTGCACGCCCTCCGCCCAATTCTCTCGGTAGAGTAACCTGAGGGTAGAGGTGGCCAATACGCTGCCAAGCTTTTTCACGGATCCACTCACCGTAATACCGAATGTCTTCTGCCATACCCTCGGCGTTACGATAGTGAATTCGCCCAGGCACACCCGGATGGATGGCGAGCTTATCTTTAAAGCGAGGCGGTATCTCCACTATCGCTTTTCCGATCATAACTGCAACGGGGTTTAGGTCCGACCCAAAGGAGTTGAGACCAAGGCGCTGTGCTTCGAGTGGGATCGACGCACCACCGGAAAAGGGATCATAAATCGCTGGAAGCTCGTTGCCGCAGCTCCTGCGGATTTCGGCCCGTGCGCGCGCCAGCACCTCCTCGTTGGTCGAGTTTTCCCAGATCACCAGCTCTTCGATGATCTCGAACAGCCGCTTGCGCTCGATGTCAGCGGCGCAGTCCTCCAGAGTTGGCTCAGGCGTTTCAGGCAAGTTGCCTTGCGCGTCGGCCGTACGGTCTCGCCACGTCTGGAGACGCACGTCCAGGTCCGCCTCCGCCTGTTTGCGGATTTTCGGATCGTCCAACAGCTTATCCGCGTAGCCCGATGGATCATCAACAAGCTGGGCAAACAGCACCGCCCGGCACGCCGCCAACGGGCGCCGGGCCCACCACAAATGCAACGTCGACGGATGCCCGTGCCGGATCGATTTCTCTCGAGCCGACGCCGCGTTGATCGCTTCAATCGGGATCGCGACCTCGATGAGCTTCTTCTTGTACTTATAATTCGAGGTCATAAACCAGCCTGTATGTTGCGGGGTGAATGGTGATCTCGCCGCCGTCGCGCAGAGCGCGCAGGCGGGCACCCGTCATTTCAACGGGCTCACCCTCCGGGTTAACGAGAATGAATGAGTAGTTGTCCGGCTTCTGGTCGAGCAGTCCCCAGACGTCGGCTTCAATCTGGAGCGGGTCGCGTTCCAGGCAATGTTCTTTCGGATAATAGTGACGCAGAATCTCGCCACCCGCCGAACGGCGTTCCCACGGGAACCTCGCGCCATTGGCACGCCCGATCCAGCTTCCATCCGAGTGGAAAAAGCGATCCTCGCCATTCGGCCTATAGCCCATGGCCAACGCGAAGCGTGCGATGACGCTCGGACGCGGCGGCTTCGCTGGCGAGCGCGGACGGCTGACGGTCTCCAGCACCAACAGCCTGCCTTCGGGTTCATGGGGCTGCTGCTCAGGCTCCGGCGGGGACGCAGGGCCTCCGTCCTCTGACAGGTCCTGATCGCTCCCCGTCGCAGTCTCGCCGACCGATAGGGCAGCTTCGTCGGGGTCCTCGGACAACTCGTTGACAGCATGGTCATCGACAGGCGCGGTGGCAGGAGGCGCCTCGACGACGGGCGCGGCTGCTTTCTGCTCAGGGCCGAGCGTGAAGTTCTCTTCGAGATATGCCTTGATGTCCTCCGGTGACCGCTCGAATGCATAGGCCAGCGCGGCACGAATATCCGCATTCAGGCTCTTGCCGATCTCCTCCGGGACGCGCTTGGCCAGCTTCGCCTTTGACAGCGGGCTGATGAACAGCTTGCCGTCGAGCCACAGGATATCCGTGAGCCGTGCCGTACCAGCAGGCACCCCATCAAGATAGGGGATGACTTCCAGCTTCGGCGCTCCGACCCAGCTTGTCGCCGCGATCGCTGTTGCAACCGTCCGCACGCGCTCGGTCTCGGCGGGTTCGGTCAACTCGATCCGCACAAGCTGGCTTCCGAAGGCGGTGAGCCAAGCCCGATGATCTTCCAGACCCGGGAACAGTGGAGGCTGGTTGAAGTGTTCCTCGACCAGATCGGACAGCGCCTGCAACGAAGAGAATGGCGGGTTGCGCGCCATGTCGGCGGTGAGCTGGCGGAAATCGGCGGTCTTGCGCTTCACCCAGTCGTGGAGATGCCCATAGGTAAACAGGCTTTGCATGCTGAGCGTATAGGAGAGCGCGCTAGTTTCGACCCATTCGCCTGCCAGGTTCATCCAACGGCCGCACTCGTCCCAGATTCGGGTCGGATATCGCGACATCAGGGTCCGAACACGACGGGCATCGTCAGCTGACAGCGTCTTACCCGAGGCCAGCGTGCCGAGCCATTGCAGAGCCAGATCAGCGGACGGCCGCTCGGCGACCCCGACGCGCCGCCATAGACTGAGATCGATCACCGAGGCCCGTATGACGGCCGCGCCGGGAACGTCCTCCTCGTCTCCGGCCAGGAAGACGCCGCCCGATGTCACCCACGTTCCATCCTGGGCGAGGATCAGCTTCTCGGCCTTGAAGGCGTCCTTGATGCTCTGCGCGTCCGCAGTGGAACAGCCGTCGAGCATCTGATCGAGACGGCGATACCACTTCTCGACCTCGTGAGCAGGAGCCTTGTCCGATTTCGCAAGCGCGCGCAGCCGGTCGAGCAACCGGCCCGGCCCGCTCGGCGTGCTGCGAACGCCGAGCAGGTCGAGCAGCGGCCGCGTCGTTTCCCTATCGAGCAGGCCATGGACGAACGATTCGACGTCGAGCAACGCCTCGGTTTCGGGAGTGCGTCTCATCAGATCTATAGGCTTTTGGACATAACCACGTACGTCTCGCAGGCACGGCAAGTCGCGAAGCCGGACGGCCCACATGGGCGTGAGGTCTCGACGCAACACCGTCCTTTGATGTCCGTTGGACGCCTCTTCGACGACACGGGCAGACGTCTTTTGGGACCAGAATTCGCTCTTTTCCGACAGTAGTTTCTCAGCGACGGTCACCCAAATTGTGGGATCGTCCTTTGCGAGGCGATGCCAATAGGCCCATAGGTCGGACTCGAAATCCCAATCGACGATGTAGAACCAGGGATCTTTGTATCGGATCTCAATTCGGCCAGCGAAGCCGCGCTTCTTCAGATCGTCATCAAGGGAACGCTGCCTGCCGGAAAGAGTGCGCGCCTCAACCAGCGGTGGAAAGGACTTCAGTCCCGCCTTACCAGACGACACCCATTGCAGCCAATCCTCCTTCGAGCAGGACCGAAACTCGGTGACATACGCAGGATGCAAGAGCTGGGTCTGCTTCAGCGTTGGCGGCAAAAGGACACCGAGCGCCCCGCTTTCGTCAAACAGGATGGTCTTTGAAACCGGCCGAAGCTTCTTGTCGGCGCAGGCGAAGCGGAAAGCGTCGCCGGCTGTCGCGCCCAGCTTGGCGGCGATCTGGGCAAGCTGAACACACTCCGCCAGTTTTAGATCGCTGGACCCAAAGAAGTCGGCGGCCACGCGCTCGACAACTGCGTTTACGTCGCTGGTTCCATCAAGACCGATCTCCTCCAGAACCGCAAAAGCAGCCTCGACGATATCTACTCGTCCGCCGGCCGCTTCGCCGCTATCGCGGCGTTGTTCCGCGAGAAAGCGGGTCCAGTTCTGGTTGAGGACAATCAAGTGCCCAGCCAAGAACTCCCAGTCCTCATCGGACTGGAGCAGCTTCTTCTCGCCGAGCCGCACCACCTCAGACGCCGAATAGAGCACTTCCTTGCCCTGAACGGGAACGATGCGAAGGCAATCGGCGTCCTGGCACTGCCAACCCGTCACCTCGGGCGCGATGTAGGTCCAAAGGTTCAGCAGATGCCGCCAGGAGGAGGGACGAGGGAGATGCCGCTCCCGCAGGCGATCTAGCAGATCGCCCTTCGAGAACTCCTCGACCATGTTCCAGTGAACCAGTTTGGTCCGATCGGCGGCCGAAACATGACGGCACAAGGCCGGCCGCGACTTCTCGTCCAACAGGGCCATGCACTGCTCGGCCGGCCAAATGTCGAAGATCGGCAGCGGGATCCCAATCGCCGCGCCGGCGGCAACCACGTTGCCCTCGTCGGTCAGCAGGATCGGCCGGTCATCGATCGCATCCGCGAAAGCCAGCTCGACGATGGCCGCGCAGGACCCCTCGAGTGTGCTTGCCTCCCGATCCACGTCAGGAAGCAGACCATATGCGGCCGCTCGTTCCAGAGTGCCGGTCTTGACCTGTTCGAGCCATTCGACCATCGCCTTGGCCGCGAGTTCGCCCGCGCGCTTCAACAGCCAGCGATTCGTAGGCGAGGTCTCCGGGTCCTTTATCTTGATGCGCGCGGGATCTTGGATGAACGGCGCGTTGCAAGCGAAGGGAAGCGGCGTCTCGACGCCCGTGGGCAGTACGACGTAGAGCCTGCCCTTCGCGCCCAATACGATCTCGACACGGCAGGGCGGGAAATCGCCGCTGTCCTCGGCCCCCAGCATCCGTTCCTTTCGGATTTCGTCGAGCGCGTCGGCAGGAAACGCTTCCTCGGCCGACCGGAGAAGCAGGAGAGCATCGTCCCCCTTGTCGTCCAGCGACATCCATTCGCTCTTGGCGACGGGTCCGGGACCAAGGCTTTGCCAATGGATCACCCGTTCACCGACCTGAAGCCGCCGGATATTCTTGAAGAACAGCAGGGAAACCGGACTTTTCAGCCATTCATCGAGGTTCTTCTCGACCTCTCTGTGCAGAAGCGGGTTGGCGATCTCCACTTCGATCCGAGTGGTTCCAGACGTCAGGCGCCCGCCCGCGATCCAGTGCGGTTCGGTGAACCGATCGCGTTCGAAAGCGACAGCCAATGTCGGCGTAAACAGCTCGACCCGATCGCCCAAGCTGAAGGTGCTCTTGAAGCCGATCCCTCGGAAGCCGATCGTGTGAAGCGCGCGCTTGTTGGAGTAACCGAACCGGCAGATCGACGCGAAGTGAGCCTCGATGAAATCCTCGCCATTGTGCTCGAACACAAAACGATCGTTTTCGATCGACACGCGCGCCTCGCTGGCGCCAGCATCGTCGGCGTTTTGAAGCAACTCGGAAAGGATATGGCGCGGGCTCTGCACCTGCTTGAACAGCTGATGCCACGGACCCGCAAGTTCTGGGTCCGCCTCAAGCTGATCCCAGCGTTTCGACGCGCGCTCCCTAATCTGGTGGAAGTAATTCGGCGGCGCGGAGGTAAAGTTGGCGAGGTCCCTGATGTCGCTCACGACGCCTCCCGCAGCGATCCGGATTTCTTCAGGCTGACGCGATATCGATACGGTGCGACCTCCTCGACCACGACGCGGTCCCCCGCGCGAGCGCGATGCAACTGATAGAACGCGCCGATCCAGCCACGCGCGCGGAAGAACTTTTTCTCACCGTCAAGGTCGGTCTGAATGGATTCTCCACCCCAATAGATCGTCAGGTCGCGCTTCGCCCGCGTCGCCTTATTCGAACCGCCTACGGCGTCGGCCGGGAAGCGGTCGAAAAACGAACGCAGGTAGATGTGGTTGTTCGTGATGTTTCCGCCTGTGATCTCCACTTCACCGATCACACGCCCCGCCGCGGCCTGCGAAGCTGCCGCGACTGGTAGCGTCAGAGGCTGTGCGGCATGAAAGGTCGGTGCCGGTGGGCTCGGCTTTGCCGGCGGAGCAACATCCGAGTTGCCGTCATCCCGTTCAATATCGAGATGCAGCTTTCGTCCGCGCTGGGAGACATCGACCTTCTCCGTATCGGCGCTGCCTAGCTGATCGCGCCCCGAAATGCCAACCAAGGGCATCGCCTTTTCCGGGTTAATCGTCGTGACCGCGGCTCTGAACTGGTCGACAACAGCATCGATGGCCGCGTCGTCCAGCTCGACCCAGGTCACCGCTCCGCTCTTGTGCCGGTAAGGAACCGGGCGGTCGAGCCGACGCACATCGGCGAGCTTCCAAGGCGTGTTCCACTTGGCGACTTCGCCCGAACGGATCATGTGCTCGGGAATGCGGTGATGCCCAAACGTGGCGATCATCTCTGTTGGCGACAACGGCGCGCCGACCTCAATCAGCCTGGCCACGCCATAGACCGCCCCAGTACCTTTGCGGATCAGACCGAACCAGCCGCGATGCGACGCGCCGGACGACCGCATTTCCCAGTCCTTGGTCCCACCGAGAATGTAACCAATCCAAGGATCGGCGATGATCAGCCCTTTGGTAATCCTCATCGCGGCGCCTCCGCGCGCTCGAGCAGGCGCGGCAGGTGGAACTGAATCGCAGTCTCCAAAAAGGATGGCTCACGGTCAACAAGAGGACCGCGCACATAGCGGGGCGCGTGGGCGAAGCCGCCGGTAACGGGGACGATCGCCAGGATGAACTTCTCCGGCTCGTGCAGCGAGGTGATGACCTCCTGCCTTGTGACCATGACGGAATCGGCGCCATCGATGCGGCCCTTTACCTCGATGAAACGCAGATGACCTGATTTGGGATCGTGTGAGGCGATGTCGTAGCCGATCTTCTGGGCCGAAACATCGACGGGTGCGTGCCCCAAGGCGCGCTCCGCCGCCATGACTGCTTCCATTGCGGCGAGCTCGATTATTCTGCGAGCCGCTGGATCTTCCGCGAAATGGGTCGGGATACTCGATGCCTGACGCGTGTCCAGGAGGCCACGTGGAATGACCACCATGCCGCCACGCACCCGCGGCGGCTGGGACGAGATGAATCGCTCGCGTTCGAGCTGATCCATTCGGCGTTTCTGGCGCTCCGCCAACTCCTCGGCCCGACGCTGGGCGTTCTGCCAGTTCAGCCGCGTCTTTTTGCCTGCCTTCTCCTCTTCCTTCAGCTCGAAGGCCCGCGAATCCCAGTAATTGATCTCCTTCTTGAGCCGGGCGCGCACCTCCTGCTCAACCTTCTCGATTTCAGGCAAACGACGCGCCTTGACCTCCGCGACATGCCCTTGCGCCAGCTCCACCGTGGCGAAGCGAATGGCCGTCTTTTCCAGCTCGCTTGTCAGCCAATTCTCGTCGAGCAGGTCGCGGACGGTGCTCACCTCCTCTGCGGTGGCCGGGCGAAGGTTGAGGTGGGGCGCGATGCCGGCGTTGACCGCCTCGCCGGCCTTGTCGATTGCTGCGAACTGGAGCCGCTGCGAAATCACATGCGGTTTGCCGGCGCTCGTCGTGCGGCCGTCCTGCACCGTGTGCTCCAGAAGGAAGATGGCGGAGAGCGCATTGCCCGGATCGGTTTCATCGACCAGAATCGCGCCTTGGCGCATGATCTGTTCATACTGCTCCCGAATGAGGCTGATCACCGCCTCCAACAAGGGGTGCCCAGGGCAGATGAAGGCCGCGACCGGCTGCTGGTTAATCTGGTTCTTCTCGAAACAGACCCGTTCATATTGCTTCTGGATCGGCGCGCCGGTGCCGATCTGGCGATCGCGCTCGCGAATGCGGACCGGCACATAGGTGATTTCCCAGCGACCATCCTCGCGGCGCTTGAGGCGGCCGCCGAGATGCTGGAACGCTGCGACGAAGAAGCTCTGGATGTGATGCGGCTGTAGGCGCAGCGCTTCGGCCCGCTCCATCTCGAGCCGCAGCTCCTCGACCTTCGCCTCGGGCATGGTGTCATTGGTGAGTGCGCGGCGACGAAGCAATTCCAGTAGATGGGTCTGATCGACTGCCCCATCGACCTGCCGGAAGAGACGCGCCTTCACATCCTCCTGTTCACCATACTGGATGGCCTGGAAGAGGAGGTCTTTCAATGCGGTGCCCTCGAAGAGCTCGCCAAGCACGTCATAGACGCGACCGCCCAACGCCTCACGCGCGGCCTCCAGCTTTTCGAGGAGTCGCCCATAGACCTCGCCTTCGCGCGTGTCGGCCGCCACGAGATTCCACAAGTGACAAACCTCGGTCTGACCGATGCGATGGATGCGGCCGAACCGCTGCTCGATCTTGTTGGGGTTCCAGGGCAGGTCGTAATTGACCATCAAGTGGCCGCGCTGGAGGTTCACGCCCTCGCCAGCGGCATCGTTGGCGATCAGCACGAGCAGGTCCTTGTCCTGCATGAAGCGTTCGATCACCTTCCGGCGCTCCTCGCGGGAAACGCCACCATGAATCACATCCACGGCCTCGGGATTGCCCAGACGCGCACGAACCTTGTCGAGCAGGTAATGGAGCGTGTCCTTGGGTTCGGTGAAGATGATCAGCTTACGGCGATTGCCGGCGGCGTCGAGCATCAGATCGTCGTCGAGAATGCGATTGAGCTGGGTCCATTTCGTATCCACGCCCGAGCGCAGAACGCCCAGCGCCATCAACTCCAGGCCCTTCAGCGTCTCAACCTCCAGCGCAAGCTGCTCGACGGTCTCAGCCGTCGTCGCGCCCGTCGAGACTAGATCCTCAAGCTCGTCGATCTCCTCCTGTCCATACTCCTCGATGTTGCGCAGCACGTCCGGATTGACCGCCGGCTCGCTGATCCCGGCCCGACGCCCCTTGGCGGCGAGACGCGCTTCACCGAGTTCGCTCTCCAACCGCTCGCGACGTCGCTTCAGCGACTGGTAGATGGCGGCCGGCGACGACGCGAGGCGCCGCTGAAGAATCTGCAGCGCGAAGCCGACATTGTTGCGCTTCTTGCCGTCACCTTCGGCGAAACGCAGCACTCGGTTCATCTCGTTGCGGACATATTCGGTGACGGCGGCATAGAGCGCGGCCTCGCCTTCCGAGAGCTGATATTTGACCGTGCGGGCACGGCGCTCGGGAAAGAGCGGCCGTCCATCGAACTTGAGCAGTTCCTCCTTAGTCAGCCGCCGCATCATGTCTTCGGTGTCGGCATAATGGACGCCGTCGCGGAACCGCCCTTCGAAACGGTCGCCGTCGAGCAGCGCCATGAAAAGCTGGAAATCCTCTTCCTTGCCGTTGTGTGGTGTCGCCGACATGAGCAGGAAATGCCGGCAGACCTGACCGAGTTTCTGGCCGACCTGATAGCGCCGGGTATATTTGATCTCACCACCGAAATAGGTCGCCGACATGCGATGCGCTTCATCGCAAATGATAAGGTCCCATTCGCGCGCGCTCATGAGCTTGTCCTGAAGCTCTTCATTGCGCGCCAGCACATCGAGACGGACGATCAGCCGATCGCGATCATTGAACGGGTTGCCCGACCGCGAGGTCTCGATCATGTCGCGGGTGAGGATGTCGAATTCGAGGTTGAACTTCTGACCGAGTTCATCTTGCCACTGCTCGACCAGGCTGCCCGGCGCAACGACGAGGCAGCGCTCAAGATCGCTCCGCGCGATCAGCTCCTTCATCAGGAGACCGGCCATGATGGTCTTGCCAGCGCCGGGATCATCTGCGAGCAAGAAACGCAGCGGCTGGCGCGGCAACATTTCGCCATAGACCGCCGAAATCTGGTGCGGCAACGCATCGACCAGACTCGTGTGGATGGCCAGATAGGGGTCGAAATGATGCGCGAGCTTGATGCGGTTGGCTTCGGTCACCAGTCGCAGAAGCGCGCCGTCGGCGTCGAAAGACCAGGGTCGGCCACTTTGGACCACCTCCAACCGATGCTCGTCGTCCCGATAGAGCACCGCTTCCGCGACCCCTCCGCCATGGTCGCGAAAGACCACATTGACCGCCTGGTCGCCGATCCAGTCGACGGATACGACCTGAACAGGCTGAGCGGATGCAATGCCGCGAACGGACGCGCCGTTCTTTATCTCCTCGAGCTTTGCCCCCATTATCCGACGCTTCCCCCCGCTGCCTTCACAATTGAATCTCCGCCTTCTGCAGCGCAGCCTCGGTTTCTTTGCGGTTTAGTGCAACTATGTGCTGCGTGCGCGCACTCTGCTTCGCTGCATCGCCAAGCAACCCCAACCGCCGGAGAACATAGAAAAGCATGGCATACCGGACAGAGAGGACGCCGCTTCCGTGGTCAAACCCATAGTCCTTGGCGACGACCCTCTTCTGACTGTCCGTCAGGTCAGGGTGTGGCCCGATGATGATGTCGAAGTAGTTGTTCCACGACCAGTCAAGGTCAGCTGTTCCGCCCGGCTCGTCCCTGTCCCGCACCTCGAGAATTCGGGGCAGGAGGAAATCCTTGAACTTGTGGGTGAGATGGCAATAGGCCCGCGCGTGCCAGCGAGATCCGTCATAGCCGAAGGCGTGAGGGGTGATCCGGCGCCAGATTGGATCGGGACGGTCTCTGTTCATCGACTGATAGAAAACTTCGATCGATTTGCCGTCTCGCACCGTGTCGAGAACCTTGCGTAAGACCTCGATGTCGATGTCCCGCTTTGGCGTCAGCGCGACGTCGACTTTGGGAGGTCCTGCAATCCACGATTCTTGAGACGCCACGCTACGTTCGGCGACTGAACGGAGCTGCGAAAGATAGATATAAGGATCGGGATCCAGAAAGCGTAGCACGAACTTCTCCGCCGCAACATAGCGCTTGCCACGCGTATCGTACTCCATGTTTCCAGGCGCCCGCTCCTGATAGAGCGTTAGATCTTTCGACGCCTGAGGAACCGATACGCCAAAGAACTCCACGATATCAGCGCGATTGATCGCGCCCTCCCAGAAAAGACGAAACTCAATAAATTCAAGCCTTTGCTCGACACCCCAGCGCATTTTGCCTCTTATAATGGGAGTAATAACTATTCTGACTTGACATTTCGTCCGAATAGTTCTTATATGAATTCCATCGCCGAGTCAAACATCCGGGAGGATTGAAATGCCCGACCGATACGTCACCAAGCATCCGCGGGGCTGGGCCGTCAAAGCCCCAGGCGCCGAGCGTGCGAGCAGCGTTCACGGTACCCAGCGTGAAGCCGAAAAGGCCGCAAAGCAGACGGTCGGCAATCTTGGAGGTGGCGAGGTCCGCATCCAGGGGCGCAACGGCCGCTGGCGCGACTCTGACACCGTGCCGCCCGGCAATGACCCGAATCCGCCGCGGGACAAGAAACACTAGTCGCGAGCGGGTGGCACGGCATTGAAACGGAGCCAGAAAGACCGGGCCTTTGCCGACGCACGCATCCAGAAACCTATCCTTCAACCGCAATTCTTCGACTCGTCTGCCGAGGAATTCGTTCCCTCACCATAGGTGATGCCATGACCTTGCACGACAAGCGACTTGCGAAATCCCACGACGATATCCTGGAAGCGATGGCGGATGCGCTCGACATTCCGCCCTCCAAATTGGAGGAGGCGAAGAGCCGTTACGAGGCGCTCGGCAACTGGCTCGACCGCCCGGAGTCGACCCTCGCGGCCAATGACCCCGCGATCTCGCCGCAAGGTTCCTTCCTGCTCGGTACCGTGACGCGGCCGTTCACCGATGCCGAGGAATATGACGTCGATCTTGTGTGCCGGCTCGAAGCGTCCAAGGCCGACTTCACGCAAATGAGCCTGAAGGAGGCAATCGGCTACGAGGTTGGGCTCTATGCCAAGGCCCATGGCATGGCCAAGCCAGATGAGAAGCGGCGTTGCTGGACCCTTAATTATGCCGACGGTGCCCAGTTCCACATGGACATCCTGCCCGCGCTGCCAGACGCCCAGCGCTACCAGACGAAGCTCCTTGAGCAGGGGTATCGTAGCGTTGCGCTTGATGGCACGCTGAGCGGGCACGCCATCGCCATCACCGACAAGACGTTGCCGAACTATGATCAGCCAACGGAGGATTGGCCGCAGAGCAATCCAACCGGCTATTGGGCCTGGTTCCGGAGCCGGATGCTAGTGCGCCTGACGGAAGCCAAGCGCGCATTCGCCCACCGCGAGCGGATTACCGCCAGCGTCGACGAAATCCCCGACTACAACGTAAAAACGCCATTGCAGCGTGCAATCCAGCTTCTGAAACGGCACCGCGACTGCATGTTCGTCGCTGACAGCGAGCACAAGCCAATCTCGATCATCATCACCACGCTTGCAGCTCACGCCTACAACGAGGAAGCCACAATCTCGACGGCGCTTCAAAGCATTCTGACCGGTATGGATTGTCATATCGAAGAACGCGGCGGTACCGCCTGGGTGGCCAACCCGGTCAATCCCGCTGAAAATTTTGCCGACAAATGGGCGGAAGAGCCCAAGAAACAGCAGAACCTTTACCGTTGGCTCGATCAGGCGCGGCAGGATTTTGCGCTCTATCTGCGGGCAAGCCCGTTCGACAAAGTTCCGGAGTTGCTGCGGGAGCATCTCGGTGCCGGCCTGGTCGATCGTACGATTGCGGCAGTACTTCCCGTGACCACGGTTAGTCTGCCGGCACCCACCATCGCCAGGGACACATCTGGTGCCGATGACATGGCGCGCGCCGAACGTGCCGTCGAACAGATCAACCGCACCGGGCCGCAGTCGAAGCCTTGGGCCAAGTCGTAGGCGAGCGTCCAAGTTGTTGGCGTTGGAGGAGGTCAAGGCTGCGATCGCCTTTGATCAGCCGAAGCTGCGCGCCTCGGTCGATGGTCAGACGATTCTTGTCGAGGGTGCCTATCTTGTATTCGAACAGGACGTCATCGCGGCCCCCGATGGCGCTATCGCCGAGTTCCAGATTCGAATGGAGTTGCGCGTGGTCTATCCACGCCATGAACCCAAGGTCTTCGAGGTCGGCGGGAGAATTCCGCGTATACCGGACCGCCACATCAATCCCGACGGTGATTGTTGCATCACGGTCTGGGAGAACTGGTTGGTCACAGCCAACGATCATTCCTTCCGTAGTTTCCTGGGTGGCCCGATCAACGAATATTTTCTGGGGCAGTTCTGGTTCGAAAGAACGGGAAAATGGCCGTTCGGCGAGCGGGAGCATGGTACGCCGGGGCTCGAGGAAGCTTACTCAGATGCACTCGGAATCGCGAACAGGCGAAAAAGCCTTCTCTACCACGTTCGTCTGCTGACCCAGCATTGGCCGAAGGGTCACTGGCCATGTCCCTGCGGAGGCGGTTTGCGCCTGCGCCACTGCCACCGTCACGATCTGATGACCATGCATCAACGCGTCCCGCCAAACGTAGCGCGGCGCATGTTGCGCAAGCTGAACCCAGACAAGCGGGAAACGCGAAGCGTTGGATTCTAGCGTCTACTTTCCGTCCCGCAGAACTATTGAAGAGGCAACCGCACGTGGCAAAAACACAAATTCCAAACAAGATTCAAGTAGCTCTCTGGGCCAAGGCTGGAGGACGATGTGAGTACCGCGGTTGCAACGAGGATCTTATCGGCGACCTGATTGCCGGCCGTGAGGATGGGAAGTTCGGCTTCATCGCGCACATCGTCGCCGACAGCGCAGACGGACCGCGCGGGGACCAAGTTCGTTCGCCGGCGCTCGCCAAAGACCTGAACAACATGATGCTACTATGCGCGAAGCATCACAAAGGCGTGGATGTGGACTATCTCGCGGATCATCCGGAAAGCGCCCTTCTCGAAATGAAAGCGGAGCATGAGGATCGGATCGCCATCGTGACAGGAGTGGCGCAGGAGCGTGCTGCGCATGTGATCCGGTTTGCGGCCGATATCGGCCAACGGGACGCTCTTGTGTCGACTCGGTCGATCTTCATGGCTATGCCGCCGGATCGCCACCCCGCTGAAGGTCGCACGATCGATATCGAGCTGGTTGGATGTGACTATGCCGATCACGAAGAGAAGTACTGGACGATCCAGCAAGACAATCTCCGGCGCGTCTTCGCTCGAAAGGTGAAGGAGCGGATCGAACAGAAGGAGATACGGCAGCTTAGTGTCTTTGCCTTGGCACCGCAGCCGCTTCTCATCGAGTTGGGCCATCTTCTGGGAGATATTGTTCCGGTGACAGTACATCAGAGATATCGTGAGCCAGCGACATGGCGGTGGCAGCCCGATCAGCCGGCAATTTCATTTCGCGTTGGCGAGTATTCAGGGCCAGCAGATAAGACGATCGCTCTTAAGCTGGCGCTCAGTGCGACCGTAACGGACGAGCGGATACACGCTGTGCTTGGCGATGATGTGGCTATCTGGTCTTTGACAGCGGAAGGTCCGCACAATGACATCATGTGCCGTCCAGAGGATTTGGTCGAGTTCAGACGCCACCTGCGGCATCTCTTTGATCAGATCAAAGCTGTTCATGGAGAGAGTGCCGTCATCAACGTCTTTCCCGCCCTGCCGAACTCAGCGGCAGTTGAGGTCGGGCGCGTTCGAATGCCGAAGGCCGATCTGCCACTCCATCTCTATGATCAAAATCGATCGGTCGGCGGTTTCGTTCCGACCCTGACAATCACGAGCTAAAGCATCGTGCCGTTGCGTGCAGGCACGCTCTGGTGCGGATTCGCATCAGCGGCAGATCAACCAATTTGCTGCTGAAGCAATGCGGCATTCGTCAGTTCGAAGGCTCACCGAGATGAGTCATGATCTGACCGGACCGAACTGGATCGAGCCGGTCGGCCTCCGCAAGTGCCCATCGGTGCCATGCTTCAAGTGTCGAAGCGTCGATATCAACAGAACCTTCATCGATCGCGCGACAGACGCGCTCAACAAGCGCGCGAATGTCTTCAGCTTGACGTAGCAACTCTCCGCTGTTCCGCAGGTTTTGCAGGCGCTTTTGGTTAAGTTGGGCCAACCGTTCCTGACGCTGCTTCTCCTTTTCAATCCGCTCCCGCTCTGCACGCTCCTCGACTTCCCGCAGGCTACTCCGGAACTTCTTCTCGCCCGCCACGATGATCGAAGCAGCGATCTCGGCGATCTTTGACTCAAGCTTTGCGTCGCCGCCGTCCTGCCACGAGACCGTATTCTTGCGGTCGAAACCTGGATCGATCCGCAGCGCGAGCGGGGTTGATGCTGGCAGGTCTGGCGCCGGCCGCACGTAGCCCTGTTGACGCACGGTGCGGTGGCTGCCGACTATTCCGATGTCCAATCCAAGATATGTGTCGCCGATGGCTGCGCGCGCGTGAATTTCTCCATCGTGCTCGTAGGCATCACCGTCATGGCCGCGCTTGCTGAGCACCAAAAACAGCGCATTGAAAATTTTCAGCCGACGCTTGCCCAGTGGATTGTCGAACTTGGGTTCGTCAAAGGTCCACTGGCGTTCGGCATTTTTATCGCGGCGCCGCTGCTCCTGCTTGAGCAGTTGAACGAGCCCTTTGTGGGGCCTGTCCAACGTCTGCGGGACAGAAACTTTGCCAATCGCCTGCAACTCTTGTGCGTGGAGTTCGTCGAGGTCTTCTGGAACCAGAGCGGATGCAAATGGCCCATTGGATGCAAGAGGGGCTGCAATCGACAGCACCTTTTTGAAGCGGGCATCGACACTTGCTCGGCCCAATTCACCGGGGCGCCTTGGTGGCGCTTTGGGTAGTGCTGGCACCCTCTTTCCGGCACGGATTTTGTTCCAATATCCTTGCGGCGGCGACGCGACTCCGCATCGCGTCAGCAGCTTCTTCAGCCCGACGTCGGACAGTTCCAGCTTCGCCGCCAAGTCCCGCATCGGTGCAGACCAGGCGAACGCAATCAGATCGTCAGGCAACACAAGAATGTCTTTCTGCCACACGGCGGCTTACCTCCATTTTGTTCAGCCAGGTTGCTTTTGGCACGCCATCGCAGTGTCGATATGACAGGCTGGCCAGAGCAAGCTAGCGGCAAATCTGGCAACTCCAACGTGCCCTGGATCGCGCCAGCAATTCGTGTGCATCATTCGGGCAACTGCAGATCGGCTGCAGCTCAGGCAACGCGCTCGGTGAGCATCGGCAGGACGCTCTAGACGCGATCTGTTACTTTTCGCAGTGCCTCGCGCAGCAGCGGGCAGCCGGGTATTGCCGCGTGGCAGAGCGCGGGTTTGGTGTTGTGGAGGGAGGGACGCGAAACACGACCGAAGACCGATGGCAAGATAAAAGGGAGCACATTGCGCTGCGGTTGGGTCGTTGTTTTTCAATGAGTTAGACAGTGATTTCGCAATGTGTGCATGTTTACTGCACATTGCTAGGATTGCCATTTGTCAGCGATTTCCGTGGTTTAGTGCAATGTGCGGTGCATCGGGCCGCGACTGGCGGGAGCCGGAGCCGGGAAGGTCGGGGCGTCCGGGGGCGACGGCTGGCGAACGGGTGACCAAATTGCTTGCTAGGGCTTCTAGCGCACATTCTTCGAATCAACATGTGCCAGGTGGCAGGCACCTGGCTCGACCGGCAACAGACGCAAAGTGTTCGACCAGAATCCGTTCGACTTTGACGACGCGGTCAAGCAGATGGGGTGCAGTTTGCGAAACCCGGTCGCGCTGCGCTGGCGTGGAGGACGAGGTCAGGCCGCCAGCTCCGGAAGGAGGCCGCACTCCGCGGCCAGGGAGATAGCCGTTTCGATCCTGTCCGGAGTGGGCGCGGGACTGAGTCTGCTCCTGCCCGGCAGCGCCGTCCAACCACCCTCTTCCATCACCAGCTTGAGGCGCAGGATCGTCTTGCCGCCGCCGCGCGCGTCCTGCAGTCCCCTTCCTACGGCCCAGTATACATGCTGTGCTATCGCCCATGTCTCGATCGCGTGACGGATGAGTTCACGTGCCTCCACCTGTCGGCGGGCGTTCGCTTCCTTACCCGCCCTTCGCAGTGGCAGGCGGTCTTCCCGGTCGAAGGTTTCCGGGTCTTGCGGCGTGTGAGCGATGCAAAGGGCGAGCGCTTGCGCGATCGCTGCTGCGAGGCCTTCCCTTGTTTGGCTGCGTAGTGCATCGGCGATAGCCGTCGTCGCAGACGATGGTGGTGTTGCAGGGTCCGTTCCGTCCAGCCAATCCGAGGCAGGTCTTACCCCGTCGATTGCGGCTTCGGCGAGGAAGGCGGAGACCAGTGCTGGGGTCCCAAGCGGTCCGTCCGACTCCGCCAGCCTATCAAGCGTCCACGCTAGCAGGGACTCCACGGAGTAGCGGAACAGCTGCCTGTATTGGAGCCTTCGCCACCGCGCCGCCGCTGTCTCCAATCCCTCGGGGACTTCGAAGCCGGGGTCCTCTCCCGCGAGAGCCGACCTCACAGCTTCGGTCGAACCCTGTTCTGGGCGGCCGGCTGCGTGCAGAAGTAGCTTCAGGCCTTCCGCCCGAGTCGCCGTGGCAAGATCGCCAGTCAGGGTTCTCGCTGCATGTCTGCGCTCTTCTTCCGTTAGTTCGTCGGGCATCCATGCCGGCGCCCAGGCCAGTGCTTCTTCTCTCGTGACTGTCACCGGGCCGAAACTCGAAAATGCAGGGTGGCTAAGCCGGTCGGCAATTCTGGCTTCGAATGAATCAAGCGCTGCATCGACGTCGGTTGGCGGCACAAGAACCTTTCCGTTCACGTCATTGCGTGCGAGCCAGCCGAGGGCCTTGAGGCCCGGTCCGTAGTTCACTGCGGCGGAGAGCGACGTGCTGTCCGCGCGACCTTCTCGGAACGCTTTCCACGTCGCTCCGTGAAAGTCGATTTTCTGCGCGCCAAGCAACTGCCCCATGGCCTGCCGTCCTGGAAGATCCGTCTGGGATGCTGAGATGAAAACAGACCAAGCGAAGATGACCTCGCAGCGTGCTACGAAGTCTTCAAGGACCGTTGCGTCAGTATCCGGTCTGCCTTCGGCCTTGGCGAGCCTCAGCGCGCGCCGCCACGCCCATGAGACAAAAGAGAACGGCCTAACGTGTCTTGCGACGTTGTTCAGTCCGTCAGCCACTAGGTTCATAAGGTCGAAGTTTGTCTGTCGGAGGCCGCATGGATCTACCGAGGAATGCGCGATTTGCGTGTCGTCGACGACGCTTGGTCCATCCGCAGCACTCGCCTCGGACAGGATTTCGGCCATCGTACGCTTAGCCATCGAAACCCTCCGGCAGAACGAGAACTTTCTGGCAGCAGTTGGCCGATCGGGCCACGCCCAGGCTTCTTAGCCTTCCCTGCTCCATCTTGGGGAGTGTCATGCGGCGGTTACAGCACCATCCCGTGCCGCTCATTATATGAACGCGGCGCCGAGCCGTTTCGGATGCGAAAGCGTCTACCAATAGCCGCGATTCCGAGGGACAGGCGTCGAGCAACTCGGCATACCCGTCCCGAGGCATGCCGTTTGTCAGCGCAACGGCGTATGCTCCTGCCTGCTCGCGCCATGTCCTGATCTCGACGATCCTGACCCAGGCCGCTTTGTAGGCAGCCACGTGGCCCATCGCGGCGATGAACGGTTCTGCTGGCTTTTCGGAAGGACAGTCTCCGTCGAGGTCTCCTCTAGTCGTTAAGAAGCGCTGGCGCGCTGCCCGCGCTGCGTCCGGGGACGGATCAGGTCCGCACAAGGCGAGGATCGCCGATGCAGCCTCTTCGTCCAGAGGTCCGTCTGGCGCAGCGGCGCAGTAGGTATCCACCACCCGCTTTAGCCAATGTTCTGCCTTGGCTGCGGTTACTCGGTCGGCAAGCCTGTCACATGCATATGCCACGAGGGTCATCGCCCTCAGCGCAGTCTCGCGGCTGGCTCCCTTCGCAAGCATGGCGTCGATAACCTCGTCGAGAACTTCGAGGGGATCTCGATTGCCTCTGCCATTGCCCTTTCCGGTCTTCGGCTTCTTTCGGCTGTTGCCCGGTTCAGGTTCGTCTTCGTTATCATCGCGTCCGATTGGACCGCGGCGCTCCTTAAGCGCGGACAGAAGCGCATCTACGAACCTAGCCCAGCCCCGGCGGGCTTCCCCGCCGCCCGGCTTCGCCGTAGCCGAGCCGCCGCTGTTCCACAAATCCGATGTAGGGATCATGGAAGGCCCTGTCTGCTTGGGTCCCGCGCTCCCTCCGCCTCCAGCGATCTCGGGCCGGAGAAAGCTAGGATTGTCGTGTGCCCATTCAAGCAGCACGCGAAAGTCGTCCGGCGTTTCGGTGCCGCCGAGAATAGCCGTGAGACTGGCAGCAGCCTTTCCTGCAAACCGTCTCAAACCGGTAATGGCCGAGAGAGACGCGAACCCCTCCGCGGCGCTCTGTCCCGCCTCGACCCTGAACACGACGCGCCCGCCTCGCAGAGACGCGGCCTCGAAGCCGGGAATCGCGACGCTGAAGCCGGCGTCATCTTCAAGGAAGACATCGGCAAGCGGCTTCCATCCTGCTGGACCATAGTGAAAGAGCTGGGCAGCACCTACCATCCTTGGCGAAAGCACGCGTCCCGTGATTGCGTCGCCAGTTACGGATGCGCGAAGCACACCGGGCGGCGGGCCGTCGTCTTCTGCTTCGTTTTCTAGCGGGAGCAGGGGTAGCGGCACCGGGGCGGGAACAAGATGCCATCTGACAGTCGAGTTGCGCTGCACGCGCGCCACGCAGGCCTCGACGTTGAAACCAGTCAGGGCCGCACCGGAGGCGTTCGCGCTTCCGGAAACGATAAGCCTGCCGTTTCTGCAGGACACTTCGAATGCCTTGGCGTGCAGCTTCCTGTTTGCCGTATCCGTAAAGGGTTCGGCCGCCACCGCAACGACCCGGGACGTCGCGCCGAGCGGCCAATTGGCTCCTGCCGTGCCTCGCACCGTACCTCCCGCATGCGCGTGAACGTGCACTTCCCCCAGCTTCAACCGACTGCACAAATCATCGACCGCTGCGCCGCCGTCCCAGAAGGGCGCGGCAACCGTTAGCCGGGTCGCGCCGCCGAGTTCTTCAGCGATGTCCTCCATGGATTGGGCGATGCTTCCCCCGAGGCTATGCAGGAAGCGCACCGAGCCATCCCCGCGTCCGCGGCCTGCCGCGCGGCTGAGATCTTGTGCGAGGGACGTGCATGCTTCCTGCGCCCCGTGAACAATTCCTTGCTGGCCGCCCAGCAAGTCAAAGAACCGCGCAGCCCCGTTGAAGGCGTCGGCAGCAAACGAGGGATGAAGGTGCTCGGCCGTCTCGAGGCTGCGGCCCCAACCGCTGAAGGTAAGGTTTCCAGATCCGACGATGAGATGGCAGTCCTCGTCAGATACGAAGACAGAAACCTTGGGGTGAAAGACCCCTTTGCTGACGGAAACGGGTTCGATCTCGTAGTCGCGGCCTACGCGTTGCGCTCCCTGTTCGCTCAGTCCGGATCGGATCCCTTCAACGTCGGCGAGGATAAGTGCTTCATGGCTGCGCCCCCGCACGAGTGCATCGAGAACGACGGATTCGAAAAACGACAGGCTGAGCGCGTAGGTGGTGAAGACCGCCTTTCGCCACGGCTGGATTCCTGCGATCTCGGCAGGTTTGAACCCCAAGTATCGTCCCCCCTGGACCCTATACACCGAGCTTTATAGCATCGATAGGCTAAGAAAGAAGTATCGTACAACCATTGGGGGAAGCAGCAATATTGCTCAATCTAGTAGTCAGAGCGTACTCGGAAGCTGTGGTCGAGCCGGCATGACCGAGGCGGATTGTTTCCAAAACCGCAACTGCCACACACCGACTACAAGGAGAAAACGGACAACAGAGCGAGCGGTCGAGGTTGGCGCATCGCTGCCTGGAACGCATATTGTCCACTATGATTGACGGTGCGGTACAAACGGGCCGACAGCTGCAACGCCGTCAGTCGTTTTTGACCTCTTGCGCCTTAACGCCACGACGCTCCGCATATTCAATCAGTGCGAGCTCTATGACAGCGGTTACTGAACGCCGTTCGGTCACTGCGAGTTGTTCCGCCAGAGCTAGCACAGATGGATCTAGACGCGTCGTGAATGGTTTTTTCGTCATTTTCGCTGTGCGGCTTGCATTCGGCCTCGAAAAAGTTCATAAGGGTTGCACGTGCAATGCACTTGCATCGCGCGACGACCGACCAGAGTGCGAGAACACTCTGTTCGGCCTGACCACAGCCAAGCTGTTGGGAGCTCGGATCATGGCTGATTCCGACAATAGCACGCCTTTGTCTTTCGTCACTCGTCGGCAGCTACTTCCTCCAGAGGCTTCGACCTCGGGATCGCAGCTAGAAGCAGTTGCTACCCGTAAGGAATTAGAAAGGGACCAGGCGACCGATCCAGCGGTGGCGGTGTGGCGCAAATGGCAAGCTGCTCACGAGGAGACTGAACGGCTGAGCCGTGAGCAGCAGCGGTTGGAGCGAAAGCTCACAGAAACGGTCGGCTTTCCCAATGTGATGATCCAGTTGTCCGATGGCAGGACCGCCACGCTACGTTCACTTGAGGCGCTTCGCGATGTACTTCGCGTCGGTTCTGTCGACGTGACGGTCGGTGCGAAAGCTGAGGCTGATTTGGCGGCTCATCAGGCGCGCTGGGATGTTTCTGACCGGGCGATTGGCTATTCTGCCACGTTGCGCGCTGAAAGTGAGGCAGCTGATCGCGCGGAGGTGTTGCTTGAAGCATTGTCGGAAACGCCGGCTATCTCCCTTGCCGGTGTGGCAGCGAAACTTGACGCCATACTCAGAGAAGGGCAGCCGTCCAAGGACGATGCCGAGTTTCCTTGGCCACAAATCCGCTCGGTCCTGGAGGATATTCGTCGGATCGATGGGCAGACAGAACCAAGCTGACTGCACAAGGTCGTTTCGAGCACTTGGCAGCTCCCATATCATTCGGAAGTTTGGCGAGTCTCGCACAGGGACCTACCGCGACCAACTTTCTAAGTGGAGTGATACAATTGAGAAAGGCATCGGCGGAATCGACACGCCCCCGCGTCTTCCAAGCATGGCCAAAGTCTGGAGCCGGGAGTAGCCCGCATCCCGCAGATCAGCACGTCGGCAGGCAGATCGCGACAGTTCGTGTCCAGTCGGACGTATCGCAAGCCGAGCTTGCCCGATCCATAGGCATCAGCTTCCAACAGCTTCAGAAATACGAGAACGCGAGGAACCGAGTGAGCGCTTCCATGCTCTATGAGATCGCGAGGTCGCTTGGCGTCCCTGTCAGCCGGTTTTTCGAAGGCCTGCCGGGAAATGACGAGACCGGTGGTAACGCTTCACCTCTGCCGGTCGATGAGCGCATCGACTTTATCGCCAGCGCGGAGGGCCGGCGCCTGATCGCAGGGCTGATGGAGCTTAGTCCACGGGTGCGTGGTCGGGTGGCGGCCGTGGTCTCCGCATTGGGGGAGGAATTAGCAGGGCCTCGACGCGAACAGAAACACTATGGCGACCGACGAACCCATGTCTGCTGACCGCAAAACCGCTTGATGAGTGGTTACAGCGGTTTCGTAGCAACCAGCGAGTTCGTCTGTAGGTATTCAAAGCGGGCCGGTTCCCATGCCCCAGCTTCGCACCGGCCATCTATTGCCTCCCTCCTTTGCCTCTACCACAAAGTGAAATTCCCTGAATCGCTTAGCCTCGAAGCGAGGCAGCATGTCGGAAAATTGCGCCCTGGTGACGTCAAGAGAGAGGCTTAACGATGCCAGATGATCGGATTCAAAAAGAGCGCCCGCGTCGCGATGTTCCGTCTTCATGGGAGTTGGGGCCATGATCATGACGACGCCAGGCCATCTGAAAGCTGATTCGGCACAATCAGCAAAGCGGGTAGTATTACATAGGTGAACTCGACTGATTGGCGGGGCGGGCCTGGCTGCACGACCTGGCCAAAATTAATGTTGGCTGAGCCGACGATCTCACCACGCCATTCGCCGGCAACAAGTGGCGGCAGTTGAAGACGGTTTGCCTTTTTTCGAACTGTCATTCCCTAGGTTTGCGTCAGGAAGCCGGGAACAACAACACCGCTACCTCAACCCTACACCTGTAGCCTCGACGGACCAGCAGTCCGGTTCGTGCGAACCTGATCGTGCCGAGTGTTGACCAAGAGGAAAACAGGAGGGCCACCATTCGCCATGCTGCGATATGGCTCGAAGGAATATCCGTTCTTCCAAAACCGGCTGAATTCTGGAATCTAAGCCGGTGCCGCCGCGTCGGCGAAGCCTAAAAAGCAAGCGATTTCAATTGGATGGAATGGCGCGCCCGAACAGATTCGAACTCCTGACCCCCAGATTCGTAGTTAGAATCTGAAGAATGTTGCCGCCTCGCCGCGCTTCGAACGCGGGCATTCCTTCGAGGGTCGCAGTGTCAAGTTACCGATGCGAGCCGAATTGGATCCAAACGTCCAGACTCTGGAATGCCATTGATTTAAGAAGTGGTGCGGGTGGTCGGGCTCGAACCGACACTCCTTTCGGAACTGGATTTTGAATCCAGCGCGTCTACCAATTCCACCACACCCGCGACAACCACCAGGTCCATTCGCGGTCTTTCGAGACCCCGCGACTCCTGTGTGGCTCCTGGGACGCGTATGTGCCACAAGGTATTCCATCAAGTCTATAGCGATTTCCCAGACAGCGGTGGTGGGGCCATGCAGTCTTTCGCGGGCGGAGATACGCCGATGACAGGCCAGCGGACGGTGGCGCTGTTCCACATGTCCAGCCTGGGCGGCACGTGCCGGCGGACATCTGCTACGCGCATCCGATCGGTTCGTGGACCTGACCGGCGACCGCGAGCTGGGACCCGACAACCTTCAGTCGATCCGGAGCTGGTGATCCGGAATGTTGATCATCGGCTACTGCATGGGCATTCATATCTCCTCGGAGCGACACCGGCTCCTCAAGCTGCTCCGGCGCCCCCGCGGAGCTTGGGCGCCTTTTTGCGGCGCGAATGCTCCGATCGCATCTGCCAAATGGCATCACCCGACCTCGTCCAAGGGCGTGGTCTGCCTGCCGATTGGAGAGCGCCGAGCAATCCTCGGGATGAATGAAGGGCACCCCTGCGACGAGCCGGTCAGCCTGGCGACAAACAATTCGGCTCCGGTCGACTGTTTGGATCCCTAAATGATTAGCAACGGTCCGGCGCCTACTTCGGGCAGAAAATTTATATATATCGGGTTTTTGTTATGATGTCTGACGATTTTGGAGTATTAACGTTTCGTCCTGAGTTGCTGAGTTTTGGGAGGCATAATGAACTTAAAGCTGAAGTCGATCCATAAACCTGCGGACACTGAAGCCGGAGCTCTTGAAGCTTGGACACCGCCAGTGAGCGGGAACAAGATTGCCGAGCGCATAACCCCTGCTCCGGACGGACCTCCCTCGAAGATTTCCGAATTGGTTCGCCGGCGCATTGTCATTGGAAAAAGCAAGGACAGCATCGCACCGCCCGTCGAGAACGGTCTCGAAACCGTGTTCAACGCGGACGAGAGAACTCGTATCGTTTCCACGGATCAATATCCTTGGAAATTGATTTGTGCGCTCGAGATCGACGCAATGACCGGAACTTATGTAGGCACCGGATGGGTGGTAGGACCGCGCACACTGATTACGGCCGGGCATTGCGTGTTCGATAGTAAGCAAATGGGGGGCTGGGCTCGAGAGATCACGGTCACGCCGGGTCGGGATCGAGAGCGCCGACCCTTCGGCTCCTTTGTCGCAAGACGTTTCTCGACGCTCAATCTGTGGACCGAAAAACAGGACGCCGACTACGACATTGCGGCGATCCATTTGGATGCAGATCTCTTTCCCGCGACAGAAGCATTTCGGGTCGGGGCGTTGCCTGACGAGGAATTACAGGACTATTTGGTTAACGTTTCTGGTTATCCCGCCTCGCCGGGGGGCGGCACGGAACTTTACTGGGCGAAGAACCGGATCCGCGCCGTCACGACGCGTCGGATATTTTATGATGTCGACACGTCGGGAGGGCAGAGCGGTGGTCCTGCCTACGTCTTCCCCGACGAGAACGCACATCCGGTCGTAGTCGGAATCCATGCCTACGGCGAAGGCGGCACGCCCGGCAGCATTGCTATGCGAGTAAATTCAGCCCCCCGCGTTCTGCCTGAAGTTGTCGAGCAAATTGAGGCTTGGCGAGCTGAAGACATGGAGACTAGTTAACTGGCCATTGAATGCTGATGGGCGATGCCGAGAAAATTTTGCATCACGGCCGAGTCGTTCGTTCAAATGGTGAAGGCGTCTCGGAAGCGCTTGTATACGTCACGACGGGAACGGCACCGACTCCCGAAATAGCCATCCGCAGTGACGGTGCCGGCCACTTTGGAATTGCGTTGCCACCTGGCCATTTCAGGCTGCAGGCACGGACGGTGGATGGCAAATTTGGAGTGACCACAATCGTCACCGGGCCGGAAGCGAGCAGCTTCGAGATAAGCATTGCAGATTGACCGACGTCAATGGACGCTGGTCGAACGAGGGAGAGAAACCAATGAGCGACCAGAACAATCCATTTCCCGAAACCGAGGCTGCTCCGCGGCCAGCGACCGACATCCCTGACTCTGAACTTGCCAAAGAGATTAGCAATGCTGGCGACGAGGACCTGCACGGCGATCCGGACGATCCAAGTCCGCAGCCTTCGCCAGGTGAGGCAGCATCGATATCGGCATGGCGGATTGCGAAATCCCTGCTAACACTCCGTTCACAGGTAAATAGCCTCGCGCCGAGCCGTACAAAGAAGAGCGACGGCACGATTGGTGACCCCAGCCATCAGTCTCGAGCATCTGACCACAATCCATGGGTCAAAGACGGCACGGCAGGTGTAGTGACTGCAATGGATATCACGCACGATCCGGACCATGGCTGCAGCGCTGAAGCCATCGCGAACGCGATTACGCAAGCAAGGGACTCTCGTGTAAAATACATCATATGGAACCGGAAAATCGCCAACTCTTCTGCGGTTGGCGGTGTGCCGGCATGGGGGTGGCGGAACTATAGTGGCAGGAACGGACATACGCATCACATCCATGTGTCTGTAAAACCCGAAAAAGCAACTTATGACAGGGAGACCGCATGGAATTTACCCCCATCCCTGACTGGCTAGCATCCAAAATAAAGGCCACTCCGAACGACTGAGGTGCTTCCGAAGCTGGTGAAACCTTAGTCCTTGCGCATGAATTCGGATTCGGGCGGAGGTTGCCAAAACGTAGTTCGGCAGGCGCTTTGCGGCGAGGCTTGTCTCGTCACCATCGCTGACCGGTATCGGTCTCCCGTTTTGGTAGCTTGACGGCCGTAATATTTGCTTCTGCGCAACGAACGTCGGCGTTCAATGTTCTCCTGTCGATAGGCTGAAGGGTGGGATTGAGGGAAGAAAGTTTCGTCGCCGTGGCCCATGTTCTATTGTGAATGAGGGGCAGCGGCTTCGAAAACGTCTGGGAGCTGAAGAAGGGCTAATCGAATGGCTCACGTTACATTCATTCACGGGATCGGCAACAAACCCAACGCGAATACGCTGCATGATATTTGGCTGCGCAACCTTGCCGAAGGTCCTGAGGGCCTAGACCTGAAACTGAGAGGCGTCACTTCTTCAATGGTGTATTGGGCGGACGTTCTTTACAGCGAGCCCGACCTAAATGTCGCTGCTTATGAAAGCGCCGCCGCATCCCCGATCGAGGAGACTTTTGCCAACGCTTCAACTGGTGTGCCTGCTGCGGAGAGTGCGGATGAGACTGCGTTCCTCGTGGGGGTGGCCGCAAAGATTGGTGGAACATTGGCAGCGACGGAGGCTGTGGAGGCGATCGCGCCGGACCGCATGCAAGAAGGCGCTGCCTACGAAAGAGTGCCTCTTCCCTGGCCTGTCAAAAAGATCTTTCTCGAAACCTTCCTGCGCGATGTACACCACTATCTCTTCAATACGCAGCACAGCCCGCGGCCGGGAACCACATACCGAATCCAAAATGAGATCCGGCAGAGGTTTGTCGCAGCGCTGCAGGCTCCTGTCGATGATGGGCCCCATATCGTTGTGAGCCACAGTCTGGGCACTGTTATCGCCTACGATTGCCTAAAGCGCGTCGACGATTGCGCCCGCGTCAATGCGCTTGTGACAATTGGAAGCCCGCTTGGGCTGGACGAGATTCAGGACAAGCTACAACCAGGCTGGACGCGGGCCGACGGGTTTCCGAGCAAGAAGGTCAGCGGATCATGGTCAAATGTCTTCGATAAGCTCGATCCGGTTTGCGGCTTTGATCCGTTTCTGGCAAACGATTTTAAAGCAACCGGACTGGCAAAATTAGAGGATATCGAGGTATCGAATAAGGGAGCTTGGCGCCATTCTATCGTCAAGTACCTTCGCGCGCCTTCGTTCCAGAAGTCACTGAATGAGATGCTGAGCCTTTGACAATGCACGCATTTGATCCGAGATATGCAGTTCGCTGTCGAGAAGGCTTATGCGCAGGAGGAGAGAGGAAAGAGCCAAGCTCAAGAAAGTGGTGAAAGCTGCTGGCTGAGCGTTGGAACCGGATGCCTAGCGATGCGGTGTGGGCAACTTTGGGGAACGTCGAGCGTCCAAGCTCTTTCGACGATCACGCGAATCAGGGCTGATAGGGCACCTTCTCTTCTCTGCTTTCGTAGCGGAGCAGGTACGTCTGGATGAAGACCAGTGTTTATCAATCGTGCCAAGAACGGTTGTAAAAATCCGTTCGGCACTGACCCGGATCGAACGTACCTTTCTCAATATCCACAACTCATGGCTGGGCACATGCTCCGGAAGGTTTTTCCTGCTGCTTTAAGGCTTCATCTTTCCTATTAGATGCGTAAAGTCCCATTGCATACCTTAACATGAATCCGCCATCATCTTAAGTATCCCCGGGCTTCTTCGAATGCCTCAAAGGGGCCGCCTCAACAGCGGCCCCTTTCCGTTGGACCAGCCCTGGATCATGCTGTTCGATGCCCAAGCGCGGAAACTCCACCCGAGAAATGCTTTTGGCGCCGTGGCTTCGGATCAAGTGGAAACTTCGCATGCGCCATGTCGCGGCAAAATTTTCACCAGATCATTGTCCTGTTTTCAAGATCACCAAACTACGGCCGAGTTTGAGAGCGCGACGACCACAATCACGTAAACAACTCTCTCCTCGCGGTGCTTGAGCCAAAGCTCCGCGATTGCGGCATCAAATCCCACTCGCCTTTGCCATTTCCTTATAGTAGTATTTCCTCATGAATGCGCACGGCTAGCAATTTCCGCGGGGGCAAAATGCGTGTTTCAGTTCGCCGATCGTCTTGTCGCAATCGCCTTCCCGGCGCGAAGAATCTTGGTGCGCCGCGAAAACGCATTCACCATCGCGATTGCCTCATGCGTGACTCCGAACGTGGCCTGGTCGGATTGTGGGCGCAGCCGCATGAAAAAAAAGAAGCATGACGGGAGCGTCCCTTGAAACTACGGTTAAGCGGGCCGGAACTGCGAAAGATCAGTGACGCCATCATTAATACATACGGTGGTTCTCCCAACGCGCTCGCCTTACTTGACCGCGCCGTTACCAGCTATTTTCCCAACCGAACCGTTTACACCTACATTACCGTTGCCTCACCTTTTGCCTTGCAGGTTGCGGACCTGCTTGTGGCGGCAAACGGCCAAGGCTGGCTTCCGGGCCTGATTGGCGCTCTTCAGCAAGATCAACCCGACTCGGAAGAGCTACAGGACGTTCTGAGAGACAGTCTTTCTACGGCGTCCGCGCGGCAGGTTCAGGACTTCGTGGCTGGCAGCGGGAACCTGACTGCCAAGGTTCAGGTCGAGCTCCAGCGAATTCTGCCGGGTAAAGGGACAACGCTGAACCTGCAGGCCCTGAACCGGCGCCTCCGAAGTATCTGCCGCATTGACTACGCCGACCTCAATCCACCCGGCGTTGGCACTGGATTTTTGGTCGGTCCGGATCTGGTGCTCACGAATTGGCACGTCGTCGAGCGCGTTGAGAGGGCGCCCGCAGCCGCGAAACGACGCCTCGCCGGCGAGTTGCGTTTCCGTTTCGATCTGATCGACCGAGCGGCTGCGGAAGATGCCGGAGGCCGGGCCAGTTCGGCAAATCTCACCAATGAATCGCCCGTGCTGCGATCCAGTCCGGCAGGAGGCATAGAGATCCCCGGCGGTCAGGGCGAGCCCGGGATGAACGAGCTCGACTATGCGCTCATCAGGCTGGCCGAAAAGGTCGGCAACGACCCTGTTCCGGGAGCGATGCCGGGAGAGATTCGAGGTCACATCCAGCTTCGCGATTCCATGCCGCAACCGGTAACTGACGATGCGCTGATGGTACTTCAACATCCCATGCGAGGCGAACTGCAATTTGCCATCGGCACGGTGCTGGGTCCGAACCAGACCGGCAGCCGCACCAGGCACACGGCGGCAACGCAACAGGGCTCGTCAGGGTCGCTGGTGCTGGACGCCTATCTTGCGCCCACTGCGCTACATAACGGTACTCATTTCGGCACAAAACTGGAGCAGCAGCCCTACAACACCGCAGTCCCGCTCAGCCATATCGTTTCCGACCTAAAGAATGGCGGCATCACCGAGATGCTGCAGGAGTAGGCAAATGCTTACGTCAGAGCAAATCAATAAGCTGCAACCACTCGTTGTCACGAATTTTGCGGGAAGATTTGCAGATGAATTGCTCGCAAACTTCTCGTTCTTGAGAGTTGGAATATCCCTCGAAAGGGTAACAGCCGCCAACAGCTTGTTTGATACAAAGGTGCTGGATTTCCTGCGATCTTTGAACGGACAACAAGTCTACAAAGCCCTGAACGAGTTGAAGCTGGAATATCCGGACAACGACGAGCTCGAGAGTGCGATCGACGACATCCTCAAGGAACTCAGCGCCCAATCTCCTGGGCCGAAGCAGGGACAACAGCCACCGCCGACCCTAAAGCTTCTACTGGCCAACGGCAAAATGGAAGCGGGGTTTGTGCCTGGCGTCAAGAAATATCTCCAGGAGGTTATGGATGGTTGGGAAGTCATCACCGGTCAATTAACATCCAACGACATCGACGAGAACGTGGCCGTCATCGCATTACTGGCCAACTTCGGCACGCAGAAGGGTGTCACAGACCCGCCATTAAGTACCGTTCAATTTGCATTGCAGAACCTCGCTCCGCCACGCCGGGTGGTGCTTGTTTCGCTCAATCGCGGCGCCTTTCAATGGGTACAGGACAGAATTCAAACCCTTAATCGAAAGGATGTTGTCGAAACCGAATCCTTTTTTTACGAACCCGACGGCCAGCCAATCTTCTTCGCTCAAGCGGGCCCCTTTCGCGAGGCCGAGATCGAATATCGCGTGAAGAATATCGGCATGAAGTTGTCCTCGATGTACTCGCTAGCGAGTAGCCAAACTAACGCAAACTTGGTCGCGGCAACGACCGGGCGCCAACCAACCGTCCCGATCATCGTGTTGGGCGAACCAGAGGGCTCGCCGCCTTCCGACGCAGAAGCTTCGATCCAAGGTCTCATCACAGCGCTGAAGAAGAGCGGGCTCGAATTCAGCTATTGGGGACATGGCTGGCGAAACGGACGTCCTCAACCGACCGGACTTCTCGTCAAGGACCCGATTTTCATCCGCACGGTCGGCGATGCGGAAACGAACACCACGCGAGTCGCCCAGGATCTGGAAAGAGCCCTTCGATCGGTATTCGACCCCAGGGAAGCGGTAATCGACCTTCTTTTAAGCTGCCGCCATGTGCTCTGGCGTCCGAACGGCCCGTCTTGGGGGCTTGTTGGCGATTCCTTCGATCTCGGGCGCGCCAACGATGATCTTGACAACATCGAGACGCGAATCGCTCAGCCGGACAAGTTCGTCAAATGGCTGGAGCGTTTTGTCGCGCCCGATGCCGTGATTTTCCATGAGGCGCTGGGCGAACAACGTCCGGCCGGCCCCATTCGTATGCTGCGTGAGACGATTACTGAAAGCCTGTCTGTGCCGACGCGAAAAGCATTCGTCCGCTTGCGGGCATTCAAGGAATTGCCGAATTTCGGGGACGACCCGCTGACCATTGTCGCGGTGGACGATCTTCCGATCGCGGCCGGCATCGACCTGCGTGAGAAGGTAAAATCTCGCTTTGATCAGTTCAGATTCAAGATCGACCAAATCCTGGAACAGAAGCGCTCCGACACAGATGGCCCTGCGGTCATTCGAATCGCCATCTTGACCCAGGGAGCGGCGTTGTTCCAAGGCGACCCGGCCGATCAGAGCAACATCCTACGCGGATGGAAGCCGCTTCGTGTCGACCGTAACGCGTCCAACAATTTTTGCGCGGACAGCAACGACGCCGATGCCCTGGCCAAATTGATGCAGCAGTTGATCAACGGCAGCGAGCCTTATGGGCCAGAACAATGACTGCGAAGCCCTATCCCGGCTTGCGCAGCTTCACGCAGGAGGAAGCCTCGCTCTTCTTTGGTAGAGAGGTGCAGGTGCGCCAACTGCGCGATATTCTCGCGGATCGCAATCTGGTGGTTGTGCTCGGCGGGTCAGGGAGTGGGAAATCTTCCTTGGTGCGCGCGGGCCTGCTCCCGAAGCTCAACAGCACGGCGCCCATCCCCAAACGCAGCGGCGCTTGGTACCCAATCGAATTCCGGCCTCGGGCCAATCCGGCCGAGGAGTTGTTCGAGGCGATCTTTTCCCAAGTTTTTCAGCCGCTGCTGAAAGCACCCTCGGTCCCCGCCGGCAGCGCGACGAAATCGGGCGGCGAGGACCAGGCCGCAACGGCAACGGCAATCGGTGCGGAAAGGCTCAGACGTCTTGAGGCCGTCAGCGCGGCGCTGAATATCTCCCCCGCCCTTCAACCTGGCGAGGATGTCGAAGCGCCGTGCAAGGAAAAGCTACGGGAACTTCTATTCAGCGACCAGACTTTCGATGTCGGATCTCTGTTCGAATTTGCCGAGCAATCAATCGTTACGCTCGACGAGAGGCTCGCCACCGGACCGCGCTCCGGAAAAGCCAATCTCCTGATCCTGATCGATCAGTTCGAGGAAGTTTTTTCGCTCCCTGCCGAAACGAAAGAAGACGGATTGAGCATGGTCATGGCTCTTGTGACCAGCATCCAGGCTTATCGTCCGGCCAACTTGTTCCTGATCGTCACGATGCGGAACGAGTGGTTGCACCGTTGCAGTGAGATTCCGGGTGTGGCCGAGGCAATGAATGGCTCGACATATCTGGTTGATCTGATCGCCAATTCCGAAATCAGAAACATCATCGTCGAGCCGGCCCGTTGGGTGCTGCGCGCGGCAAATTTGCATCCGGGACCACCCGCTTGCGGACCCTTTGCCGACGAAACGCTCTGCCAACTCCAGGCCGCCTTCGACGATGTCGCCGCTGTAGAGTATGAATCGGATCGCCTCCCACTGCTGCAGCACCTGCTTCCGCTGCTATGGGCTGAGGCGGCTGCTGAGCACGACGGCAGCGTGGAGAAGGCCCCCTTCTCGATCGAGCCAAGGCACCTCTGCGCCGTGCCGGGCTGGAACTCAAAAAGGAAGCTCGCGGGCTGCCTGAACGCCAATGCTGGTCGGGTCCTCGATACTGCCGTGGCAGTTGCGAGCAAATCCGCACGGATTGGCCCGGACGACGCCGGCCAGTTGATGCATGCCGCGTTGACCAATCTCGCTGTCCTCGACGACCAGGGAATCGTTCGTCGCCGGTTTGCGACCATTGACAAGATGCTCGACTCGAGCGCCGTTGCCGAACGGCAAGGCGAGGAGCGGGATATTATCAAGGAGGCGCTGACGAAAGGGCTCGCGGAATTCGTGACGGCCACGCTGATCGACTCCAAGAAAACCGCCGACAGTGAGCAGTTCGATATCAACCATGAAGCACTGGTTCGAAACTGGGAAACCTACGCCGCCTGGGTGGATCAAGTCCGATCACTCAAGAACCGGTTGCGGGTGATTGACGACAAAATACGATCCGCGCAAGCCGACAGGGAGCGGGCATTACCATTGACGCGGCTCAACGACCTGCTTTCTGCGACCGATCTAAGATCGGCCGCCGAGCTAGTCGGAAGCGAGACGGCCAAGTTACTCGACGACGTCTTTGGCTCCAGAGCTACCTTCAGCCAGTCATGGGCATACGGCGCCCTAGACGGCGACGTCAATGAGGCGCGCAACAACGACCGGGTCGCCGATGTGGCGCGCATCAAGAACCGGGTCGAAGATGCTCAACGATTTAGAAACAACCCATGGCATCAATATCGCTTCCCACTGATCATTCTGATCGTTGCGATAGTTTCAGCGGGCGCAATCGGATATAACAACTACCGCGGAAAGGTTCAACAGACGGCATTACTGGTCGAGAAGCAGAAACTTCTGTTGGAGAAAGAACAGCTGCTTGTAAATGTGGAGACTACATTCGACCTGCAGCGCCTTGCTAGCGCAGAAAACGTTACTGAAACCGATAAGATGTACAAATTGCAAGCTCTCAGGAGTAAGGTGGAAGACTTCGTTGCATTCAGTTTGGTTTCCAAAAAATCAAAGGATTATCAAAAGTTGCCCGTTGTCCTGCGGCAGCCTTTGGCCGACACTCTCACTGAGCTCGACGAGAGATGGCGCTCGCTCCTTGGCAGCAAAATCTGGCTTCGACGGTCTATGACCGGAAGCATCGGCCCATTGAATTTTCAGGATGCGATTTGCATAGATCCGGGTACGAAAAGCATGCTTCCAATTCTGAACGATGCGGTTGCTTGGGTTCCTGTTCTTGAAGCTGAAAAGCAGCTTTGGCGGCCCGCATTAGTTCAACGCGCCGGTGAGAAGATTGCCATCGCGTCGAATCAGCAGGTCGGAGAGGACTGGCAGCCCGAGTCTGTGGTCTGCACGTCGCCAGACGGAAAGTGGCAATTCACATGGATGGTCAAAGACATTAACGGCAAGCCCACCGCGCAGACGCCTCGCATTCGAAATATCGTCATAAACCGTCTTCCAGTCACTGCGCAGTGGCCTCGCATTCGACCGCCAACGAGTGGTAATATGCGACTGTACGTCAGCGTTGGATCCGACCGTTGGTTCGATGATTATGATAGTCTGACCATTTACCGCGATCGAATGTTCGATGAGTTCGGCAAAGTATCGGCAGCCGTGCGCGACGAGAAGCGCCCTCGTCCCAATCCGATCAGATTCGCTCGAGACGGTCATTGGGTTGGCTTTCAAATTTCATCGGTCAGCGGGGACCCATTTATATTGTGGACGACCGAGGGCGTGAGTGAGCGCCAAGAAGACGCACCTCGAGCTGTCAAGGGATGCGTCAAACAAACGGACGTGTCCAGCTGCGTGATTGGTCCAATGGAGTATGCTGGAGAGCAGTATGAAGTCTTGATCACATCGAATCGGCAGCTTGATTACTTTCCGCAATGCGAGGAAAAGGGCGCGATTTGCAATATCTCAGTTCAAATACGGTTTGCTGAAGAGGGGCGCCGCCAAAATGTTCGCGCTCAACTTGGAATGTTTCCCTCAACACAGATCAAGGGCGGAATCATCACGTCAGACGGTTACTTAATCCTGGCGGACGATGGGGGACAATTTTGGCGATATCTGTTCGATGGCAAGGAATTGGCAAAGCTGCAGAAGGATACTTGGCGCGGCGAGAATCTGGACGGAATAGATTGGAGGAGCTCTCCATGTGAAAAGTTGCGCTGCAAGGATTTGATCGGTAGCATTGCACCGTAATAGGGGCGTTTATGGGCAGCTGCTTCGATGCAGCCCGTGCAACTGTAAGCCATCGTCTGCCGAAGGTCACAGGACAGATTGGGCCTGAAGCTTGAGTCCCGCGTCGATCTTCGAAATTTCCCGGTCCAGCCGTTCAAGCGAAACGTCCGCGATCACCTGATGGGCCAGCTTGCAGGCGAGCGTTTCCGTCGCCACAAACCCCCCGCATTCCGACATTTTGTTGACCGGCGAGCCTCCGAGGCAGATGTTGAAATACGCGCAGCTTTGATGGCAGAGCGCTATCCCCTGCCAGATGTCGTCCAGCATTTTGCGGAGCACCGGCTCCGCAAGCACGTCTTCAAGACGCGACTGGGGCAGGCGGCCGATAACATAGTCGCCGTAGCCCTGATGCGACAGGCCGGCTAGTTCCGGCGAGAAGGTAAACAACTCGCCTCCGGTCGCGACCGTCAGCATGGCAAAGGGCATGTTCTGGGAATTGGCGTTCAAGTGGCCAAAGGCCGGATGCTTGAGCATCGCCAGCATGTTTTGGTACTCGCGAATTCGTAATGGCGGGCTCGCGCTCTCGGCCGTTTCCAGTACGACCTCAAAGAACGCACGGAAATCCTCGATCACGCCAGGACGGGCCAAGCTCGATGAGGTATTCGCGCCCTCCACCTCCTCGATATTAAAGCCGAGGTCCGAAACGCCCTCATCATGGAAAAAGGCGATCAGTTCGCGCGCATGCGGCAAAGTTGCATTGGTGATCACACAGATGACGCGGCTCGATACGCCGCGTTGCCTGAGGAGCCGCAGACCGCGGAGCGCCGCGGCGTGGGTGCCCTTGCCCGAGCGCGTGCGGCGGCGCGCATCATGTAGGAAGGCCGGACCGTCAATGCTCACCCCGACCCGCACACCGTGCGTCAGAAAAAGATCGCACCAGGCGTCATCAATCAGCATTCCGTTGGTCTGAATGGCGTGAGGGATGGCCATGCCTGAAGGGGCTACAGCCGCTATTCTCGCAAACGCCTCGCTATACCAGGACCGTGAAACGACTAGGGGTTCGCCGGCATGCCACACGACGGTGAAATCGGGAGCGTTCAATTTTCCTTCAAAGACGAAGCGCGCCGCAGCAGCGACGATGTCGTGACTCATGATTCGGCGGTCGTGCCGGTGCGGGAGGTAGCAATAGTCGCAATCGACGTTACAGAACGCCGTCGGCTGCATGATTAGCAGTCGCGTGGCGCCGGTCAGATCCCGGCTTTCAAAAGTTGCTCCAGCCATTGAACCAGTTCGGGAAGTTGGGGAAGTTGGGGAAGTTTCCGAAATTGGGGGAGTTCGCGAAATTCGGAAAATTCGGAAAGTTCGGAAAGTTCGGAAAGTTCGGAAATTGCGTAAGCTGAGTTGTGGCGTTGTCCTGTGACGACGTCTCGCGATGGATGGCCTCGAGATAGCGAGCCCGAATTGCTTCGAGCCGCTCAATCGAAGGGGACGGTGCGGCATGATTGGCACTGCCCGATGTGCTGCCGTGGCCAGATATCGCGGCGAGCGCGATCAGAAGAGGAAGACTACGTGCGCTATTCACTTCTTCAACGCTCCCGCGGGATACTCACTCACGAGCAGGCTCGGTCCTGCTAGTATAGCGGCTTAATCCATCTAAGGTAGAGCAATTCGACGAAGCGACATATCCGCCGCCGATTCATAGTCACTGTCGCGCATGGTCTTGATCGTGCGAGACGTTTAGCTGCCGGCTAAGGTTGAGATGCACGGCCGCGCAGGGGCGATCCCATTTATAGGGCTGCTCCTTCCCATCGTCGATTAGACGCTTTACAGTAGAGGCAACCAAAATTCGGTTGCGATGCCGCACCTGCTTCGATTGTCTGTACGTCCAGACCCCTTACTGCCGTTCATCACGGCAACCACATCAGTCGCGGCCTCAGCGTGTGTTCGCGGAATCTTTCATGGAGGAGGCATAGCATGGAGAACAAAATAGGTACTTCCAGCCCATCCGATGGCAATGGCTTCGATCAAGAGTTGCCGATCAGCGAAAGCGAACTTGAAGCCGCAAGGTCCGAAAGGGAAGGAGCGGCATGGTGGCTGCAGAACATTGAGGATGAGATAGCGAACAACGAGACCGAGTCAAACATACTGCACCGAGCATCGAACACGCCAATCTCCGACTGGGCATTCAACCTGATTATTGAATTTGAGGTGTCGAGCCAGGCCACCTATGAGGCGAAATATCGTGGCGCGATCTGGCCGCAGGGCGCCTCGGGTGTCACAATCGGAATCGGCTACGATGTCGGGTACGTAACCAAGGCGCAACTGAACGCCGATTGGCAAGATGCGATCTCGGCTGGCTCACTTGCGGCGCTGGCCGGCGTGGTAGGGATCAACGGCAATCCCGCTAAAGCGGCTGCGGCAGGGCTGAAGGGCAAGGTCGATGTCCCATGGAACGCGGCGATATCCGTCCATCGCGGCAAGGTCATGCCGCGCTGGGTGGGTCTGGTCGAGGACAGTCTGCCTAATACCAATTTGCTTAACTCGAATGCGCTGGGAGCTCTTGTCTCGCTCACCTACAATCGGGGCGCGTCGTTTCGAAAGGACGGGGATCGGTTTACGGAGATGCGCAACATCCGCGCGCACATGGCGAACAAGGCATTCTCCAAGATCCCGAATGAGTTCCGCTCGATGAAACGGATCTGGCCGACCGTTCCCGGTCTGCAGAACCGGCGTGAGCGCGAAGCTCGCCTATTCGAGCTCGGCGCGGGGGTTTAGGACGCAAAACAGTTACGTACCCATCCTCGAACCGAAAGGCCTGTCGTAATGGGCGAGACACCGAATATGGTCGAGATGAAAGCCGAGGCCAGAGACAAGACAGTCACTCAGTTGCGGAGGAATTTTCTTGTGCGGGGTCCAAGCGTGACGGAAGCTGCTCCCGATGACGGGTTCCAGGGCGCCGTCAGCCCCGATCCAATGGATCGCGTTGCCGCCGCGCGCGAGGCGATGCGCCGCATCGTCAGGGATCGCTTCGGCGGCGATGCCGCGATGATGAAGGCTGTCGACGGCGTTGCGATAACCGGCGAACAGGCAATTGCCGTCCTAGAGGACGAGTCAGCGACGGATTTTCAATCGGATGACCAAGGCGACGCGCTTGAGACAATCATCGCCTTCGATGGTTCACGACCGTCCTTTTTGGTCCGCGACGGGACCATTGATTTTGCTTCCTCATACAACACGGAGAACTGGGCCGCCCGGCTCAAACCGCATGCGGAGCGCATTTCGGCGGTGATTGACTGCGTCGGGCGTGTGGAAATCGACGAAGATCTCGTCGGCACTGCTTTCCTTGCAACCCCAACGCTCGCCATTACCAACCGCCACGTGGCGGACATCCTCGCTCGATTCGAGAATGGAAAAATCCGAACTCGGCCGAACGCATTTGTTGATTTCGGCCGAGAGGCAAAGGACAACGCCTCCCGCGACAGACGAGAAATCAAGGGCGTGATCTTCGCAGGCTCGCAACCGATCATTGGTCCGATTGAGCACAGCAAGTTCGATCTTGCCGTTCTATATCTCTCAGAGTCTAAGCTGGTGGGAAATGAAGCACGTCGTTGCCTAGACCTGGGCGGAGTATCGCCGGACGACTTTGCCTTCGCTGGTGCGATTGCCACGATCGGCTATCCCACTGATCCCAGCGGAGCGGTGCCCACGCAATTGAGGACCGAATACGCTGATGTGCTGGTCAAGCTATTGGAAGGAGACGGCGGGGCCAAGCGTTTCGCTCCGGGCCTGCCGGCGAGCGGCGATGGGCTGGCGGCGTGGACGGCATCACATGACGCTACAACGTTGAAGGGCAACTCGGGCGCGCCGCTGCTAGTTATAGGCAAGCACCCATCGACGCCGACGACTGCGGCTGGGCTTCATTACGGCGGACGCTGGAACGGGCCGCGCACGAACTGGGCACACCTGCTTGCCCTAACAAGCGGAGCTGTGGGTTATTGCGGGAAGTCCTTCGGCGAATTCTGTTCGCAGGAGGGCATTCGGCTAGTTCTCTAGATGTTCAGCCCCGTCAATGCGCAGCGTAGTCTTCAGATGCGCCAAGCGGCTGTAGAATCGTAAAACGCCTTCTCCGGCTTAACCGAGATGTGAATATGTTTGTTGTGCGGGTTCGAGCCCGAATATGGCCGCCACGCCCACGATTTTCCTCCCCCGATCGCCTCGGAACTTGCAATTCTGCGATTCCATATAATGTACTTTATGCGCGGATCCTTCGCTGACCGAAAGCTCTCAGCGAGCATTTCCGCGCTGCAACCGTTTCTTGGATCGTTGGTCACGTCTATTGCGGTGACTACTCCCATTGCACCGTCGTGCACCCACGGATTGTGATCCGAGTTTCGCGTCTGATGTGCCGCGTCGCCAATCGAGCCGTCGCTCGCCCGGCTCCGATTCGGTGCCCTGGCGTTGATTTGGCTAATGAGCGTTCGTAGGCTTTCTGCAACTCGCCAGCTTGAAACTGCTTCCGTGACATCGTCGCCCATCCTCTGGCCGAGGCGCTCGATGGTCTCCGCGGCCTCGTCATCTCCCCCATTTGGAGTGGGCCGGCGATGATCGGAATCGATCGAGCCCGGTGTCGAGACCGGTTCGGCACGATTATCGCCCAGCACGGACGTTCTGAGAGGCAAATCCTTCAGTCCGATGTCGCCGTTTTTGCTAGTGAGATTGCTCGGAGTGACCATTTTGGTCGCGCCGCCGAAACGCGTTTCGCTCGACGCATGAAACAGGGTGTCGGCAAGCACGACGCGACCACGCTTGAGGTCGGTCAGAGAGAAACCAACAGCAGCCCCGGCGCTATACGTCAGGTCGTTGCAGCCGAAAACATAGGTTAGAAGATGCTTTCGGAGCTTGTAGTGGCCTCCTGCGCGAATGACGTTCGCCTCCAAGAGGTATGCTTCCTTGGAGGCTTCTGCGATTGCACAGGCCTCGCTGGCCGCGAGCAATAATCTCATACCCAGCGTTTCGCCTTTGATATCGGCAAGGAGCTCGTTAACGGCAATCGAAAGCGTCGCTGCCCGTGCTATCAAAAGCTTTTGTGGCGGCGTCGCATCGACTGCCTCCGGCGCGGCTTCGACGACCTTGCCTTTTTCGTTGAGATTTTCACCGTCAGCGACCACGGGTTCGGCGGGCGGGACCACAGCCGGATCTTCATCGAGGGCCGCCAACGCAGAAACCTTAGCCTCGGCAACCAGGAGGCGCTGTAGTGTCCCAACCAGGTTCTTATCGTCCATATCGAGCGTGGCCGACATCGCACTGTCGACGGCGATAGGCTCAAGGTCATGAGCGATCAATTGCCCGAGCAAGGCAGGTCGTAGTGCTCCGGCAACGTCGACCACTCGACCTTTCCAGGTGGTATCGGCCGCAAAGTACGACAACAGGTTGGAAACCGCACCAATTGCGCTGGTCAGTCCACCGATACCGCCAGCGAACTCAATGCTCTCAGTCTCTTCGACCGGCTCCAAATCAAAAAGCAACGCGTCCAGCGCTTCTTGCAAACTGCTTATCCGCCCAGACATGATCCGCCAGTCTGCGATAGCAGAGACAACGGAACTGTCGGCTACCAAAATGGCGGCATTCGAGCCGCTTCCAACCAGCGATTTCACGCGGTGAGCTATGTCGGCTGCTATGCCGCGAAGCGCGCCCATGGCGAGCAAATGCACTTCGAAATCTAATTTGTCGTCAATGTCCAAGCCGCCCTGTGTCGCACCTGCCGGTGCGTCGGGGACCTGCGCATCGGGGACCGCACCTGCAGCGTCTGGCGGATCCGCCGGCGGCAGGGGATCATCGGCATTTTGCGGATCATCGATCGGCATGGGGTCAACTCCTGGCACGAATGCAACCGAGCAGCAGCACACCGCTTGACTATCAACGTTTGCCGAAACGCTCGCAAGTTTTTATAGACATTTCCAAGATATCAACACGATGCGCGCCTGCACGATCCAGGGATCGGCTTTTCAGAACGTAGCGCACTTGGAACACCTGTGCATCATACGCCAAATAATGTGGCGAGGTCGAGAGCACCCTTCCAAATCCCGATTTGAATCTCCCAGTAAAGGCTTGTGAACTGTTAGTTAGTGCTGTTAGAATTTGAGGAACTTAGATTTCCATGAGATCAATGAACAATGAGGCGACAATCGCTTCCTTCAGGATACTGCTTGCCGGCAATGCAAAAGTCTTTCTGACATGATTGCTCTGACGTGTGGTACAACTGCCGCCACGATGTCGTTCGCATAGACCTTTAATTGCAAGACGCCTGTTCCGACGCTTAAAGAGCAGATGATCCGCGAGAGCATTGGAATTGCCCTTGTCCGTACAACCGCGACGTTCGCGGCCACAATTGCGGGCGTCGAAGCGCAAGGTCGCGCGCCGGTGGCTATACGCCCCCGAGGACATCAGTGCGTATGGTTCGAGAATTTGCGCGGCGCTGAAGATGCGCGGCGAGGGCTGACAGTCATAGGGACATTGCCGTCGACCTGCCAGCCGACGATATATGCTTAAGCTCTCATCTTCCGTTGCAACGCACACTTGCCCGCCGGATTGATTGACTGCACAATGGGGAAAGATGGCTCTACGAGCTCCACCGACGATCATAGGATGGCAGCGCAGCAGGCTGGTGGTTAGTGCCGAAGTCGTGCATCAGCCTCGTCCACGATGCCTTCTGAACGCCATTGGCACCGCGAGCAGTTTTGGACGCGCTCCTATTTTGCGCCTAGACGACTTTGCGCGGCTTTGAGGAACGGGGGCCTGATTTATTAAGCTGTTGACTTTTCTACTGGTTCGGTGTCTCGCGGCACTCCGTCGCATGGTAGACAAACCGGTTTTTGAGTCGAGCGCGTCTACCAATTCCGCCATAGGGGCTCAGGCCGAGCGGCCTGGATGGGCGCGGACTATACGGTTGGAGGCCTGTTCGTCAACTGGCCAAATCCCGACATCTCGGCTCGCTCAAGCCTCAGCCTTTCGATTTCGTGAAGCAGCTGCCATTGTGCAGCGCGGAAAATCTTTCTAGACAGGCGGCGCATGTCATTGAAGCGCACCTTGTCCGACGAGGTTGATGCGGGGCGCTTCCAAGTCTTGTTTGTACATGTCGTGATCCCAAGACCGCTTCTGGTTTGGGCGTGCATTAGGAGTGCCGATGCTTCGCGGACTTTACGACTGGACCTTGTCGCTGGCGGCGAGCAAATCCGCCGAATGGTGGCTGGCCTTCATCGCCTTCGTCGAGAGTTCGGTGTTCCTGGTGCCGGCCGACGTCCTCTATCTGCCGATGGCGCTGTCGCGGCCGGATCGCGCCTATCGTTACGCGCTGGTCGCCACCGTCGCCTCGGTGCTGGGCGGCATCGCCGGCTGGTTCATCGGCCATTATGCCTATGATGCGGTGGCGCGGCCGATCCTCGAATTTTATGGCAAATATGACGAGTTCGAAGCGATGCGCGTCTCATCGGGTGTCGGCTTCATCATCCTGATGCTGGTCACCTCCGGCCTCGCCCATCTGCCGCCGATCAAGGTTGTGACGATCCTGTCGGGCGTCATCGGTGTTCCTTTGCTGCTGTTCATCGTGCTGGCAATCGCGGCGCGCGGTGCTCGCTTCCTGTTTCTCGCATGGCTGTTGCGCCGCTATGGCGAGTCGATCCGCCACTTCATCGAAAAGCGCCTTGGCCAGATTGCGGGCGCCGGCGCCGCTGCCCTGATTTTGCTCTATATCGTCGTCAAATACGCCGTCTGAACGGCATCGAACCGAACGGACTGAGCCCGATGACAGCGACCGTGAATGCCGATACCGGACGCCAGCGGCTGCGCACCGCCCTGTTTCTAGCCGTCGCCATGGCCGCCACGGTCGGCTCGGCGCTGGCCTTCCAGTATCTCGGCGGCTACATCCCCTGCAAGCTCTGCCTCGAGCAGCGCACGCCTTACTACGTCGGCGTGCCCTTGATGCTGCTGGCGGTGCTTGCGTCGGCGCTTCGGGCGCCAGCCTGGGTAAGCCGTGGCCTGCTGGCCATTGGCGGCCTGCTGATGCTCTACGGCGTCTATCTCGGCGTTTATCACTCCGGCGTCGAATGGGGGTGGTGGCCGGGCCCGACCGATTGCACCGCAGCCGCAGGGCCGGTGGACACCGGCGGCAAGGGCGTGCTCGACGCGCTCGACAAATTCGTCCCGCCTTCCTGCGACAAGGCGGCGGTCCGCATCCTCGGCCTGTCGCTGGCGGGCTGGAATGCCATCGCCAGCTTTGTCCTCGCCGCCGTCGCGTTCCGCGGCGCCTTTGCCCGCGACTGAGTGGCACAACGCAGAATTCGTTCAGAAATTCGTCAGGCCGGAGTGACTACCACGCCACGACCGCTCATGAATGCTTCGGCCGGCGAAGGCCGGAAGCGTAGAAAGCTGCGTCAGCCGACCGGCATGGCGGATTTCTGCCGAACTCTATGGTTCGAGTTCGACATCCCAGTACAGATAATCCATCCAGCTTTGGTGCAGATGGTTGGGCGGGAACAGCCGGCCGTTATTATGCAAATCATGCACCGTCGGCTGGTAGGGCTTCTGCAGCGGCCACATCTTGGCGTGGGCCGGCATCATGCCGCCCTTCCTCAGATTGCAGGGCGAGCAGGCAGCGACGACATTCTCCCAGGTCGTGGCGCCGCCGCGATGGCGAGGAATGACATGGTCGAACGTCAGATCGTCCGGTGTGCCGCAATATTGGCACTGGAAACGGTCGCGCAGAAAGACGTTGAAACGGGTAAATGCCGGATGCCTCGACGGCTTCACGTAAGCCTTCAGGCTGACGACGCTCGGCAGCTTCATCGAAAAGGTCGGCGAAGAGACGGCGTGTTCGTATTCGGCGACGATGTTCACCCTCTCGAGGAACACCGCCTTGATGGCATCCTGCCAGGACCAGAGCGACAGGGGGTAATAGCTGAGCGGACGGTAATCCGCATTCAGCACCAGCGCTGGAAGCCCATCCGGAGATACGGCAACCGTCACGTCGTTGACCTCCTTCACCCTAGAACCGGTCGACGCGGATACTGTAAGCCCGACATGACAGGGATGTGAAGCGGATTGTCGATCATGCCGGGTCTCAAAAACGCATGATTTCAATGCTTTTTTGCGGATTCAGGCCGGAGGCGCGGCATCCCTGCCCTTCAATTCGCGATAATAAGCCCAGAAAAGCCGCGATGCGACACCGCGCCACGGGCTCCATGATTCGGCAAGCCGGATCAGCATTTTCTCCGGCGGACGCGGGTCGATGCCGAGCGCATGGCCGACCGCGCTCTGCAATGCAACGTCGCGCGCCGGAAAGATGTCCGGGTGTCCGGCGGCAGACAAAAGGTAGACTTCAGCCGTCCACGGGCCGATGCCCGGCACCCTGGTCATGGCCGCGATAGCCTCGCTTGCATCGAGCCGGCAGAGGTGATCGAGGTCGAGCCCGTCGGCCACCGCCTGGGCGACGGCAATCAGTCCGCGCTGCTTGGGCCGCGATAGTCCCGCGTTGCGAAAGATCGCCTCATCGGCGGCAAGGATCGCCTGCGGCGTCAGCGGATCGAGCAGTTCCGTCAGGCGGCCGAAGATGGCATCGGCGCTCGCGCGGGACACTTGTTGCGAAACGACGATGGAAGCAAGGCTCCTGAACCCCGGCTCCGACAGCCTGAGCGGCACCTCGCCGGCCATGCCGCGCACTTTTTCCAGGCGTGGGTCGAGCAAGCATAGCCTATCCAGCCCTTGCGCAATGTCGTCGAGGCTGGCGATGCGTTGCATGTCTGCTTATTCCAAAATCAAAAGTGCCGCACGTTTCGTCACGTGTCCCTCTGGACGCACGACGCTGCCGGCGCAAAGTAGCAATTGGCGAAAGCGCCGCACAACCCGATTGCCCGCCGGACAATGACACTGCTGACATTCCGCTTCGCGCCGAGCCCGAACGGCGAACTGCATCTCGGCCATGCCTATTCGGCGCTGCTCAATCAGAAATTGGCAAAGGCGGCGGGCGGACGCCTGCTGCTGCGCATCGAGGACATCGACACGACGCGCTGCACGCCGGAATTCGAGGCAGGCATTTTTCGCGATCTGAAATGGCTGGGGCTTGGCTGGGAGGAACCGGTGCGCCGCCAGTCCGAGCATTTTGCCGAATATCGGGCGATGCTCGAGCGGTTGATCGAAGCGGAGCTTGTCTATCCGGCCTTCATGAGCAGAAGTGAGATCCGCGCCTTCATCGCCGACAGCGAAAAGCGCGGCCGCGACTGGCCGCGCGACCCGGACGGCGTGCCGCTCTATCCCGCCGCCGACAAAGCACTGCCGGCGAGCGAACGCAAACGGCGCATCGCCGAAAATGTGCCATTTGCCTGGCGGCTGGACGTCAATGCGGCAATGGCTCGTGCCGGCAAGGACCTGTCATGGGCCGAATACACGGACGAGACGCTCTCCGCGACGCGTCGTGTCGAAGCCCATCCGCAGGAGTGGGGCGATGTGGTCGTGGCGCGCCGCGAAATCCCGACCAGCTATCACCTCGCCGTCACCGTGGATGACGCGCTGCAGGGCGTCAGCCATGTCGTGCGCGGCCAGGATCTTTATTCCGCGACCAGCGTGCAGCGGCTGCTTCAGCAGCTGCTTGGCCTGCCGCAGCCGGCCTATTTTCACCATCGCCTGATCCTCGGCCCGGACGGACGAAAACTGTCGAAGAGTCTTGGCGATACCAGCCTTGCCGCCCAGCGTGCGGCGGGCGCCTCGCCCGACGATGTTAGGCGGCTGGTCGGTCTCTAGCTAGACCGGCGAGCTGACGGCCATCAATGGCGCTCCTTCAATTCAAATGACTCTATGGATCAACCGTTTGGTTTTGCTTGCCGGCCCGAACGGCATTAAGCAGTCGCCGCAGTCGATCCCTCACCCGAATTCACCGCGGCCTCCTGAAAATGCACAGCCTCAAGCGGTTCATCCCCGCCTCTTTCGTCGTCCTGTGGGCGACCGGCTTCATCGGCGCGCGCTATGCCATGCCGTGGGCGGAGCCCTTTACTTTCCTGGCCGCGCGCTTTGTCCTGGCCGCAATCCTGCTTGTCGCTTTGATGGCCGCATTAGGTTCGAGCCGCGCCACCCGTGATGAGGCGCTGCACGCGACCGGCGCCGGCATCCTGATGCATGGGGTCTATCTCGGCGGCGTGTTCTGGGCCATCCACCGGGGCATTCCCGCTGGGCTTTCAGCCCTGATCGTCGGCCTTCAGCCGCTGATCACGGCAGTGCTCGCCGGCCGGCTTCTGGGCGAGGCCATCCTGCCGCGCCACTGGGCCGGTCTCGGTCTCGGGTTGATCGGCGTGGTAATCGTGCTCTGGCCGAAGCTCGGCGCGCTCGGCGGCGGGGTGACGGCCGAAACACTGGGCGCCTCGCTGGTCTCCGTACTCGGCATGAGTGCGGGCACGATCTGGCAGAAGCGTTTCGCCTCCGGCGGCGATCTGGTGGCTGCCACGTTCTGGCAATATGTCGGCGGCGCATCGGTGATGGCTCTGGCCTCGTTCGCCTTCGAGACCCGAACGGTCATCGTCAACGGCGAACTGATTTTCGCCATGGCCTGGCTCGTGCTGGTGCTATCGATCGGCGCCATCTTCCTGTTGATGGTGATGATCCGCGACGGCGAGATGTCGAAGGTCGCCTCGCTGTTTTACCTCGTGCCGGCCGTCACCGCGGTCATCGCCTGGGCATTGTTCGGTGAGCAGTTGAGCCCGCTCCAGATCGCCGGCATGGCAATCGCGACGCTCGGCGTCGGGCTGGCGACCGCTCAGCCGCCAAAAGCATGATCCCAAAAAGTGGGAACCGGTTTTCGGAAAAGATCATGCTTAACTCAGCCGACTCTCGCACGCGCCTCTAAATAGCGGCTGATCGCGGCGTTGAGCTCGCCACCGAGGATGAAGATCGCCGAGACGATATAGAGGAATACGACGGCGATCATGATCGAGGCGAGGCCGGCATAGGTCGTCACATAGGACGAGAAATGATCGAGATAGGCGGCGAAGATGGTCGACCCGATAAGCCAGCCGATCAGCGTGAAGATGATGCCAGGCACGATCGAAACGAAGCGGCGCTTGCCGGCCGGCAACCAGAAATGCACGGCGAACAGGCCGCCGATGATGACGACCGAGGCGATGACGTAACGCCACAGCGTGATCGTGCCCATGTAGGGCTTTATCCATTCGAAATGCGACTCGGCCAGCCGTGCCAGCAACGGCGCGAAGACCAGCAGTACGCTGATCGCCAAAAACCCGGCCGTCGCGATCAGCACGAAGATGATGCTCTGCACCCGCCGGTAGATGATGCCCCGCGTTTCCGAGACACGATAGGCGCGGTTGAGCGAAGTGCGCAGCGCCTCGATGCCGTTCGAGGCGAAGTATCCGGCAAGCACGATACCGTACGTCAACAGGTCGCTGCGCCTAACGGTAAGGACGTTGAGCACTTCGCGTGCGATCGGTTTGGCGATCTGCTCGGGCCATGTGTCGAACACAAGGTGCACGGCGGTGTCGGCGAAGGCCTGCGCGCCGAAAAAACTCGCCAGCGTCGTAGCGAAGATCAGGAAAGGAAAAAGCGCCATCAGCGCGGTGATCGCCAGATGGCTGGCCATTGCCCAGCCGTCGTCGGTGTTGAAATGGCCGAGCGCGTCGTAGAGGACGCGTTTAAGGGCTACGATCTTCCGCAACAAGAACCGCGTTCCCTTCGATTGTCCGGACGCCGCGAATATGGGAAGGGTTTGCAGTAAATGACAACCCTAGGTCAAACCACCATTCCTCCCGGAGAAGAGTTGCGCACCATCATTGTCACAGGTGCCTCTTCCGGTATAGGCGCCTATTGCGCCCATGCTCTTAAGAAGGAAGGCTGGCGGGTGTTCGCAACGGCCCGAAAGCCCGAGGATATCGCCGCGCTCGAGGCCGACGGCATTGAGGCCTTCTATCTGGACTACACCGAGCCCGGATCGATCGAGGCGCTGGTGACGTCGGTGCTGGAACGGACCGGCGGCCGGCTCGATGCGCTCTTCAACAATGGCGCATACGGACAGCCCGGCGCCGTCGAGGACCTGCCGGTCGAGGCTTTGCGGCAGCAGTTCGAGGCCAATGTCTTTGGCTGGCATGATCTCACTCGCCGCGTCGTACCGGTGATGCGCCGCCAGGGCCATGGCCGTCTCGTTCATTGCTCATCGATCCTCGGCCTCGCGCCGGTGCCTTTTCGCGGCGCCTACTCGGCATCGAAGCACGCTATCGAAGGGCTGATGCTGTCCCTCTATCAAGAACTCCGGGGTAGCGGCATCCATGTTTCGCTGATCGAGCCGGGGCCGGTAAAATCGAAGATCGCCAGCAACAGCCTCGCATGGTTCCTGGCGAATATCGATCACGAGAATTCCGTTCATCGCCTCGCCTATGCGGCGCAACTCAAACGGCTGCGGGCCGGCGGCAGCACGTCGCGGCTGAAGCCCGGGCCGGAGGTGGTTTATGCCGCCTTGCACCATGCGCTTCTGTCGCGGCGCCCGCGCCCGCATTATGTGGTAACAGTGCCGGCCAGGATCGGCGCGATCCTTAAACGCATCCTGCCGGCATCTGCACTCTACCGTCTGCTCGCCAAACGCGCCTGAACGCAATTCAACTGGAACACACCATGGGAACCGTCTTCAACATCCTCGCCGTTCTTGTCATGGTCGCAGTGGTGATCGTGCTGATGCGCGGCCTCATCAACATGATGCGCGGCGGCTCCAGCATGACCTCCAACAAGCTGATGCAGACGCGCGTGCTCTTGCAGTTCGTGGCCTTGGTGCTGATCATGCTGGCGGTGTATTTCACCCGTAAGTGACGCAGCACCAGTCGGGAGGTACCCCGTGGTCAAGCTCAACAAGATCTACACCCGCACTGGCGACGACGGCACCACCGGTCTCGGCTCCGGCGAGCGGCGGCTGAAATCCGACCTTCGCATCGACGCCTACGGCACGGTCGACGAGGCCAATGCCTGCATCGGCATGGCCCGCATCCATACAGCGGCAGTAAATCCGGCGATCGATGCGATGCTCGGCCGCATCCAGAACGATCTTTTCGATCTCGGCGCCGATCTGGCAGTCCCCGATAATGGCAAGCCGCTGGAGTACGAGCCGCTGCGCATCGTCGCCTCGCAGACCGACCGCGTCGAACAGGACATCGACCTCCTCAACAAAAATCTGCAGCCGCTCAAATCCTTCGTGCTCAATGGCGGCACGCCGGCCGCCGCCGCCCTTCACCTCGCCCGTACGGTCGCGCGTCGCGCCGAGCGCATCATGGTGGCGCTGTCGCAAGACCCAAACGAGCCCGTCAACCGCGAGGCAATAAGGTACATCAACCGCGTCTCGGACTTCCTGTTCGTTGCCGCGCGCGCGGTCAATGACAACGGAAACGCCGACGTGCTATGGGTTCCCGGCAAGAACCGCTGAAATCCGCCGAGCTGGGGACCCGATGTTCATCCCGCTTTACGACACCAACAGGCTGCGGCACATCAAGCTGCAATATGTGACCATCGGCCTGATCGCGCTCAATGTGTTGATCTACCTTGTCACCACGCTTGGCGGTGAGGACTTCTCCAACGCCGCGGTGCTGGGCCTCGGCTTCATCCCGTCGGTCGTGCATGACAGCGTCGAGCTCGCTCCGCAATTCGTCGTCATTCCCGAGAGCCTGAGCTACCTGACCTATTCCTTCCTGCACGCAGATATCTTCCACCTCGGCGGCAACATGCTGTTCCTGTGGGTATTCGGCGACAATGTCGAGGATGCACTCGGCCACATCCGCTACCTCATCTTCTACCTGCTTTGCGCCATTGCCGGCGCTTTCTTCCAGGGTCTGGTGGCCTGGGATTCGCAAGTGCCGCTGATCGGTGCGTCGGGCGCCATCGCCGGTGTCGTCGCTGCCTATCTGATCCTTTATCCGCGCGTGAAGGTGTGGGTGCTGGCCTTCGCCCGCATCCCGTTGCGTATCCCGGCCTTCATCCCGCTCATCCTGTGGATCCTGTTCCAGATCTTCATGTTTGCCCAGGGAGGCGAGGATCAGGTCTCCTGGGCCTGCCATATCGGCGGCATCATCGCCGGAGCCGTGCTGGTGCTTGTCTTGCGCAGCCGCGGCGTGCCGCTGCTCGCCGCTGCGGATGAAGAGACTGTGGTGGTCGCCGGGCATGTGCCCGTTGCCGTAGAGCCGGCGCCAAGCGAACCGCAACCTGCGCAGCCGGCGCCGCGATGGGGCCGGGGAAGCGTTTCCGGTCCGGACTGAACTGATTTGAGTGCTTCGCCGAGGATCCGAGTGCGCCCGGATATTGACGCGCGGGGTCGCCGCAACTACGGAAGCGCCACCCTACTGGCGTGGCGAAGACCAGAATTCCGTCCGGAATGTCGGCTTTCGACAACTCTGAAGAGGTGCACGCTGCTATAGCGCGTCCGACGCGCGTGAGAGACTATCGTGAAAGAGGTGACAGGCAAATGAAGATCCTTGTGCCCGTGAAGCGGGTTGTGGATGCGAACGTCAAGGTCCGGGTGAAAGCGGACGGTTCGGCGGTGGAACTCGCCAATGTCAAGATGGCGATGAACCCGTTCGACGAGATCGCGGTGGAAGAGGCGATCCGGCTGAAGGAAGCTGGTAAGGCCGAAGAGATCATCGTCGTGTCGATCGGGCCGCAGCAGGCACAGGAGACCTTGCGCACGGCGCTCGCCATGGGCGCCGACCGCGCCATCCTGGTCAAGACCGACGAGCAGACTGAGCCGCTGGGCGTCGCCAAGGTGCTGAAGGGCGTCGTCGAGGCAGAACAGCCCGGCCTTGTCATTCTCGGCAAGCAGGCGATCGACGACGATTCCAACCAGACCGGCCAGATGCTGGCCGCACTTCTCGGCTGGGCGCAGGGCACCTTCGCCTCCAAGATCGTGCTCGACGGTGAAAAGGCCACGGTGACGCGCGAGGTCGATGGCGGCCTGCAGACGCTGGAACTGAAGATGCCGGCAATCGTCACCGCCGATTTGCGCCTGAACCAGCCACGCTACGCGTCGCTGCCCAACATCATGAAGGCCAAGAAGAAGCCGCTCGACGAGAAGAGCCCTGCCGACTACGGCGCCGACGTCAAGCCGCGGCTGAAGGTGATCAAAACCGAGGAGCCGGGCGGCCGCAAGGCGGGCGTCAAGGTCAAGAGCGTCGCCGAACTGGTCGACAAGCTGAAGAACGAAGCCGGCGTGCTGTAGGCCAGGAAGGGATAAAAAATGACAATTCTTCTGATTGCCGAACACGACAACGCTGCGCTTTCCGACCAGACCGCCAAGGCGCTTTCGGCGGCGCTGCAGATCGGTTCGGACGTGCATGTGCTGGTTGCCGGCAAAGATGCCAAGCCGGCAGCGGACGCAGCCGCAAAGCTCAAGGGCGTCACCAAGGTGCTGCTCGCCGACGCTGACGAACTGACCGAGCGTCTCGCCGAACCGCTGGCGGCACTCGTCGTTTCACTTGCTGAGCCATACGAGACAATCGTCGCGCCGGCGACCTCGTCGGGCAAGAACGTCGCGCCCCGCGTGGCGGCGCTGCTCGATGTCGCCCAGATATCGGAAATCATCGAAGTCGTGTCGCCCGACACCTTCAAGCGGCCGATCTATGCCGGCAACGCCATCCAGACGGTGCAGTCGAGTGACGCCAAGAAGGTCATCACGGTGCGCACCGCTTCCTTCCAGGCAGCGCCCGAGGGCGGTTCCGCGCCGGTCGAGACGGTTCAGGCGGCGGCCAATCCCGGCCTGTCGAGCTTTGTCGAGAACAAGCTCTCCGAGACCGACCGTCCAGAGCTGACCTCGGCCAAGATCGTCATCTCGGGCGGCCGTGCGCTGGGCTCCTCCGAGAAGTTCCAGGAGGTCATCCTGCCGGTCGCCGACAAGCTCGGTGCGGCGGTTGGCGCATCTCGCGCCGCCGTCGATGCCGGCTATGCGCCGAACGACTGGCAGGTCGGCCAGACCGGCAAGGTTGTAGCGCCCGACCTTTATATTGCCGTCGGCATCTCCGGTGCCATCCAGCACCTTGCCGGCATGAAGGATTCGAAGGTGATCGTTGCCATCAACAAGGACGAGGAGGCGCCGATCTTCCAGGTCGCCGACTACGGTCTCGTCGGCGATCTCTTCGTCATTCTGCCGGAACTGCAAAAGGCGCTTTGACGCCTTCTGCCAAAGCGTATTAAATTCCGAGGGGTGGGGTAGACGAAGTCGCCCCGCCCTTTTAGTTTGCACTGCACAAAAAACGGGCCGCAAAGGCCTCGACGGGATCGGGTAATGAGCAAGATCGAGACGATCGGCATCATCGGCGCGGGCCAGATGGGCGGCGGCATCGCCCATGTGTCGGCGCTGGCGGGCTATAAGGTGCTGGTTTACGATATTTCGCCCGACCGCATCGAAAAGGGCATCGCTACGATCAGCGGCAACATGGCCCGTCAGGTCGGCTCCGGCAAACTCGAGGAAACGCTGCGCAATGAGGCGATGGCGCGCATTTCGGCGGCGCCGGCCATGGCCGACCTTGCGGGCGCCGATCTGGTGATCGAAGCGGCGACCGAGGACGAGACGGTCAAGCGCAAGATTTATGCCCAGCTCTGCCCGCAGCTCAACCCCGAGGCCATCCTGGCGACGAACACGTCATCGATCTCGATCACACGGTTGGCTTCGCAGACCGACCGGCCGGAACGCTTCATCGGCATACATTTCATGAATCCGGTTCCGGTGATGAAGCTGGTCGAACTGGTGCGCGGCATCGCCACCGAGGACCAGACCTTCGAGGCGGCAAAAACTTATGTGAAGCAGCTCGACAAGACGATCACCGTCTCGGAGGATTTCCCGGCCTTCATCGTCAACCGCATCCTGCTGCCGATGATCAACGAGGCGATCTACACGCTCTATGAAGGTGTCGGCTCGGTCGACGCCATCGATACCGCCATGAAGCTCGGCGCCAACCATCCGATGGGGCCGCTGCAGCTTGCCGATTTCATCGGGCTCGATACCTGCCTGTCGATCATGCAGGTGCTGCATGACGGACTGTCGGATTCGAAATACCGCCCCTGCCCGCTGCTGGTCAAATATGTCGAGGCCGGCTGGCTCGGACGCAAGACCGGGCGCGGCTTTTACGACTATCGCGGCGAGCATCCCGTTCCGACACGCTGATTCTTATCGCTACCAGCGCACAAAAAGTCGTCCGCCGAGCGCCCCGAGCACGGCAAGGATGGCGACCGCAATCGTGTACCAGGTGGCGACGAAAAGCGGCGAATCGTCGAAGCAATGCGCCGCATAGAAGGTCGCCGCCAGCCCGCCGGCAAGCAGGCCCGCGGCCGCACCGGCAAGCACCGGCCTTGTCGGCGCGCCATGGCGCAGGACCGCGAGAAAGACGGCAAGCGGGCCGATCCCGATCAACGGAATGAAGGTCAGGCAGATGACCAGGTTCGTGCCGACCAGGCGTGTGCCCCAGTCGGACGCAGGCACGGCGAAGAGTTCGAGAATCACGGCCACAATCACCAGCAGCGGGGCGGCGATCATCCAGCTTGCCGCTCGGCGGGTCGATGCACCGGGCGTCGACAGCGCATGCACCAGGGCAAAGGCGCTGGCCGAAAGAGCGATCGTGAAGACGAATTTGGACAGGAACCGCATCGTCTGCATGGCGATCGCGATGTCGGAACGGGGTCCGATCGTCAGCCAGAAAACCGCGGCCGCGATCACCATGGCCGCACCGGCGGCAAGCCACCAGGCGGCGCCTAGCGGCAGCGCCTTGCTGCGGGCATCGGCGTCGAGCGCCTTGATGAGATCTTCGGTCCTCATTTTTATTCCCGCCTCGCCCCGAACCGTTTGGCAATGGCGGCAAGCCCGCGGTGCAGTGACACCCGCACAGCCGTCTCGCTGATGCCGAACTTGGCCGCCGTCTCGCCGATCGAACGGCCTTCGACCGATACGGCCGAGACGATGGAACGCTGTGCCGGCGACAGGCTGTCGAGCGCCCGGTTGACGTCGCGCTCGCTTACCGTCTCCGCTTCCGGCTCGGCGAAGGTCTCGGCGATTTCGTCGATCTCGACCTCGATCCGCCGGCCGCGCCGCCGGAAGGCATCGATCAGCTTGAAGCGGGCTATTGCATAGACCCAAGGCAGCACCGGCGCATCATGGCGCCAGGTGTGTCGTTTCACATGAATGGCCAGCAAGGTTTCCTGCACGACATCCTCGGGATCCACCCCACCCTGCACGATCTTGCGCCGGGCAAAGCCACGAACGAGCGCGGCGATCCGGTGCAGAAAGTCGGCATAGGCCCTTTCGTCTCCGGCGATCGCGGCCCGCAGCAGCCGTGAAAGCTCGGCTTCGTCCTTGCCGCTCACAAGAGTTCACTCCCCGATATTCGCGTCTCGGCGCTGATTTGTTACGGGGCCGGCGAAATAATGTCCAAGGCAAATTAGCTGAGCATCACGAAAGTTTGGCCTTTTGAGCAATTGAGTGGGCCAGCAATGTTGACTGCGCTAGTCATGTATTGGTAGGTGCAGCGTGCCAAGCCAACGACCATCGAAATCGAGGACGACGCCATGAAATATGCTCTTTCCGCCCTTGCCGGTGCGACAGCACTTGCAATCAGCCTGATCGCCGGCCCGGCAATAGCAGAGGACGAGGGCATCGTCGTCTACAACGCCCAGCACGAAAACCTGACCAAGGCCTGGGCGGAGGGATTCACCAAGGAAACCGGCATCAAGGTTACCGTCCGCAATGGCGGCGACAGCGATTTCTCCAATCAGATCGTTGCGGAAGGCACCGCTTCGCCCGCCGATGTATTCCTGACGGAGAATTCGCCGGCCATGGCATTAGTCGAGGCGGCCGGCCTGTTCGCACCGGTCGACACCGAGACGCTGGCCCAGGTTCCGCAGGAGTACCAGCCGGCGAGCGGCAAATGGGTCGGCGTCGCCGCGCGCAGCACGGTCTTTGCCTTCAACAAGACCAAGCTGGCCGCCGACCAGCTGCCCAAATCGCTTCTCGATCTCGCCGATCCGAGCTGGAAGGGCCGTTGGGCCGCATCGCCCTCCGGCGCCGATTTCCAGGCGATCGTCAGCGCGCTTTTGCAGCTCAAGGGTGAGGCAGCGACGGCCGAATGGCTAAAGGGCATGAAGGAGAATTTTGCCGCCTATAAGGGCAACAGCACGGTGATGAAGGCGGTCAATGCCGGCGAGGTCGAAGGCGGCGTGATCTATCACTATTACTATTACGGCGATCAGGCCAAGACCGGCGAGAACAGCAAGAACGTCGAGCTGCACTATTTCAAGCACCAGGATCCCGGTGCTTTCGTCTCGGTTTCCGGCGGTGGCGTGCTGGCCTCGAGCAAGCACCCTAAGGAAGCGCAGGCTTTCCTGAAATGGGTCACCGGCAAGGGCGGCCAGGACGTGCTGAAGACAGGCGATTCGTTCGAATACGCAGTCGGCAAGGGCGCCGAGTCCAATCCGAAGCTGGTGCCGCTGGCCGATCTGCAGGCGCCGAAAGTCGACCCGACGACGCTGAACTCGAAGAAGGTGACCGACCTGATGACGGCGGCCGGCTTGCTTTAGCCGGCGTTCGTCCTAAAAGGGCAACCGACTGCGCTCCTGTGGGAATTCGCTTTCCGCGGGAGCGCTCTGTTTTCAAGATGGCATTTGTCCATGACCACAAGCTGCTCGCCGCATTCGCCGACGATTGTTTCCGCCTTCGGGCGGAAACGGCACAACGTCTGATCTGATGCAGTCGGCGATCGATCTCGCACCTTCAGGCTTGCCAGCCGATACCACGGCCGTGCGGGCACGTCGTTGGTCGGTCTCATGGATTGCGCTGGCCGCCGTCTTTGTCTCGCTTTTCGCGCTGCTGCCACTTGCCTTCATCGTCTGGGTGGCGGTGCAGACTGGCTGGGAAACCGTGGCGGCGCTGGTGTTCAGGCCGCGCGTCGGCGAACTTCTGGTCAACACCAGTCTGCTGGTGGTGCTGACCGTGCCGATTTCGATCGTGCTGTCGGTGGCGCTGGCCTGGCTCACCGAGCGCAGCGATCTGCCGGGGGCCCGCCTATGGGCCTGGTTGTCGGTGGCGCCGCTCGCCATTCCCGCCTTCGTCCACAGTTACGCCTGGATCACCATGGCGCCCAGACTGCACGGCCTGTGGGCCGGCGTGCTTGTATCGGTCATCGCTTATTTCCCGTTCCTCTATCTGCCGATAGCGGCAGCTTTGCGCCGGCTCGATCCCGCTCTCGAAGATGCAGCAGCGGCCCTCGGGCTTGGCCCATGGCGCGTGTTTCGGCGTGTCGTGCTGCCGCAGCTCCGACTCGCCATTTGCGGCGGCTCGCTGCTGGTCGGCCTGCACCTCCTGGCCGAATACGGGCTCTATGTCTTCATCCGCTTCGACACCTTCACCACCGCGATCGTCGACCAGTTTCAGTCGACCTTCAACGGTCCCGCCGCCAACATGCTGGCCGGCGTGCTGGTGACCTGCTGCCTTGTGCTGCTCGGGCTGGAGGTGCTGGTGCGCGGCGAAGAGCGCTATGCCCGCGTCGGTTCGGGTGCTGCGCGCCAGCAGCAGCGCACGAGCCTTGGGCGCGTCACCATTCCTTGCCTGCTGCTGCCTGCCATTACCACGCTACTGGCGCTCGGCGTGCCGTTCGCCACCATCGGCCGCTGGCTCATGGCCGGCGGCGCCGATGTCTGGCGGCTCGACGAGATCGGCCTGGCGCTTGGCCAAACGCTGTTCCTGGCGATTGCCGGGGCGCTGCTCGCCACCATCGCGGCAATGCCGATGGCGTGGATCTCGATCCGCGCGCCGGGAAGGCTGCAACGCGTCCTGGAGGCCTGCAACTACATCGTCGGCGCGTTGCCAGGCGTTGTCATCGCCCTGGCGCTGGTCACCATCGCCGTGCGTATCGCCATGCCGCTCTACCAGACCCTGTTCACTATCCTGGTTGCCTATGCGCTGATGTTCCTGCCGCGCGCCCTGATTAGCCTCAGGGCGTCGATCGCACAGGCGCCGGTCGAGCTCGAACGCGCCGCCTCCAGCCTCGGCCGGTCGCCGCTCAAGGCGCTGTGGTCGACGACCATCCGCCTGTCGGCGCCGGGCGCCGCAGCCGGCATGGCGTTGGTCGCGCTGGGCATCATGAACGAATTGACCGCAACCCAGATGCTGGCGCCCAACGGCACCCGCACTCTGGCCATGGCGTTCTGGTCCTATAGCGGCGAGATCGACTATGCGTCGGCAGCGCCTTATGCCCTGATCATGGTGGCGATGTCGCTGCCTTTGACCTGGCTGCTCTACGTCCAGTCGAAGCGGATGGCCGGGCGATGAGCTTTCTCGAGCTGAGCGGCATCCACAAGCACTACGGGCCCGTCGCAGCACTTGCCGGCGTCGACCTCAGCGTGGCCAGCGGCAGCCGTACGGCAATCGTCGGGCCGTCCGGTTGCGGCAAGACCACCTTGCTGCGGCTGATCGCCGGCTTCGAGGCGCCGGACCAGGGCCGCATCGTGCTCGATGGCGAGGTGCTGGCCGATGGCGACACGGCCGTGCCGGCGCATCGCCGCGGCATCGGGCTGGTGGCGCAGGACGGCGCTCTGTTCCCGCATCTGAGCATCGCCGCCAATATCGGCTTCGGCATGGGGCGTCACGAGGAAAAGCGCAGTGAGCGCATCGCCGAGCTCGCCTATGTCGTCGGACTGGACAAAGGAATCCTGAAGCGCCGTCCGCATGAGCTCTCCGGCGGCCAGCAGCAGCGCGTCGCGCTCGCCCGCGCCATGGCCATGAAGCCGCGGCTGATGCTGCTCGACGAGCCGTTCTCGGCGCTCGACACCGGCCTGCGCGCCTCGATGCGCAAGGCCGTGGCCGAGCTCCTTGAAACCGCCGGCATCACCACCATCCTGGTCACCCATGATCAGGCCGAGGCGCTGTCATTCGCCAGTCAGGTCGCGGTGATGCGCGACGGCAAATTCTCGCAGGTCGGCACGCCGCGCGAGCTCTATTTCAGGCCGAAGGACAGGATAATCGCCGAGTTCCTCGGCGACGCCATCGTCTTGCCGGCCAGGATCGCCGATGGCTTCGCCACCTCGCCGCTCGGCAGCATCGCCGTCGACAGCACCGAGCGGCGCGACATCGCCCGCATCATGCTGCGGCCCGAGCAGGTGCTGCTGAAACGAACCTCGCGTGAAGGCATGTCGGGCACGCCGGACATGCTGTTCGGCGAGGTCACGGAATCCGAATTCGCCGGCTCGATGTGCACCATCGCCGTGCGTCTCTTGAACAGTCCCGATCCGCCCGACGCGGCCGCCATCGGCAACACACCATTGATCCTGCGCAAGCCGGGCATGGACGCGCCGGCCGTCGGCGAGATCGTGCGGCTGACCGTGTCGGGCAAGGCGCATGTGTTTGCCTGAACGGTTTTGCGCAAGGCCGATTTCAATCGACCCGTTTGCCCGCTTGATCGAACCAATGCAGCTTTTCGGACCTGGCCACGACGCGCAATCGGTCGCCTGGCTTGGCGCTGGCGCGGCCTGAGACGCGCACCACGATGCGGCTGCCGGCTGCCACGCAATGGAGAAAGCTTTCGGCACCGACCGGTTCGACCGCTTCCACTGTCGCCGGCAGCGCGAGCGCGCCGGCCGGCGCCTCTGCCGCGAAGGTGATATCGGCGTCCTCCGGACGAAAGCCCAGTGTCACCGCCTTGCCCTGTCGAGGCGCCAAGCCAATCACCGTACCGTCGGCCAATACCAAGCTTGGGGAGGCCCCTGTGAGCGCCAGCAGATTCATCGGCGGTGCGCCTATGAACGAAGCGACGAAGGTCGAGGCCGGTTTCTCGTACACATCAAGCGGCGCGCCGGTCTGCTCGACCAGTCCGGCGTTCATGACGACGAGGATGTCGGCCAGCGTCATCGCCTCAAGCTGGTCGTGCGTGACATAAACCGAGGTGACGCCAAGCGAGCGCTGCAGATTCTTGATCTCGATGCGCATCTGCCCGCGCAATTTCGCATCGAGGTTGGACAGTGGTTCGTCGAACAGGAAGACCTTCGGGTTGCGCACGATGGCGCGACCCATGGCGACGCGCTGGCGCTGACCGCCTGAAAGCTCGCGCGGGCGCCGGTCGAGCAGCGCCGAAAGCTCCAGCACCTTGGCCGTCGAGCGTACCCTGCTATCGATCTCGTCCTTCGGCGTGCCGCGGTTGCGCAGGCCATAGGCCATGTTGTCATAGACCTTCATATGTGGGTAGAGCGCGTAATTCTGGAACACCATGGTGATGTCGCGCTCGGTCGGGCCGATGGCGTTGACCACCTTGCCGTCGATGGCGACTGTACCGGCCGAAATGGTCTCCAACCCGGCGATCATCCTCAGCAGCGTGGACTTGCCGCAACCTGACGGGCCGACCAGCACGCAAAGCTCCTTGTCGGGAATGGCGATGGAGACGCCCTTCACGGCTTCGACGCCGCTGGGATAGACCTTCTTCACGTCCTTCAGATCGACGGTCGCCATCAGAGTCTCACTTTTCGGATTCGACCAGGCCGCGCACGAACCAGCGTTGCATCATCACCACGACGAGAATCGGCGGCACGATAGCCAGCATTGCCGTGACCATCACGAGGTGCCATTGGGTGTCGGCATCGGCGAAGGAAACCATCTTTCTCAGCGCGATGACGATGGTGTTCATGTCGCTGCTGTTGGTGACGAGCAGCGGCCAAAGATACTGCGTCCAGCCATAGATGAAGAGGATCACGAACAGCGCGGCGATGTTTGTCCGCGACAGCGGCAGGAGGATATCAAAGAAGAAGCGCCATGGCCCGGCACCGTCGACACGCGCCGCCTCGACCAATTCGCCCGGTATGGTCATGAAGAACTGGCGAAACAGCAGCGTTGCGGTGGCCGAGGCGATCAGCGGGACGATCAGGCCGGCATAGGTGTCGATCATGCCGAGATCGACCATCACCTTGTAGGTCGGCAGGATGCGCACCTCGACTGGAAGCATCAAGGTGATGAAGATCAGCCAGAAGAAGGTCATGCGCAGCGGAAAGCGAAAGAACACGATCGCGTAGGCCGACAGGATCGAGATGAAGATCTTTCCGACCGCAACGCCGAGCGCCATGATCGTGGTGTTGAGGAGCAGCCTGCCGACGCTGACCCCGCCGATACGGCCGATGCCGCCGAACAGCGCCTCACTGTAGTTGTTCCATAGCTGGCTGCCCGGCAAGAGCGGCAGCGGCGGCCTGAGGATCGTTTGCAGCGTGTGCGTCGAGGCCACGAAGGTGTAGTAGATCGGAAAAGCCACGATCAATATGCCGAGGATGAGCACGGCATGGGCGATGAAGGTGCGGAGCGAGGACTGGCCGATCATCGCTGCCCTCAGCCGTAGTGGACTTTGCGTTCCACATAGCGGAACTGGATCGCTGTGAGCGCGATGACGATGGCCATCAGGATGACCGACTGCGCCGCCGAGTCGCCCAGGATCAGATTGACGAAGCCGTCATTGTAGACCTTGTAGACCAGCGTCTCGGTCGTCTTGCCCGGCCCGCCGCCGGTGACGGCATGAACGATGCCGAACGTGTCGAACAGGGCATAGACGGTGTTGACGACCAGCAGGAAAAAGGTTGTCGGCGCAAGCAGCGGGAAGACGATGGTCCAGAAGCGCTTGGTTTCGCCGGCGCCGTCCATGGCCGCCGCTTCGATCAGCGTTTTCGGCACCGCCTGCAGGCCGGCGACGAAGAACAGGAAATTGTAGCTGATCTGCTTCCAGGCAGCCGCCGACACCAGCAGGATCATGGCGTGGGTGCCGTTGAGCAGTGGGTCCCAGGCAATGCCGAGGCTTCTCAGCAAATAGGCCAACGAGCCTATCGAAGGGTTGAACAGAAACAGCCACAGCATGCCGGCAATCGCGGGCGCCACAGCATAAGGCCATATCAACAGTGTGCGGTAGAGGCCTTTGCCGCGCACGGCCTTCTCGGCCATGACCGCGAGCAGCAGGGCCACAACCATGGCAACGATCGCGGTCGCAAGCGAGAACACCACCGTAACCTTGATCGAGTTGAGGTAGGCCGGATCGGCCAGCACCTTCCGGAAATTGGCAAACCAGACGAACCTGCTCTTCAGCCCGAACGGGTCTTGCCTGAGCATCGACTGGTAAAGCGCCTGACCGGCCGGCCAGTAGAAGAAAACCAGGGTGATGGCGAGCTGTGGCGCCACCAGCAGGTAGGGCAGGATCTTGTTGGGAAAGACGACGCGTGGAGACAGGCTGATTTCCCTCGCTATCCAGGCATCGCCCACGCGCGCTCGCGTGGGCGATATTCCAACCGACTGACCGAGACGATCTCGTTAGTTGTCCAGGGCTTCCTTGATCGCGGCGTTGCCGCGCGCGACCGCATTGTCGAGCGCCTGCTGGGCGGTTTGCTGGCCGGCCAGCATCTTCTCCAGCTCCTCGTTCTGGATATCGCGCACCTGCGGCAGATTCGGCAGGCGCACGCCCTTCGAATTGTCGGTCGGCGACTTGCCGATCATCTGCAGGATGGGTGTCTCGCGGCCGGGGTTCTTGTCATAGAAGCCTGATTTCTTGGTCGCCTCGTACGCGGCGAGCGTCACAGGCAGGTATCCCGACTTCTGGTGCAGGTATTCCTGCACATCAGTCTTGGACAGATAGGCAAAGAAGGCGGCAACGCCCTTGTATTCCTCGTCCGACTTGTTGCCGAACACCCATAGGCTGGCACCGCCCGGCGTCGTGTTCTGCGGAGCACCCTTGGCGTCACTGTCGTAGGGAAGCTGGCCGATGCCATAGTTCATGCCGGACTTGACGATATCGCCGAGGCCGCCCGACGATTCGGTGAAGATGCCGCATTCGCCGGCGAGGAATATCTGCTTGGCTTCGGAGGTGCGGCCGCCATATTTGAACGTGCCGTCCTTGGCCAGGTCGGCGAGCGCCTGGAAGTGGTTGACGAAAATCGGCGCATTGATCTTGAGTTCGATATCGCCGCCGGCCAGGCCGTTCTGCTGGGTGGCCCAAGGCACGTCATTCCACGCCGCGAAATTCTCCAGATGAATCCAGGTCAGCCAGGTCGAGGTATAGCCGCAAGAAGCGGCGCCGCTCGTTTTGATCTTCTTGGCGGCTTCCCAAACCTCGTTCCAGGTCTTGGGCGGATTGTTCACGTCGAGGCCTGCCTTCTGGAAGATGTCCTTGTTGTAGTAGAGGATCGGCGAGGAGGAGTTGTAGGGGAAGGACAGCATGGTGCCGTCCGGCTTGGAATAATAGCCGACGATGCCGGGCAGATACTGGCTCTTGTCGAAAGTCATCCCGGCGCCGGTCATCACATCGGCCACCGGCTTTATCGCACCCTCGGCCGCCATCATCACGCCGGTGCCGACGTCGAACACCTGGAGGATATCGGGCGCTTGCCCGGCACGAAAGGCAGCGATGCCGGCATTCAGCGTCTCCGGATAGGTGCCCTTGAACACCGGAACGAGCTCATATTCGCTCTGGCTGGCGTTGAAATCCTTGGAGATCTTGGCGACGACCTCGGCGTTGGCGCCGGTCATGGCGTGCCACCAGCTGATCTGCGTGACGGCGAAGGCGGAGGTGGTGGAAAGCAGGGTCACGGTGGCGGCGATACCGGCCGCAAAGCCGAAGAACTTCATGTTTCATCTCCCGTTTGTCATTGGCGAAAGGGGCACCTCCGCAAAGCCAATATGTGGCGCTGATGACAATCGGACAACGGTTTTGTTGCCGATCAATGAACTCCATTCCTTCCTAAAGTGCACTCGCTACCGAAACCGGGCGTCAGAAACGACATCACCGCCTTTTTTGGCGCAGCGGCATCGGTTTTCCCCCGAAAAGACCCGCCTCATGGCCTACGGGTTAACTATTCGTTAAAATCTCCAAGAGCTAATCCGTCACACCTCCCTGTTAGTTTTGACCGAGTGAACCAGGATGCTGACGGTCTATAATTGTATCGTAAATCAGCACGACCTGAGACTGGTTGCGCTCGCCGCACTCGTCTGTGGAATTTCTTGTTTCTCTGCGGTTAATCTCCTTAAGCATGTCGGCCGATCGACCGAGCGAAACCGGCTTGTCTGGCTGATGATCGCCGCGGCCTCGACCGGGTTCGGCATATGGGCGACGCATTTCATCGCCATGACCGCCTTTACGCCGGGAATACCGAACGCATACAATCCGGGATTATCCGCCTTTTCGCTTGCCGCCGCCGTCATCCTGACCGCGCTTGGGATGTGGGTCGCCACCTTGCGGCGCGGCATCGACCATTTCCTCGTCGGTGGCGCCATTCTCGGCGGCGCCATCGCGACGATGCACTACATCGGCATGGCCGCTTTCGAGGTCGAAGGCCGGGTCGTATGGAACCTGCTCCTTGTCGCGATATCGCTTCTGGCCGGCGTGACCCTTGCGGCACTGGCGCTCCTGGTCGTCTTGCGCCGCCCGTCAGCGCTCGCGACTCTCGGCGGCGCCGCGCTTTTGACGCTGGCCATTTGCAGCTTGCATTTCATCGCGATGGCCGCGGTGTCGATCATTCCGGATTCCTCGATTGAAATATCCGAACATTCCATCGAGCCCATTTCCCAGGCCTTTGCCGCAGCGGTCGCCAGCCTTGTAATCCTTGTGCTGTCAGGTGCCGCGCTGTGGATCGATCTGCGCTTTCGCCACCAGAAGCTCGAGGCCGAGCGCATGCACGATCTCGCCAATGCGGCGGTGGAAGGTCTGATCGTTTGCGATGGCACCCGCATCGTCAGTGCCAATGACAGTATGGCGAAGCTGACCGGAACAGCGACAGCCACCCTGAACACGATGCAACTCGGCGAGCTTTTCGACGGACAGAGCACAGCCGCTATGTCCGGCTTCGGCGAACAGGCGCAGGAAGCGACATTAAGGGGCAGCGACGGCGCGAGAATTCCTGTCGAGCTGATCGCCAGGAAGATCACCTACTGCGGCAGGCCTCATACGGTGCTTGCCGTTCGCGACATCCGTGAGCGCAAGAAGGCAGAAGAAGAGATCCTCCGCCTCGCGCATTTCGATCCGCTTACCGGGCTTGCCAATCGGCGGAGCTTTTCTTCCCGGCTGGAAGCGGAATTCGCCTCGATGGATCGTGGCGGCAAGGATGGATATCTGGCGCTCCTGCTGCTTGACCTCGACCGGTTCAAGCAAGTCAACGACCTCTACGGCCACAGCGCCGGTGACGCGATGCTGCAGAAGCTCGCGCACTGCATTTCCGGCATTCCGCGCCACGGACAGATGCTCGCGCGTCTCGGCGGCGACGAATTTGCCATCATAGCTCCGAACCTCCCCGACCCCCTGGCCGCAGGCCGGATAGCCGAGGACTTGCTGGCGGCGATCCGCGAGGAAAACAGGGTTTCGGTCGGCTCCGGCCTCGTCTCGGCCAGCATCGGCATCGCCTTCTTTCCGCTGGATGCCGAAGACCAGGCCGGCCTGATCAGCCACGCCGACACGGCACTCCATCGCGCCAAAACCGAAGGCAGGGACACTTACCGGTTTTTCGAGATAGCCATGGGCACCGCGGCCCGCGACAAGCGCGTGATGGAGCATGAATTGCGCCAGGCCATCGCCCGCAAGGAGTTCCACCTCGTCTACCAGCCTCAGAAGGAAATCCGCGGCGGCAGGATGATCGGCTTCGAAGCCCTGGTCCGGTGGCAGCACCCTGAGCGGGGTGATATTTCTCCGGCTGTTTTCATCCCCGTGGCCGAGGACAGTGGCGCGATCGCCCAGATCGGCGACTGGGTGCTGACGACGGCTTGTAACGATGCTGCTCGCTGGACAAATCCGCTGATGGTCGCCGTCAACGTCTCCGCCGTGCAGCTTCACAATCCGAACTTCAGCCGCAAGGTGCATGACGCACTGGCGAGGTCCGGCCTGGCACCCGGCAGGCTGGAACTGGAGATCACCGAAACAGCCCTGGTGAAGGATATGCCCCGCGCGCTGGCGGCGTTGAGGCAGGTCAAGGCGCTTGGCGTGCATGTAGCGATGGACGATTTTGGCACCGGCTACTCTTCGCTGTCCAACCTTAGCGCCTTTCCTTTCGACAAGATCAAGATCGACGGCTCGTTCATCAAATCGGTCGACAAGAACGCCCAGTTCGCGGCGATCGTCCGCGCCGTGCTGGGGCTTGGACGCGGTCTCGGCCTACCGGTCCTTGCGGAGGGCATCGAGACGCCGGGTGAATTGCAGTTCCTGGATGCCGAGGCTTGCGAGATCGGGCAAGGCTATTACCTCGGCAAACCGGCTCCGATCGAGACGTTCGGCGAACTGACGGGCGTGGCTGCTCCGGCAATCCGCACAGCCAGCCGACGCGGCGCAAGCATTGCCGTGCTCAAGCCGCGCCTGCGCACGGTCTGAGCCTATCCCGGCTGAAGCGCCGCCTCGACCAGACGCTTGGCATCCGGCCCCGACCATTCGGCCGGGCCGTTCATATGGGCGATGAGGCAGCCTTGCCCATCGATCAGCATGGTGACGGGCAGACCTAGCGCCAGGCCGCGCGTCTTGACGTCGTTGAACAGCGCCATCGTCGCATCGCGATAGTAGCCGAGCGACTTGACGCCGGTGTCCTCCAGGAATTTCTTCGGTTTGGCATCGTCGCCGGCATCGACGTTGACGGCAACAACCTGAAACGCATCGCTGCCCATCTCCTTCTGCAGCGCATCGAGCGCCGGCATTTCGGCGCGGCAAGGTGCACACCATGTCGCCCACAGATTGAGCAACACCGTCTTGCCGGCATGATCGGCGATCGTCGTCGGCTTCCCGTCGGGGCCGTTGAACGCAAGGCTTTTCAGCGATTGCGGCGGATCCGCTGGCAAAAGCGCGGCAACCTGGCCGGCAGCAGCGGCGGCGATCTTCTTGGCACGGTCGGTCTTGGCGACGCAGGCGGCGTCGTCCTTGCCGCCGCCGGCGGCCACTTGCGCGGGCGCCTTGTTGCCAGAACTGCTTTCCCTGACATATACCGCGACCGCGCCGGCCAGCATGCCCGCAACCAAAGCGGCGAGGATGAGACGCAAAGCCGGGAAGAATCTATTGCCGTCTGCCATTTTTGAAAAACTGCTCCGGAGCACGGGTTATAGCGATGAACGACAAGAAGGCCAGCAACCAGATGTGGGGCGGACGTTTTGCCTCGGGTCCGGCCGCAATCATGGAAGCGATCAACGCGTCGATCTCGTTCGACCGCAAACTCTATGCGCAGGATATTCGCGGCTCGATCGCCCATTGCCAGATGCTGGCGCAAACGGGCATTATTTCGGCGGCCGATCAAGAAAAAATCACTCACGGGCTGAACACGATCCTGGCAGAGATCGAGGCCGGCACATTCGAGTTCTCCACCAGGCTGGAAGACATCCACATGAATATCGAGGCCCGTCTGGCCGATTTGATCGGCCCCGCGGCTGGCCGCCTGCATACCGCCCGCTCGCGCAATGACCAGGTGGCGGTCGACCTCAGGCTGTGGGTCAAGGACGAGTGCTTTCGCGCCGCCGAGGCGCTGAAGGGCCTGATCGCGGCGTTCCTGGATCGGGCCGAGGAGCATGTGGCAACGGTGATGCCGGGCTTCACCCACATGCAGGCGGCGCAGCCGGTGACCTTCGGCCATCACTGCATGGCCTATGTCGAGATGTTTGCGCGCGACCTGTCTCGCGTCCGCGACGCGATTGAGCGTATGGATGAAAGCCCGCTCGGCGCTGCCGCCCTTGCCGGCACCAGCTTTCCGATTGACAGGCACGAGACAGCGAAGGCGCTTGGCTTCCGCGAGCCGATGCGCAATTCGCTCGACAGCGTTTCGGATCGCGATTTCGCGCTCGAGTTCCTGGGCGTAGCAGCGATCTGCGCGACGCATCTGTCGCGGCTGGCTGAAGAGATCATCATATGGTCGACGCCGCAATTCGGCTTCGTCAGGCTGTCGGATAGTTTCTCGACGGGTTCGTCGATCATGCCGCAGAAGAAGAATCCCGACGCTGCCGAACTGGTGCGCGGCAAGACCGGCCGCGTCACCGGGCACCTCGTCGGCTTGCTGACAGTAATGAAGGGCATGCCGCTGACCTATGGCAAGGACATGCAGGAAGACAAGGAATCCGTCTTCGACGCGGCCGAGACGCTCGACCTGATGCTGGCGGCAATGACCGGCATGGTGCACGACATGACGGTGAACACCGCGGCGATGAAAAAGGCGGCCGGCGCCGGCTATTCGACTGCGACCGACCTCGCCGACTGGCTGGTGCGCACGCTCGGCCTGCCGTTCCGCGAGGCGCACCATATCACTGGCCGGGCGGTGGCGCTGGCCGACGACAGGAAGATCGGGCTCGACAGGCTTTCGCTGGAGGATCTGCAGTCCATTCACCCCGGTATCAGCGCCGACGTGTTTTCGGTTCTTGCCGTGCAGAATTCTGTAAAGAGCCGCACGAGCTTCGGCGGCACCGCGCCGTCCGAGGTGCGCAAGCAGATCCGCTACTGGAAAAAGCGGCTCGCCAAGGCGTAAGACGCGGGGTGCAATGGCCGCAAAACTCGGCTAGAAGCGGCTGCGGGCAACAGTTTCGGACGGATGGCACGATGACCGGAAGCAGGATTTTGGTGACGCTGGCGCTGTTGGCAGCAATGGCCACCGTTGCGGCCTGCGGCAGGAAGGCTGCGCTCGATACGCCCTACGCGGCCGCCGTGCAGGCCCGCAAGGACGCCGAGAAGGCCAAGCAACCTTTGCCGCCGGAACCGGAAAAACCTGTTGAGGACAAGAAATTCATCCTCGACCCGCTGCTCTGATTTTTCGGACCAATCTCGTGAACCATTTCGACTACCGCGACGGCGCGCTGCATGCCGAGGACGTGGCGATATCAGACATCGCCGCCAGCGTCGGCACGCCGTTCTATTGTTATTCGACGGCGACGTTGACCAGGCATTTTCGCGTCTTCACAGAGGCCTTTGCCGGGCTCGACGCCCTCGTCTGCTATGCCATGAAGGCGAATTCGAACCAGGCCGTGCTGAAGGTGTTGGCAAGACTCGGCGCCGGCGCCGACGTGGTCTCGGAGGGCGAATTGCGCCGCGCTTTGGCGGCCGGCATTCCGGCAAGCAAGATCCTGTTTTCGGGCGTCGGCAAGACCGCGCGCGAGATGGATTTTGCGCTCTCGGCCGGCATTCTCTGTTTCAACGTCGAATCCGAACCGGAGCTGGAGCTGCTGTCGGCCCGCGCGACCGCGCTGGGCAAGATCGCGCCGATCTCGCTGCGCATCAATCCGGATGTCGACGCCAGGACGCACAACAAAATTTCGACTGGGAAGGCCGAGAACAAGTTCGGCATTCCCTGGCAGCAGGCACGAGAGGTTTATGCCCGCGCGGCTGAGCTGCCGGGCATCAAGGTCACCGGCATAGACACCCATATCGGCAGCCAGATCACCGAATTGCAGCCCTTCGACGAGGCCTTTGCGCTGCTGGTGGAGCTGGTCGGCGCCTTGCGCTCCGACGGTCATGCCATCGAGCACATCGATGTCGGCGGCGGCCTTGGCATTCCCTACCGCGTCGACAACAACCCGCCGCCTTTGCCCGATGCCTATGCCCGGATCGTCAGAAAGCATGTCGCCGAACTCGGGCTGAAAGTGATGTTCGAGCCAGGCCGGTTGATCGTCGGCAATGCCGGCATCCTGGTCTCGGCGGTGATCTTCGTGAAGGAGGGCGACGCCAAGAACTTCCTCGTCGTCGACGCCGCGATGAACGACCTGATCCGGCCGACGCTTTACGATGCTTTCCACGACATCAAGCCGGTGGCGCAGCAGCCGGCCGCAGCGCCGCGCATGAAGGTCGACGTCGTCGGCCCGGTTTGCGAGACCGGCGACTATCTCGGGCTCGACCGTGACCTGCCCCGGCTGAAATCCGGCGACCTGATCGCTGTCGCCACCGCCGGCGCCTATGGCGCCGTCCAGGCCGGCACCTACAATACCAGGCTGCTGGTACCGGAAGTGCTGGTCGACGGCGACCGCTTCCACGTTGTGCGCCCGCGCCAGACCTATGACGAGCTGATCGGACTGGACTCGGTGCCGGACTGGTTGGAGTAGAACTCTGCAGCTACAGGCGGTGCTGAATGAGCGCCCTGGTTTCGGCGATCCTGTTCTCGTTCCGGCGATAGAATGTCCACTGCTTGATGCGCTTGCTGCGCAAAAGCCCTGCCTGGGTGAGCACGCGCATATGTTCGCTGAGCGTCGCTTGGGTGATCCCCAGCTTTTCCGCGATCAGCAGCGCGCAGACTCCGTCGTCGACCAGATCGCCGTCCGCCTGCGGCGGAAAATGCGCGCGCGGGTCCTTGAGCCAATCGAGGATCTGCAGCCTGCGCTCGTTGGCAATCGCTTTGAAGACGTCGACCTCTTGCATTTAGCTACTTTGCCAAGTTACTAAGTAATGTCAACTCTGAATGTCAGCCCTGGGAGTGAAAGCATGCTGCACGGCCACACGATCACACGCGAGCGCATTGCGGCGATGGAACCCCGCATCCGGCCCTTCGTGCGCCACACGCCGGTGCTGCGCGTCGACATGGCCGATTTCGGCCGCCCGCCTCTGCCGGTCGACCTGAAGCTTGAGTGTTTGCAGCATTCCGGCTCGTTCAAGGCGCGTGGTGCGTTCACCAATCTCCTCGAACGGCCGGTTCCTGCGGCCGGCGTCGTCGCCGCATCGGGCGGCAATCACGGCGCCGCCGTCGCCTATGCCGCCATGCGACTCGGCCACAAGGCGACCATCTTTGTTCCCGAAGTGAGCCCGCAGGCCAAGCTGGACCGCATTCCGCGGCTACGGCGCCGAGCTGATCGTCGGCGGCGCCCGTTATGCCGAGGCGCTGGCCGCCAGCGAGAGCTTCGCCGAAAAATCCGGCGCGCTGCAGATCCACGCCTTCAACCAGGAGGAGACGCTGGTCGGGCAGGGCACGCTCGGCCTCGAAATCGAGGCCGACCTGCCGAAGCTCGACACCCTGCTGGTTGCTGTCGGCGGCGGCGGCCTGATCGGCGGCATCGCCGCCTGGTTTTCCGGCCGCATCAGGATCATCGCGGTCGAGCCGGAGGGTGCGCCGACGCTTCATCGCGCGTTCGCGGCGGGCCGACCCGTCGACGCGCCGGCTGAGGGCGTCGCCGCCGATTCGCTCGCGCCAAAGCGTGTCGGCGAAATGATGTTTCCTATCGCCGAGGCATTCGTCGAGCGCTCGATCCTGGTCGGCGACGACGACATTGTCGCCGCCCAGGCGGCGCTGTGGGACCGCGTGCGAATCATCTCCGAGCCGGGCGGTGCGGCCGCCTTCGCGGCGCTACTGTCCGGCCGCTACGCACCGGCTAGAGGCGAGCGCGTTGCCGTACTGGTCTGCGGCGCAAACGCCAATCCGGCGAAATTCTGACAATATCCGGGGCATTATTGTTCACGTTTTGGGGAACCGCCTCGCCTTCGCCGTGTTTGTTGGTATCCTTGGGGCGATGTGCATCCGCTTGGACGCACGAAGTACGCGCTAAGATTTTAGGTCTTCGCATCGTGCTTCCCGGAAATCGACTTTTCGGGCCCATGCGATAGACTCGTGAGGCTTGGGCTATCCCGCCCGGCCAGGAAGGGCCGATGACGCAACGACCCATTTTCACCAGCGATCGCAGTCTGGCCAGGCGCCTTGCCTTGAGCCGGCTGGGGACGCAGGTCTCGATAATCGTCGAACGCGGCTGGCCATTGCTGCTGCCGCTGATCATCGTCGCCAGCCTGTTCCTCAGCATTTCGTGGCTCGGCCTGTTCCCATTTTTGCCCGATCTGGCGCGGATCGGTCTTATCACGGCATTCGGCGTCGCAGCGCTTGCCGCACTCTATCCGCTGCGTTTCTTCCGCACGCCATCCAGTGCCGAGGTCGACCGCCGCATCGAGGCGGCCAACCGGCTCCTGCACAGCCCGGTGCAGGTCCAGACCGATCGTCCGAGCGGCAAGGAAAGTATTTTTTCGCAAGCCCTGTGGCGCGAGCATCAGCGGCGCATGGCGGACCGGCTGGGCGAGCTTGGCGGCGACGTGCCGCGCACACGCGTGCCGGAACGCGACCCGTGGGCGTTGCGCGCCGTCGCCGCGCTTTTGTTGGTCACTGCCTTTGCCTTCTCCTTCGGGCCGTCGGGCGGCAGGCTGGGCGACGGCTTTGTTGCCCGTGCCGCCCGCGACGTCGTGCCGCCGCGCATTGATGCCTGGGTGACGCCGCCGGCCTATACCGGCAGGCCGCCAATATTCCTGAACGCCCCAGTCCTTGCCAACAACGCCACTCAAACGGCGCCTACCTTCACCGTTCCGGAGGGCAGCGATGTGTCGCTGCGCGTCACCGGCGGTTCGGGCGAGGAAACGCTGAGTTACGCCGATACCGGCGGCAACACCCGCGCCATCGATCCGAGCGGGCCGCAAGCCGCCAAGACTGAGGCAACTCCGGCAACGCCTTCGACCGTGCGCCAGTTCAGCGGCAAGTTGACGGCCGACGGCACGCTGACGCTGCAGTCCGGCGACGGCGAGCTCGGCCGCTGGGCCTTCGCCATAATTCCCGACAAGCCGCCGCAGATCCGCTTTGTCGGCGAGCCGAAGCGCGCCGTCAACGGCGCCTTCGAACTCAACTACCAGATCGACGACGACTATGGCGCGGCCTCCGCCAAGGCGGTTTTCGCATTGGCCGATCCGCAGGCGCCCAACGCGCATCCGCTCTATGGCCCGCCGGAAATGCCGCTGACGTTGCCGCGCCGCGGCGGCAAGGCCAATGCCGCTAAGACGACGAAGGACCTGACCGACCATGCCTGGGCCGGTGGCAACGTCAAGCTGTCGCTTGTCGCCACCGACGGTGCCGGACATACCGCGACCAGCGAAACCAAGACGCTGGTGATGCCGGAGCGGCCATTCTCCAACCCGTTGGCGCGGGCCGTGGTCGAGCAGCGCCGCATGCTGGCGCTCGACGCCTATGCCAAGGACCGCGTGCTCGACCTGATGGATGCGATCACGCTCAGGCCCGAAGACACGTTCGACAACATGACGCACTACCTCGCCATCATGAGCGCCCGCACCCGGCTGAAGATGGCCGGCAGCGACGATCAATTGCGCGACGAGGTCGCTTACCTCTGGGAGATCGCGCTCGGCATCGAGGAAGGCAATCTGTCGGCGGCCGAGAAGCGGCTGCGCCAGGCGCAGCAGGCGCTGCAGGATGCGATCAAGAACGGCGCCAGCGACCAGGAGATCGAGAAGGCGATGAAGGAACTGCGCGAGGCGATGAACCAGTTCCTGCAGGAATTCGCGGCGCGGGCGCAGCAGAATCCGAATGCGCCACAGATGCAGCAGAACGGCCGGGAACTGCGCCAGAGCGACATCGACCGCATGATGGACCAGATCGAGAACCTGGCGAAATCCGGCAATCGCGACCAGGCGCAGCAATTGCTGTCTGAGCTGCAGGACATGATGAACAATCTGCAGGCAGGCCGCCAGCAACAAGGCGGTCAGCAGGACAGCGAGATGCGTCAGCAGATGGATAAGCTGGGCGAGATCATGCGGCGCCAGCAGGAGATGATGAACGACACCTTCCGCATGGACCAGATGCAGCGTGGCCAGCAACAGCGCGGGCAGAACCGCGACGAGCAGCTCGGCGAGAACGGTGAGCCGGGCCCGATGGACGAACAGGGCAAGCCCGGCCTGGGCGACGACCGCGATCCGCTCGGCCGGCCGGGGCAGATGACGCCGCAGGAATTCGCCGATGCGATGAAGCAGTTGCAGGAAGGCCAGGGCAAGCTGCAGAGCGAGCTCGATCAATTGAGGAAGAGCCTCGAAGGCATGGGCCTCGACCCCAATGAGGGGTTTGGCGAGGCCGGCAAATCCATGGGCAATGCCGAACAGGCGCTCGGCGAGGGCGAAGGCGACCAGGCCGTCGGTCACCAGGGCCGCGCATTGGAAGCCTTGCGCAGGGGCGCCAAGGACATGATGAAGCAATTGCAGGCGATGCAAGGCGACCAGGGCGGCAACGGCCAGGGCGGACGACAGCAGAATGCCGACCGTGACCCGCTCGGGCGGCCCCGCACCAGCGAGGGTCCCGATGACGGGAGTTCGGTGAGAGTGCCTGACGAGATCGACGTGCAGCGTGCCCGCCAAATCCTCGAAGCGATCCGCAAGCGGCTCGGCAATGCACTCAGCCCCGATATCGAGCGCAGCTATCTGGAGCGGCTGCTGGAGCTGAAGTAAGGCTGCCTGTATTCGGAAGATCGCCGCGCGCGGTCCGTGGTGGCCGCCACCGCCGGACCGAGCGGCATTCTTTAACGGTTGGTGAAAGCCTCGCGGATCGCCTCTTCCATGCCGTCGATGGCCTCGCCGGAAGCGTTCGGGTTGCGCCGCAGCACCACGTTCGAGGAATCGATGTCGCCGAACCCGTCGGCGGTCGTAAGCTCGCGGCAGCCGGCCGGGATGTTGCTGCGCGAGATCGGCGCAATCGCCAGCCCGGAGGTGACGGCGAGCCGCAGGCCGCCATTGGTATCGCTGGTGTAGGCGACACGATAGGCGAGATCGCGCTGTTCCAGCGACTTTATCGCGAAATCCTTGCACCAACCGGCACGGTTGTAGAGCGCGATCGGCACCGGCCGCTCCTCATGCATGTGATGCAGCTCTGACGTCACCCATACGGTCGGGTCATGCATCAGCACCTCACCGCCCAACAGATCCTGCCATTCGAACACCACCGCCAGATCGAGCTCGCCAGCGGCGAGCGCCGCGATCTGCGCACCGGAATGCGCGTAGCGGACGGTGATGTCGACCTGAGGATGGCGCTTGGCAAAGGCGCCGAGCGCGCGCGACAGGATCGCGTGGCCATATTCCTCCGGGATACCGATGCGCACCGGCCCGCCAAGCGGCGCCGCGACCATCGATGCCGCCGTCTCGTCGAGCAGTGAAACGATGCGCCTGGCGTTGGCGATGAGCTCGCCGCCGCGCCGTGTCAGCGCCACACCGCGCGAGCCGCGCTCGAACAGGCTGTCGCCGATCATGCCTTCAAGCTTCTTCATCTGCATCGAGACCGCCGACTGGGTGCGGCCGGCCCGCTCCGCCGCCTTGGTGAAATTGCCACTGTCGGCGACCGCCACGAAGGTTCGCAACAGGTCGCTGTCGAGATTGGGTCGCATGTGCCCGCCATAAGAAAATCTGATTGCTGGCATCATTCCAATTCGTTTGCAACATGTCAAACGGCGGACGATAGTTCGCCTTACCCATTGGATATGCGGCCGCGAAATCGGCCGCGGACCAATCAAAAGTCCTCACTCGTACCCGCTGCCCGAAATGGCGGCGGGTTCTTTTTACCCGGATGCAGGCCTGCGTTCGGCCGCGCACGCGGGGACAGGAGCGCCTATGCAGAATCGGCTTGTGCTCGGCATCCTCAGCCTCTGTCTCGGCGTACTGGTCTTTTCGCTGCAGGACCCGCTGGTCAAGGCGGTGTCGAGCCACTATCCGGTCACCGAGGTGATGGCGATCCGCTCGATCGTCGCCTTGCCGATCCTGGTTTTCCTCGTCCACGCCGATGTCGGATTGCAGGCAATCCTGTCGAAGCGGTTCGGCATGCTGACGATGCGCGCCTTCATCCAGTTCACCTCCTACACGGCCTACTATCTGGCAATCGCCGCCCTGCCGCTGGCTGACGCGGTGGCGCTCTATTTCATGGCGCCGCTGTTCATCATGGCGCTGGCCGGCCCCTATCTCGGCGAACGCGTGTCCTGGCAGGCGCTCGCCACCGTCCTGGTCGGCATGCTCGGCGTGCTGGTGATGGTGCGCCCAGGCGCCGGCTTGTTCGACTGGGCGGCGCTGCTGTCGCTAGGTTCGGCTCTGCTCTACGGTTTCTCGCAGCTGATGGCGCGCAAGATCGGCGACACCGAATCCTCGACCGTCATGGCGTTCTATCAGAACGGCGCCTATCTGGTCGGCGCGGCCTTGGTAGCGGCATTGTTTTGGCTGGCAGGCATTGACCACGCCGTGCATCCGAGCCTCGAGTTCCTCGTCCGGCCATGGGCCTGGCCGGCGACGCCGGATCTCCTCAAGATGGGGGCATGCGGCTTCGTTGCCTCGGCCGGAATGATCCTGTTGTCGCAGGCCTACCGGCTGGCGCCCGCCAACAGCGTCGCTACCTTCGAATACACCGGTATCATCTGGTCGCCGCTATGGGGTTTTCTGTTCTTTGCCGAAATGCCGCGACCAGCGACGGCGGCCGGCGCAGCCCTCATCATCGGCGCCGGGCTTTTTGCGCTCAATGCCGGCCCGCGGCGGAGCGGCGAGCCAGCCATTGCGGCGACCGGCGACCCTGCCTGAAGGCGGTCGACCTTAGGCTTTAGGCGAAGCAGGCGAGCGCCTGTTCGACGCGGGCGCGGATTTCAGCCAGCGCGAACGGTTTTTGCACGACGTCGAGAATAATGCCGTCCAATTCCTCGGCGCGCTCGCGTTGGTCGGCATAGCCGGTCATCAGCACGATCTTCACCGCCGGGAACAGCGCCACTGCCGCCTTGGCCATCTCGATGCCGTCCATCTCGGGCATGCGGATGTCGGACAGCACAAGGTCGTAGCCCCCCTGCGCCGCCCCGATCAGAGAAAGACCGTGCGCGCCATCGGCGGCAACAGTGACATTATGCCCGGCGCGTTCGAGCGCACGGGCGGCGAGGCTGCGGACGGATTCATCGTCCTCGACGATCAGGAGCTTTGCCATGGGCAGGATATTTGGCGAGGAAAAGTTGATGTTTCCTGAACCGCGAGCGGCGACAACCCAACTAGGCGTCGCCCTTGACGATGCCGACGAACGGCAATTCGCGAAACGCGTGGGCGACGTCCATGCCATAGCCGACGACGAAATAATCGGGGCAGTCGAAGCCGACATAGTCGGCGTTGAGCGTGGTCTGGCGGCGCATGCGCTTGTCGAGCAGCACGGCGATGGCACAGCTCCTCGCGCCGCGCGACAGCATGAGGTCGCGGGTGAAACTCAGCGTTTTTCCGGATTCCAGAATGTCGTCGATGAGAAGCACATCGCGACCGGCGACCTCGTTGTCGATGTCGCGCAGCACCCTCACCTCACCGCTGGTCGTGCCGGCGCCATAGCTGGAGATGAAGATGAACTCGACCTCCGGCGACAGGCCGACATCGTGCATGGCACGGATAAGATCGGCGGCGAAGATGAATGATCCCTTCAGCACCGAGATTACCAGAAGGTCGTGGTAGTCGTGCCCGGCGATCTCCTTGGCAAGTTCCAGGTTCCGCCGCGCAATGGCGGACGCTGAAAACAGGACTTCGATGTCCTTGCCGCGCACAACTGGCATTGGCTGCCCTTCCAGAAATGATCGCCGTGTAGGCGAAGCCGACCGAAACGGTCTTCAACCCCGTTTCTAGGCATGTCGAGCCGGCTGGCAAGGCCAAATCTTTCGCAGGACGCCCGCGAACGGTCGGATGCCCCCAGCGCGTCGCGAATCGTTTACCTGGTGACCTGTTGTTTTCTGGCGCCGTTCTAACGAACCAGCGTATGGCCGCCCGACATCCAGAAGGCGGCAAAGGCGGCACCGACGCCGGCAATCCAGAAGATCGGCCCGCCGTGCACCCACAACGGCCTTTCGACGGCGGTTTCGGGCTTGCGCAACATGCCCATGCCTTCGATCGAAGGCGTGGAAATCATGCGGGCAGGTGGCGGCGCAAAGTCTGGACGTGCAAAATGGCGGGGCAGCACCTCATAGTCGGCATCGATGACGTCGGCGGTCACGTCATGCCTGATGCGTTCCGGCTCGGCGGCCGGATCGGTCATGATTTCGCCGGAAACCGGGCGCGCGGTTCGATCCTCAGCCATCATGGCCTGACGCTACAGCCCTGTTCGCCGTTCGTTTCATTTGGGTAAACGGAAATGGTTAACGCTTCCCCACCGGAACCCCTGTGACTCGCTCGAAAAGCCGCCAAATTAACCGTCGGTTAACCATGCCGGCCGATGGTCTTACCACAGAAAGGGGTGGCATCTTGCCGCCAAGAATTTCAGGTCGTCGAAAGTGATCCGCTTCGAAAATGTCGGCCTCCGCTATGGCATGGGTCCGGAGATTCTCCGCGACATCTCCTTGCACATTCCGGAGCGCTCCTTTCAGTTCCTGAGCGGACCTTCAGGCGCCGGCAAGACGACGTTGCTGCGGCTTTTGTTCATGTCGCTGAAGCCGACGCGTGGCCTGATCACCATTTTCGGCAAGGACCGTTCGCGCATCTCGCGCACCGAATTGCCGCATCTGAGACGGCGCATCGGCGTGGTGTTCCAGGATTTTCGCCTGCTCGACCATATGACCACCTATGAGAACGTGGCCTTGCCGCTACGCGTGCGGGGCCGCGAGGAGGCGACCTACCGCACCGACGTCACCGAGCTGCTGAAATGGGTCGGCCTCGGCGAGCGCATGCATGTGCTGCCGCCGGTGCTGTCTGGCGGCGAGAAGCAGCGCGCCGCCATCGCCCGGGCGTTGATCGAGCAGCCCGAGATCCTGCTCGCCGACGAGCCGACCGGCAATGTCGACCCGCCGCTGGCGCGACGCTTGCTGCGGTTGTTCATCGAGCTCAACCGGCTGGGGACAGCCGTGGTGATTGCCACCCACGACCTCGGCCTGATGGAACAGGTCGACGCACGGCGAATGATCCTGGCCGGCGGAAGGCTGGACATCTATGACTGAGCTCTCCGTCGAACATTTCGAGGGTCAGGACGCCGCGGCGGCAAAGCCCCGCGTCCAGCGCAAGATGGCGCCGATCGTGCCGGCGCAGAACATCGCCGGCCGGGCGCTGGTGCTGGTCATCGCAATCATGACGTTTCTGTCCTGCCTGACGTTTGGCGCAGTCACGCTGGTGCGTGACACCGCCTCCGTCTGGGAGAACCAGATCTCGCGCGAAGCGACCATCCAGATCAAGCCGGTCGACGGCCTCGACATGGAGGCCGCACTTGCGCTTGCCTCGCAGATCGCAGGCGAATTCCCTGGCGTGAAAAGCGCCAGGATCGTCGATCGCGAAGCAACGGCCCGACTGCTCGAGCCTTGGCTAGGCTCGGGCCTGAACATCGATGAGCTGCCAGTGCCCCGCCTGATCATCATCACTATTGACGAGAACAGTCCGCCCGATTTCGCCGCACTGCGTGCGGCAATCACGCCGAAGCTGCCGAGCGCCTCGCTCGACGATCATCGCACCTGGGTCGACCGGCTGGTTGCTATGGCCCGCACCACGGTAACGATCGGTGTCGCAGTGCTGGCGCTGATGCTGTCTGCGACGGTGCTGACCGTTGTATTCGCGACGCGCGGCGCCATGGCCGGCAACGGCCACATCATCGAGGTGCTGCATTTCGTCGGCGCCGAGGCGCGCTTCATCGCGCGCGAATTCCGCCGGCATTTTCTGGTCACCGGCATGAAGGGCGCCGCGGCAGGCGGCGCCGCGACGATCCTCGTCTTCATCGTCTTCTCCTGGTGGTCGTCACGCAATATGGCGACACCGCAGGCCGACCAGGCGACCGCCCTGTTCGGCAATTTCGCCATCGGCTCGGCGGGTTATCTCGGGGTCGCCGTCATGGTGCTGGTGATCGGCGCGCTGACGGCGGCAACCTCCCATTTCACCGTGGTTACCTATCTCAGCGACATCGATATTCGCCAGCCGGACGCCGGCTAAAGGAAAGATCGATCACGGATGAAAACGCCTCGTCACGAAAATTGCATTTTTTTCCTACCAAAGGCCGTATTTCGGGATTAACCATTTCATGATGGACGTTCGGGACTCGACCGATACCGCTGGGTGCATGCCAGTGCTGGTTGCGCGTCCGCATGAATTCGCCGGGCCTGATGAATTTGCCAAGCCGGATCAATCCGCCAAACATGGGCGGCTGCTGGCAGCCCGCTCGTTGCGCCTCTCGGCTCTCCTTCTGCTCGCCCTTGTGGCGTTGTTTGTCGCCGGCTTCGGCTGGTTCGCCAATACCGTCAGCCGTCTGACGACGCCCGCCAATCCGGCAAGGGCCGACGCTATCATCGTGCTGACCGGCGGCCAGTCGCGACTCGACGCTGCTATGGGCCTGCTTGCGTCAGGCAAGGGCGAGCGGCTGCTGATCAGCGGCGTCCATCCTTCCGCCAGCCGCCGCCAGCTTCAAGCCGCGACCGGCGGCGACAAGAGGCTGTTTTCATGCTGCGTCGACATCGACCGCGCTGCGCTCGACACGATCGGCAATGCCGAGGAAAGCGCCAAATGGGTCGAGGACCATGCCTACGGCACCGTCATTCTCGTCACCAACAATTATCACATGCCGCGCAGCCTGCTGGAAATGGGCCGGCTGCTGCACGGCGCAAGGCTCGAGCCCTATCCGGTGGTCAACACCAACCTCGAGAATGGCGGCTGGCTGACCAAGCCGGAAGCGCTGCGTGTACTGTTCACCGAATATAACAAATACCTGCTGGCGCTGGCCCGCGGCATCATGCCGGTGAAGCAAACCGAGAGCGTCGCGCTGGCCGACGCCGCAGGCGGGAGCTGAACGGCACCGGCACTTTTTATTCCCTGGCTCTTATTCCCTGGCTGCTGCATCCGATCGCAAGCGTGCGATCTCCTGTTCGAGCCGTTCGATGCGCTTGTCGCGTTCGCCCAGCGCCGCCGCCACGTCGGCCGCTTCGAAACGCTAAGGGATGTGCTGCGAGCAATTTGAATCCCAAGCCGAAACCGCAAACAGGATAACCTGCTCGGGTCGCGCCTTATAGTCTTGCGGCATCAGCTTTGCGGTCAGCTCGGCATCGCCCTCGACGACTTGCGCTTTGCCCCAGATCTTGATGCGCTGCCGGTGCGCATAATCGATCAGAAACAGGAAAGCCTGTGGGTTGTCGCTGAGGTTGCCCTGGGTGATGAACTGCCTGTTGCCGGAAAAATCGGCAAAGCCGATCGTCCGTTCGTCGAGCACCTTGAGGAAACCGGCAGGCCCGCCGCGATGCTGGATGTAAGGCTGCCCGTCCGCATTGGCGGTCGACAGAAAGACGCTGGTCTGCGCCTCGATGAAGGCGGCGAGATCGGGCGTGATTGCCGCCTGCCAGCTGCCACGCTCCTCGACACGGGCATAGGCCTGGCGCGAGCCCTTGCGGGCCTGGATCGCCTTCACCGTCGGGGTGAAGGCGACATCGCTGGTGTGAGCGTTCATGAAGATCTCCTTAGGCGCCGAGTGCGCTGCATTGTTCGCTTACGAGAATAGGGCCTTCCGTCTTCGAGATGCAGATGCCATATCTGCAACCTATCCTTCCGTTTTTCGGAAGGGCAAATTTTCGGTAGAGCTATGGATCGCCTCCAGTCCATGTCGCTTTTCGTTGCCGCGGCGGAGACAGGCAGCCTCTCGGCTGCCGGGCGTCGCTTCGGCATTCCGCTGACGACGGTCAGCCGCAAGGTTTCGGACCTGGAAAGGCACCTGAAGACACGGCTGTTGAACCGCTCGGCGCGGCAGCTGTCGCTGACCGATGCGGGCCACGCCTATCTCGCCGCCTGTCGCCGTATTCTCGATGAGATCGGCGAGGCCGAGCGAATGGCCGCCGGCGAATACAGCGCCCCGACCGGCGAACTGATCGTCACTGCGCCGATCGTCTTCGGCCGCCTGCATGTGCTGCCGGTCGTCACCGGCTTCCTCTCCGTCTATCCCGAGGTAAGTGTGCGGCTTACACTCGCCGACCGGATAACCCAGCTGGTCGAAGAGCACATCGACCTCGCCATCCGCATCGGCGAGCTTGCCGATTCGAGCCTGATCGCCACCCGCCTGGGTTCAATCCGCCGCGTCGTTTGTGCGAGCCCGGCCTATCTCGCCGAGCACGGCACACCGAAAACGCCGCAAGACCTTGCAGGACACAGTGCAATCACCTTCGAAGGGCTCACCGCCGCCAGTTGGAGCTTCGCCACCGGCAAGGCTGAATTCAGCGTGCCGGTCCGCTCCAGGTTACGGGTCAACACGGCAGAGGCAGCAATCGATGCGGCGATTGCCGGCGTCGGCGTGACGAGGCTGCTTTCCTACCAGATCGCCCCCGCCCTCCGGTCTGGTACGCTGCGCCCGGTGTTGCAGGAGTTCGAGCCAGACCCATGGCCGGTGAGTCTCGTCCATGCCGGCCAGGGTCTGCTGCCAGTGAAACTGCGTGCGTTTCTCGATTTCGCCGCCCCGCGCCTGAAGGAGCGGCTGGCACAGTCGACGTGGTAAATCAGAGCAAAGGAGCGGACACCGGCTCATTGCCGGCCACTGCTGCACCGTTTCCTTTTTGCCGGCGCTTGGTGTAACCAACGCACACCTCCTCACCGGGCACTTGCTGTATGCTCTATTTCCGCTCGCTGGCGTTCAATCTCGCCTTCTACCTCAACTTGATCGTCCAGATGATCCTCTGGACTCCGTATTATTTCCTGTCGCCGCGCCATCGCGCCTGGTTTGTGCCGAAATTCTGGTCGCGCACCAGCATGTGGCTCTACGATAAGGTCGCCGGCACCAGGAGTGAGATCACCGGCCAGGAAAACCTGCCTGAAGGCTCCTTCATCCTGGCGCCGAAGCATCAGTCCTTCTGGGACACGATCGCTTTCCTGCCGTATCTCGACGATCCCGTTTACATATTGAAGCGGGAGCTGACCTGGATCCCGTTCTTCGGTTGGTACATCTTGAAGATGCGGATGATTCCGGTCGATCGCGGCAGCCGCTCGAAGGCATTGAAGATGGTTATCGCCGCGACCAAACAGGAATTGGCGCGCAATCCGCGCCAGCTCATCATCTATCCCGAGGGCACGCGCCGTGCGCCGGGCGACGAACCGGTCTACAAATACGGCATCGTCGAACTTTATGCGCAACTTGGCATTCCAGTGGTGCCCGTCGCTCACGTCGCCGGCCTCTATTGGCCGCGCCGCAAATTCCTGCGCTATCCCGGTACGATCAAGGCGCGCTTCCTGCCGCCGATCCCGCCGGGCCTCGGCAAGGAAGAATTCATGCACCGGCTGATCGGCGAGACGGAAGCAGCCTGCGACCAGCTCCTCGTCGAGGCGTCGCAGACGCCGAACCCGCCGCCGATGCCGCCGACGGCGGTGAAAAGGCTTGGTGAGCTGGACGCGAAACGTGAATTGAAAGGCTGAGACACCCTGCCGCGAACGCCAGAAGGGTTCACGGCAAGGCAGCCAGGCCGGCTGTTGCAATCAGCGTCACCGCAAACACCAGATTGATGATCCGCGACGCCAGCGGTTTGCGCAGCAAACGTGCAAAAGCCGCGCCGGCGAGAAGCCACAAGAGATGAATGGCAACGATCATCAAGGCGAGGACCGCCAGCTTGGCTGAAATAGCAAGACCGCCGGCGCCGGAAGACGCGCCGGCAAACACGGCGGCAATCGCCACATAGCCTTTCGGATTGGCAACGGCCAGAAGGAACCCGCCAAGGAAAGTGGGAAGCGCTGCCCTACCGACGCGTGCCGCCAGTGGCGGCGCCGTCGCTATCTTGAACGCCAGATAGAGGATGTAGGCTGCCGAGGCGACCGCCAACAGCGCTGCGAGCTTCGGCAGCGCGGTGAGAACGGCCATGATGCCCGTCGCCACCACCAAAAGCACGAGGACCGTGCCGACAACGATTCCCGAGGCATAACGGAGCGAATCGCGCAGGCCGAACGCGGCGCCGATCGCGGTGACACTTATCGTCGCCGGCCCCGGGCTGCCCATAACGATGGCCGATGCCAGCACAAGCGCCAGCAATTGCTGCCATAGCTGCTGATCGAGAAGACCCTGTCCGGCCATGCGGCGTCCCCGGCATCCTGTGACGATGCAGGGACGGTAGGGCAAGGCAGCGGCGCGGGTCTTGAACGATCGTGCGCGGCTATGCGCTGGCCTTGTCGAGCTCGGCGATGTCGTCCGGGCTGAGCTGCAACGACGCGGCCCGCACCAGGCTGTCGAGCTGGTCGAGCGTCGTCGCGCTGGCGATCGGAGCGGTGACGCCGGGCCGCGCCATCACCCAGGCCAGCGCCACTTCCGCCGGCGTGGCCGAATGTCTGGCCGACACGGCATCGAGCGCTGAGAGGATGCGCATGCCGCGCGAATTGAGGTACCCTTTCACACCGCCACCGCGCGGGCTTTTGCCGAGGTCGGCTTCGCTGCGGTACTTGCCGCTCAAAAATCCCTTGGCGAGGCTGAAATAGGTGATGACGCCGATGTCCTCGGCCGTGCAGAGGTCACGCAGCGGACCATCGAAGGACGAGCGGTCGTACAGGTTGTACTCCGGCTGCAGCACCTCGTAGCGCGGCAGGCCGCGCAGGCTTGCCACGTCGAGTGCGGCGTGTAACTGGGCGGCGTCGAGGTTGGAAGCGCCGGCATAACGGATTTTGCCCTTGTCGAGCAGTTTCTGGTAAGCGCCGAGCGTTTCCTCATAAGGGGTCGCCGGGTCGGGCCAGTGCGACAGATAGAGATCGACGCTGTCGACCTGCAGCCTCTTCAGCGAAGCATCGATGGCCTTTTCGATATAGGCGGCCGAGAGGTCCCTCTTGCCCTGTCCCATATCCGAGCCGACCTTGGTGATGACGACGACCTTGTCGCGGTTGCCGCGGCTCTTCATCCATCTGCCGATGATGGTTTCCGATTCGCCGCCCTGGTGGCCGGCAATCCAGCGCGAATAGGAATCCGCCGTGTCGATGGCGTTGAAACCGGCCTCAATGAAGGCATCGAGCAGGTCGAACGAGGTTTTCTCATCGGCGGTCCAGCCAAACACGTTGCCGCCCAGAACCAATGGCGCGATGGATAGGTCGGTGCGACCGAGACGACGTTTCTGCAAGACTGATCTCCATGGTGATTCATGCTGGGGCGGATGGGAGCCGCCGACTGGGCTAACTTATGTCCTGGCGTGGCAACGTCAAACGCATCGCCTCTTTTCCAACCCGCCGGCGCTTCACAAAGCCGCGACCCGCCGCGCCGTGTCCGGCTCAAGGCGCTGGTCCCGGATATCCAAACCAGCAGCCTCTGAAGAAACGATCTGGCAAATTTGGCACATAGATTGTCAAATCTGCCAATTCTGACTTTTGCCGGCCGACCGTAGGTTCCGCCGCGCCGACGCGGTCGGCCGGGCCCAGACTGTTGGCCTGGGATCATTTGTTATGGAGAACGGCATGAAAGCAATCGTATTTGACGCCATCGGTTCGCCGCGCGACGTGCTCTACATGGACGACCTGCCGATGCCGCGCATCGGCGACGGCGAGGTGCTGGTCAGGATGGTCTCGGCCTCGATCAATCCGGGCGACTTCCTGTTTATCCAGGACCTCTATCCCGAACCGAAGAAGCCGCATTTTCCCCGGCAGATCGCGGGAAACCACGGTGCCGGCATCGTCGAAGCCGTTGGCGCGAATGTCTTGCTGGAACCGGGCACGCTTGTCGCGTTCAGCTATTATGGCAGCTGGGCCGAGTACGCGGCCATTCCCGCCGAATGGCTGATCCCGTTGCCTGCGGACTATCCGGTCGAACGCGCCGGGCAGATGGTGAACCCCATTACCGCGTGGGATCTGCTGACGGATTCCCGTGTCCGGCCCGGGCAGTGGCTGGCTGTCACGGCCGGCTATTCGTCGATTTCAACAATGGTGATGCAGTTCGCCCAACGACGCGGCATCAACGTCATCGCGCTGGTGCGGCGCTCGCACCAGAGCTTCGACCTGAAGACGCTTGGCGCCTCTGCCATTCTTGACCTTTCGGACTTGAAGGCAAGTATCCGGGAAGCGGTGATGGATATCACCGGCGGCGCCGGATTGAACGGGATTGTCGACAATGTCGGCGGACCTGTCAGCGGCGAATTGATCCGCACCCTGGCGCTCGGCGGGCAGATGGTGATCAATGGCGGAATGAGTGCCGAGCGCTTCGAACTGCACAATTTCGATGTGTTGCTGAGCGGCGTCGAAATCAGGGCAAATATCTATCGCTACTTCTTTTCGCCGCCTGCCGAAGCCGACCGGCCTGTCCTACGCGAGATCATCGACATCTTTGGCCAGCCGGGCTTCCACGTTCCTGTCGGCGGTCTCCACGCGCTGACCGAGTTCAAGGTTGCGGTGGCAAACAGCCTGGATCGCGCCGATCTTGGTAAACAGATTTTCAGGATGTAGCCCGCGTCACGGCACCGAAAATATCATGATAACGATAAAAGGCGCTACGTCGCGATCCGTCTCGTCACGTCTTCCAGCCAATGATCGCTTATACCCAGTGCTTCGAGGTGCTCCAGCGTGCTGAGCACGTAATCCTCATTCCTCCCCGACTGGCCGACGGCGCCGCGAACGACGGCCGCCGCCTCGGCCGGGTCGAGCGCACCGGCATATTGCTCGTGGCTGCGGTCCACGACATAGGCGATGGCTTCGACTGTCCCGCTCCCATCCGTTTCACTCTTGTCGAGGCGAACGCTGAGCACACGTTCGAGATAGACGTTGGTGACCAGCTCGCGTTCGCGCAGATAGGTGGTGACCTCGTTGCGCAGCTCGCCTGGGACCCGGAACGCGAGCCCGATGCAGGAGCCGCCGCGGTCGAGTCCGAGCACCAGGCCCGGCCGTTCGCGCGTGCCGCGATGCACGAAAGAATAGACGCAGAGCGAACGGCGGTAGCCATGCAGGCGGGCACGCCGCGTCTCGACATGCGCGAATCCCGGCCGCCAGATCAGTGAGCCGTAGCCAAAAACCCAAAAATCGCCCATATCGCCAAGCCTGATTGTAACGAACCACTCCATCGGTGGTGTTTCAGTCCGTCTACCTGTTGTTGCCGCAAGCGACAGCCCGCCCGTGCCACCCGCGTTAACGAAAGCCGCAGCATGACGTCAAGTGACGAGCGCCCGCCGCCCAGCCAGCGTCGCCGCCTGTTGTGGCTTGCCGCTTTCATTCTCGTGCTGTTCGGCATCTACAGCGCGGGCTGGTTCTACCTGGCGGATCTGGTCGAGAGCGCCGCCGACAAGGCGGTCGCCGATCTCGATGACAAGGGCATCAAGGCCGACTGTGCCAATCTCGCGGTCAGCGGCTATCCCTTCAGCTTCACCCTTTCCTGCGACAGTCTGGCTTACGAGGACGACAGCCGCAACGTCGCGGCCTCGACAGGCAAGATCAACGCTGCCACCCAGATCACGCGGCTTCTGTCGCCTGCCGCCGAGTTCAGGGGGCCACTCAGGACCTCCGTTCCCGGCATGACCCCGCTGTGGATCGACTGGGATGATCTGCGGGCCGACATGAAGCTGTCCTGGCCGCTGCCGAGACGCCTCTCGCTACAGGCAGAAGGCCTGTCCGGCCAGACCGATCCGGCAGACGATGCCGATCCCGTCTCGCTGTTCAGCGCCGGAACTGCCAGCGGGCAATTGCGCCCAAACGGTCCGGACGTCGACTATGCCGGCAATTTCACCGATCTCGAAATCGACGCGGCGGCCATCGACGGGCGCGTCTTGCCGCCGCTCGATGGCGGCGGCGAATTGACGCTGAAGAACGGCGTGACGCTGATCAAGGCAAACCCGAAGAGCCTGCGCGGCCTCGCGGCCGAAATCCACGAGCTCGATCTGTCGTCCGGAACTGCGCGCATCACCGTTTCCGGACCTCTGTCGGTCGATGACGGCGGTCTCATAAATGCCGATCTGACGATCAAGCTCAAGGATCCAAAGGCCGTGGCGGCGATCCTTGCCACCGCCATCCCCGAGCAGAAGAAAGAGATCCAAACCGGCTTTGCCGGACTGGCGCTGCTCGGCAACCAGCCGTCGATGCCGCTGAAGATCGTCAGGGGCAAGGCCTCGCTCGGCTTCATCCCGCTCGGCAAGATCAAGCCGCTCGACTAGAGTAATCCAGGAAAAGTGTGAACGGTCTCCCGTCCGGAATTGCGCAAAACAAAGAGACAGAGCATTTCGGCGTTTCCGTGAAACGATAAACCGCTCCAAGCCTGTCTGGCCTGCGATCGGCCTGCCGCGGCTTATCCCTTCGGCGGGTGTTCGACTGCCTGGCGACCGAAATCCGGTACGTCGATATCCTGGCCGGCCTCGATGATCGAGCGGCGGACGGCGCGGGTGCGGGTGAACAGGTCGAACAGCTTTTCGCCGTCGCCCCAGCGGATCGCCCGCTGCAGCGAGGACAGATCTTCCGAGAATCGCGCCAGCATTTCGAGGATGGCGTCCTTGTTGTGCAGGCAGACGTCACGCCACATGGTCGGGTCGGACGCCGCGAGACGGGTGAAGTCGCGAAAGCCGGAAGCCGAGTATTTGATGACCTCGGACTTGGTCACCGACTCCAGATCGTCGGCGGTACCGACGATGTTATAGGCGATGATGTGCGGCAGGTGCGAAACGATGGCCAGCGTCATGTCGTGATGCTGCGGGTCCATCGTGTCGATGTTGGAGCCGCAGCGGCGCCAGAATTCCGAGAGCCTTTCCAGTGCCGCGGGATCGGTGCCGGGCAGCGGCGTGAAGATGCACCAGCGGTTCTCGAACAGTTCGGCAAAACCGGCATCCGGTCCCGACTTTTCGGTGCCGGCCAAAGGATGGCCGGGGATGAAGTGCACGCCATCAGCCACATGCGGCTGCATCTGCGCGATCACCGATGCTTTGGTCGAGCCGACATCGGTGAGGATGGCGCCCTTCTTCAGCGCCGGCGCGATCTCCGCGGCGACGGTACCCGAAGAGCCGACCGGCACCGAAACGACGACCAGATCGGCATCGCGAACCGCCTCTTTCGCATCCGTCGTGTAGGTGTCGCCGAGGGCGAGTAGGCTCGCCCGCGCCAGCGTCGCTTCGCTGCGCGTCGAAATCGCGACTTGGCCGGCGAGCCCCTCACGGCGGATGACGCGGGCCAGCGACGAGCCGATCAGGCCGATGCCGACCAGCGCGATCTTTTCGAACATCGGTGAGGTCATGGTGTTCTAGCTTTTCAGGAATGTCGCGAGTGCGGCGACAACGCCGCGGTTGGCCTCTTCGGTGCCGATGCTCATGCGCAGCGCGTTCGGAAAACCGTAGCCGGAAACGCGCCGCAATATGTAGCCGCGCGCACTGAGGTAGTCGTCGGCAGCAGCCGCCGAATGCTTTTTGTCCTCGGGAAAGTGGATAAGGATGAAATTGCCGACGCTCGGTGTCACCCGCAGCCCGAGCCCGCTTAATTGCTCGCTCAGCCAGGCCAGCCAGGTCTCGTTATGCGCCACGCTGCGCTCGATATGGACGCGGTCGCGGATCGCCGCGATACCGGCCTCGATAGCCGTCGCATTGACGTTGAAAGGCCCGCGCACGCGGTTGATCGCGTCGATGATATGCGTTGGCGCATACATCCAGCCGATCCGCGCCCCGCCCAGGCCCAATTTGGAGAAAGTGCGGGTCATGACCACGTTTTCCGCGCTGCCCACCAACTCGACGCCGGCTTCATAGTCGTTGCGCCGGACATATTCGGCGTAAGCGGCATCCAGCACCAGAAGCACGTTTCGCGGCAGGCCGGCATGCAGGCGGCGCACCTCCTGGAACTGCACGTAGGTGCCGGTTGGATTGTTGGGATTGGCAAGGAAGATGATCCTGGTACGCGGCGTCACCGCGGCAAGGATTGCATCGACATCGGCGCGTTCATCGGTCTCCTTGACCGTAACCGGGACGGCACCGGCCGATTGTATGTAGATCTTGTAGACCATGAAGCCGTGTTCGGTGATGATGGCTTCGTCGCTAGGCGCGAGGTAGGTCTGCGCCAGCAGGCCCAGAATCTCGTCGGAGCCGTTGGAGCAGACGATGTTCGCCGGGTTGAGCCCGTGCACCTCGGCGATCGCTTCCCGCAGGCGCCTGGCGCTGCCGTCGGGATAGACCGCGAGCTTGTCGGCGACCGCGCGCGCGGCCTCTATCGCCTTTGGCGAAGGACCGAGCGGGTTCTCATTTGACGACAATTTATGGACCTTGGCGACACCTTCAGGCGCCGTGCTCTTGCCGGGCACATAGGCTTCGATATCCATGATGCCGGCGCGGGGCCTTGGGCGTGTCTGATCCGGTATCTGGCTCATTCCATGAAATCCGTCGAGAGTGCCTCCATCCGGAGGCCGCAGCGGAAATACAAGCCGTGGCCCGGAATGTCGAGGGCCGGCAAATCGGGATCAAGAACTTGCCGTTGACGAAGCCATGCGTCGGTCCTAGAAGAGCAGCGAAAGTTCCGTGGTGATTTGGCCGGTCGGCTTGCAGCCACGTTAAACAACTTGCTAAAGGGCCGTTTGCATCTTGTAACCGGCTTTGCGAAGGCATGGCCGGTTTTTTGTTGCCCTGGCTGGTTGTTGCCCAGACCGGCGGTGGACAACTGAAGGCCGGGCAAGGAGATGTGATGGTCGCTTTGCGCGCGCGAAAAACCAACAACGAGGCCGACCAGCCCTCGAGCCCGGTGTTGCGTTTCGGCGCCGACAAGCCGCTCAAGCTCGACGCCGGCACGCTGCTGTCGCCGTTCCAGATCGCCTACCAGACCTATGGCACGCTCAACGACGAGCGCTCCAACGCCATCCTCGTCTGCCATGCGCTGACCGGCGACCAGCACGTCGCCAACACCAATCCGGTGACCGGAAAGCCGGGCTGGTGGGAAGTGCTGATCGGCCCCGGCAAGATCATCGACACGGACCGTTTCTTCGTCATCTCGTCAAACGTCATCGGCGGCTGTCTCGGCTCCACCGGCCCCGCCTCGACCAATCCCGCCACCGCGAAGCCCTACGGGCTCGACCTGCCGATCATCACCATCCGCGACATGGTGCGCGCGCAGCTGATGCTGGTCGAGCATTTCGGTATCGAACAGCTGTTCAGCGTGCTGGGCGGCTCGATGGGCGGCATGCAGGTGCTGCAATGGGCCTCGAGCTATCCCGAGCGCGTCTTCTCGGCGCTGCCGATCGCCACCGGCGCCCGCCATTCTTCGCAGAACATCGCTTTCCACGAGGTCGGCAGGCAGGCAGTGATGGCCGACCCGGACTGGCATGGCGGCAAATACTTCGAGCACGGCAAGCGGCCGGAAAAGGGGCTGGCGGTGGCGCGCATGGCCGCTCACATCACCTATCTGTCGGAAGCAGCGCTGCACCGCAAGTTCGGCCGCAACCTTCAGGATCGCGAAGCCCTGACCTTCGGCTTCGATGCCGACTTCCAGATCGAGAGCTATCTGCGCCATCAGGGCATGACCTTCGTCGATCGCTTCGATGCCAACTCCTATCTCTACATGACCCGGGCGATGGACTATTTCGATCTCGCCGCCGACCATGGCGGCCGGTTGGCCGATGCCTTCGCCGGCACCAAGACGCGCTTCTGCCTGGTTTCGTTCACCAGCGACTGGCTGTTCCCGACCGAGGAGAGCCGCTCGGTCGTGCACGCGCTGAACGCGGCCGGCGCCTCGGTATCGTTCGTCGAGATCGAGACCGACCGTGGCCACGACGCCTTCCTGCTCGACGAGCCGGAACTGTTCGCCGCCATCAAAGGCTTCATCGCCTCGGCGGCGCGGGCCAGAGGGCTCGGCGCATGACCCCGAAAAGTTGCAGACTTTTCGGATCAGGGCCATGCGCCAGGCAAGTGACGAGCCCATGAGCGTCAACCGCGCACAGCGCGTCGACCTCGAGGTCGTCGCCGATCTCATCCCGCCGCAGTCGCGGGTACTGGACGTCGGTTCCGGCGACGGCCTGCTGCTCGAATTGCTGCAGGCGACCAAGAAGGTCGACGGTCGCGGGCTGGAACTGTCGCAGCGCGGCGTCAACGAATGCGTGGCGCGCGGCCTGTCGGTCATCCAGGGCGATGCCGACAAGGATCTCCAATTCTATCCCGACAAGGGCTTCGACTTCGTCGTCTTGTCGCAGACCTTGCAGGCGACCCGCAATCCGAAATTGGTGCTCGACGAACTGCTCAGGATCGGCAACCGCGCCATCGTCTCATTCCCAAATTTCGGTCACTGGCGGGTGCGCTTTTCGCTACTGTTCAACGGCCGCATGCCGGTGACCAAGGACCTGCCCTATTCTTGGTATGACACCCCCAACATCCATTTCTGCACCATTCGCGATTTCGTCAATCTGTGCGACGAGCTTGGCGCGACGGTGGAAAAGGCGACCGCGCTCGACGCCAATGGCCAGCGGATCGGCTTCTCGATGCCGTGGTGGTTCTGGAATTTTTTCGGCCAGCAGGCGGTGTTTCTGCTGAAACGATAAGAGCCAGTCGTCGCAGATCGTCCCCTTATTCGAGAACGTCGGTGGCCTTGTGCGGATGCGCAACGCCATCGACCAGGACCACGTCGGACTGAGAATTGTCGGTGCGCAGCGGCAATATCTCCTGATAGGCGGGCGAGCGGTACCATGCGCGCGGCTGCTGCATGTCTGGAAATTCGATCATGACGAGGTAGCCCGGCCAGGTGTTTTCAACGACTTCCACCTCGCTGCCATGCACGATGAAGCGCCCGCCAAACGGCTCCAGCGTCGCATCGATCTTGTGCAGGTACTCGACGATCTGCGGCCCCGGCGTGACCTGGCGTATATGGGCGACGGCCTAGGCGGTCATGGCTGTACTCCCTGGTGGTCGAAGCCGGACAACCGGCTTGATGGGAGCAGTTTGCCGAGACCTTGCACACTGGTCGATTACCGCCGCGGTAATGACACTGAATACAAAACCGACGCGCCTCTGCCGTTGCTGCTCCGAACAGGGCCGTGGGCGAGCCCTGCTGTCACCTGAAAAATATTTCCGCCTGGCGCCGATGATTTCCGCACGCCTGCGCTGTCCTTATCGATGAGCGCGCCTGGATGGTCCGGCGGCCGGGAACAGAGAGGTGATCCATGGGATCGTTGCAAGGTCAGAATGTTGTAGTCGTAGGAGGCAGCCGTGGGGTCGGCCGCTCCATCGCGGAGGCCGCCCTCAACGAGAGAGCGACGGTGCTGGCCGTCGCCCGCGGAAAACAGGCCCTGGCGCAATTTGCCTGGGAGGTCTCGGGCGTGAAGACGCTCGCGGTCGATGCGACGGTGGACTCCGCCCCCGATAAGGTCTTCGCCGCGCTGGAGCCGGACGTGCTGGTAATCTGCGCAGGCGCGCTGGCCCCTTCCGCGCCGCTGCACGAACAGAACTGGAAGGCGTTCTCCGCAAATTGGGACACGGACGTCAAGGCATCGTTCCTGTTTTGCCGGGCCGCTCTGCGGCGTCCGCTCAAGCCGGGAACCCGTATCGTTCTGATCTCCAGTGGCGCGGCCTTGACCGGCGGGCCACCCAATACCGGCGGCTATGCCGGCGCAAAACGCATGCAGATGTTCCTGGCCGGTCATAGCCAGAAGGAAGCCGACCGGCTCGGCCTCGGCCTTCGCTTCATGGCGCTCGCGCCGATGCGCATCATGCCGGAAACCGGCGTGGGCAAGGCCGGCGTCGACAGCGTCGCTGCCTATATGGGCATCCAGCCGGCGGACTTCATCGCCGCCATGACCGACATGCAAACCCCGGCCGACGTCGGACGGGCGGTGGTCGCGCTCGCCACCGGCCAGCCGCAAGGCAGTTCCTTCGTGGTCAGCGGTAGCGGGCTTGCACCAGCCGCCTGACGCGCGCGTAATGCAAAGCTCACTCGTAACCGCACAGCCGCATGACAGACGCTCAACCACCTCTGGAACCAGCACGCCAGCCGATCCTCGATCGGCTGGCCTTCGAGAAGGTCATGGCCGCCCATCGCCGCGAGCTCAAGCTGCATTGCTATCGCATGATGGGTTCGCTGCACGAGGCCGACGACCTCGTCCAGGACACGTTGCTTCGCGCCTGGCGCGCCAGGTCGGAGTTCGACGGGCGAGGTTCGGTTCGTGGTTGGCTCTACATGATCGCGACCAACGCTTGCCTCAACGCCATCAAGGCGAGGTCGAGGGCGCGTCGCATTCTCCGGGAACCCGGACGGCCGCCCTCGCACGGGGCGGCCATAGGCGGGCCCGTAGCCGACATCGCCTGGCTGGAGCCCTACCCCGACGCCGAGCTTCCAGACATTGCCGGCAGCGAGCCAGGTCCGGAAGCTCGTTACGAGAGCCGCGAGGCCGTCCAGCTCGCCTTCGTCGCCGCGATCCAGGATCTGCCGCCCAGGCAGCGCGCCGCGCTGCTGCTTGCCGACGTCCTGGGATGGTCGGCCGTCGAGACGGCGCGTTTGCTGGGCGGATCGACGGCTTCGATCAACAGCGCGTTGCAGCGCGCCCGCGCAACGCTGGCGGCGCGCTATCCCCAGGGACGGCCGGCCAGCCGATCACGGCCCAGCCCCGAAGAAGGCCTGCTGCTCGAACGCTACATGCAGGCCTGGCAGGCCGCCAATCTCGACAGCTTGATCGAGCTGCTGCGTGAGGACGCCATCTATACAATGCCGCCTTGGCGCGAATGGTATCAAGGCCGCGAAGCGATCCGCGGTTTCTTCGAGACCGTCTGGCCGAGGTTTGGCGGCTTCCGCACGCTGGCCACTCGGGCCAATGCCCAGCCGGCGGTCGGGGTTTATTCCCGCAGCCACGATGGCCCTGAATGGCGGGCCCATTCCCTGCACGTGTTCGACGCGGCCGAGGGCGGGATCGCTTCCTTGACGATCTTCATAGGGCCGCTCGGGCCATCTCTGTTCCCGGCCTTCGGCCTGCCACCAGCCTAACCTTCCCCTGGGCCAGCCTTATCGGTCGAGTTCCGGGAAATACGGGTCCGAGAAAAACCGCCGGTCGCGCTCGCCTTGCAGGCAGTCGATCGGTGCGTCGATGCGGATCGTCCTCGGATCCACCTTGGGATACTCGATGCCGCTGACCTCGAGGATCAGTTTGCGGCGAGTGGCGGTGGCGAATTCGGAAGCAGCATAGATCGGCAGCACGAACGAGCCCGGCCCGCCGGTGACGCATTCGGCATAATACCGGTCGAGATGGCTGAAGGTGGGTGACGGGCTGATCAGGATCGGCAGTCCGTTGATGACGATGCCCTTCGCCAGCGCCGCATCGCGTGCCGTTGTGACCGGCAAGCCGGTGTTGTTTGGGCCGTCGCCCGAGACGTCGATGACGCGGCGTTTGCCGGCGAAGGCCGTGCCGTTGAAAAGCTCGGCGCCGAAGGCCACTGCGCCGGAAATCGAGGTGCCGCGAAAGCTTCTGAACGGGCGGGCCGCGATCTTGTCGGCGAAAGCGTTGGCGCTCTCCTTGTTGTCGACGACCTGCCAGGCAATGACCGCGTCGTCGCGGATGGTGCCGGCCCATTCGAAATAGGCGATGGCGATGCGGCCGGAGGTGCCGGCACGCACGGCGTTGATGAAGTCGGGATGGCGCAGCGCCGCGACATAGCCGGCGCGCTGCAGGGCAAACTCCCTTTCATCCATCGACTGCGAGATGTCGACGGCCAGCACCAGCTCGACATCGACGGCAAGTGCATTGGCCGGCGCGGCCGCAGGTGCTGCGGGGGCGCAGGCAAGGCAGGCGAGCAGGGCGAGAGCGTCAAGCATGGCCGATCGGAACGTTCCCATCTGAAACGATCGCGACAGTTTTTCGCCGCGATCGCGGCGAAATAAAGCTTGCCCTTCTATTTCTTGCCGCCGGCCGAGGCGATGGCCGGAGGCGGTTCGATGGCACCTGCCCTGATACGGACCGGCTTGAGGGGCGGTTGGCCGGCATCCTTGACGATGGTCAACGCCCGCCGGAAGAAGCGGGCATTGTGCTGGCCGCGGCCGATGTTGAGGATCGCGGCGTCCGGAAGGCGCTTCTCCAGCATCGACAGCACTTGCCTCAGCGTCGGGCCGTCGAACGCATCCAGCGCCTCGTCGATGATCACCCATTTCGGCCGTCGCAAGGCCAGCCTGGCAAAGGCCAGCAGACGCTGCTCGTCGTCGCTGAGCTCACGCTCCCAGCGCGCCGAGCGATCGAGCGAGGACGACAGGCGTTGCAGCCCGACATCGGCCAGCACCTCCGAGATCTCGGCATCGCTCGCCTCCGCCGCGCCGCCTGAATGGTTGAGCACCTCGCGCAGCCTCCCGAGCGGGAAATAAGGGGTACGCGGAACAAAGATCGGCGCTTCTCCGGCCGGCATGCCGATCCGTCCGCTGCCCCATGGCCACAGACCGGCAATGGCCCGGAAGAACAGCGTCTTGCCGGCGCCCGGATCTCCGGTGATCATGACGCGGTCGCCGGCGCGGATTTCGACATGCGGCTCGGCAAGCTTGGTGCATCCCTCCGGCGAGGCGACCTCGAGTTTCTCGAAGGTCAGGCTGCCGTCCGGGTTTTCGCCGAACGAAATGCGCCTTTCCGTATGGTGCAGCGCGTCGGTGTCGCCAAGCGCGATGCGGAAGTCGGCGACCCGCATCAGCGTAGCGCGCCAATCGGCGATGCCGCCGATATTGTTAATGAACCAACGCAGCGAAGAATGGACCTGGTTGAAGGCACCGACTGCCATCATCAGACCGCCAAAGCTGATATCGCCGGCGAAATAGACCGGTGAGGCGACCAGGATCGGCGCGACGACAGTGATCCAGCCGTAGGTGTCGGTGACCCAGGAAAGATTGATCTGGGCGCGGTAGATGTGCCGCATGGCGCCCAGCACCATGCCGAGATCGAATTCGAGGCGGCGCCTGGCATCGGCCTCGCCATGCGCCAGCGCGATGGCATCGACATTCTCGTTGACGCGAACCGCCGAAGAACGCAGCTCCGCTTCACGCGTATAGCGATCGTTGTTGAAGCGGATCAGCGGCCGCCCGACCAACCAGCTCAACCAGGAGGCGGTGCCCGCATAAAGGATCGCCGCCCAGACCATGTAACCGGGTATGGCCAGCGAATGGCCGCCTATGTGGAAGACGAAGCCGGAAGACAGCGACCACAAGACGCCGACGAATGAGGCAAGCAGGATGCAGGACTGCAGCAGGCCGATGCCGAGGCCGGTGGAAAGATCCGAGAGATGCGCGACATCCTGCTGCAGGCGCTGGTCGGGATTGACGCCGATGGCGCCGGCATGGGCCAGCCGGAAGGCGCGCGCCGGCCGCATCCACTCGCCGATCAGGTCGAGCGTCAGCGCCTCGCGCAGCTTCAGGCGGATCATCTGGTCGAGCCAGGTCTGGCCCACGTTAAACAGAAGCAGCCCGCCGGCTATTGCCGCAAAGACCAGAAGCTGATGCAGGAAGGCCGGCATGTCGCGCCGCGCCAGCGCGTCGAAGAACGGCTGGTTCCAGCGATTGAGCAGAATCTGCCCGACCGAGGTTGCGACAATGACGGCGACGATGCCGATTGCGGCCCAAAACAATTGTTTTCGCACTGGCGAGGTGGTCAGCGCTATCTTGATTGTTGCCAGCTGCTCACGCAGGCTGCTGGCTTCGATCGACGCGGCAAGCTTCTGGGCGCTGGCCTCGACATCCGGATGATCAGCCATGAGTGAATCCTTGCATTCGGAAGCGGTGCCGAAGCCCGGTCATAGAAATCGCCGGTCATAGAACCGATTGCGTATGCCTTCAATCGGGCAGCGAACCCGTCCGCGACAGATAGGTGAGAAAAAGCCTGCGTCGGATCACGAACGCGTCATCCTGGCGGCGCCGGACGTTTGGCCCGCGACAGCCCGGCCAAGCGTCGGCGCGCCATGCGGCGAGAGAACCGGCACGAAGACGCGGCGGGACGCGCGCTGGGCAACCGGCACGCCTTGATAAAGCCGCTTCTGCGCCTCGACGACGATAACGCCCGAAAAGATCGGCCAGAAGCGCCGGCCGGCGCGTTCCAGCACATTGTGGAACTGCATCATGAAACGTCGCGGCGACGGCGGGAAGAACAGCGCATCGGACCATGCCGCCGGCGTGAAATTCGCTTCGCGTAGCAATTCGGTGAGCTGGCCGCGCGAGAACGGCCGGCCATTGCCGAAAGGCGTATGCTCGAAGCGCGCCCAGACGCCGCGCCGGTTGGGCACCACGATGACGACACGGCCGGCAGGCGACAGCACCCGCCAGATCTCGTTCAGCGTCTCGCGCGGGTTCTCGACATGTTCGAGCGAATGGACGAGCAGCATGCGGTCGATGCAGGAATCGACCAGCGGCAGTTCCTCGTCGAACACCAGCGCGGTCGCCGTCGGCCCCGTCGCCGGCCAGACCACCGCGCCCTGTGTTGCCGGCATGAAGGCAAAGACACGCTCGGCATCGCTGCCGAAGCGTTCCAGCCACGGCAAGGTATAGCCGAGACCGACCAGCCGCTCGTTGGGCACTACGGCCCATATCGAGGACAGCGCCATAGTGATCGAGCGTTCGGCCAGGCGGCCGAGCGTGGTCGAATAAAACGAACGGAGATCGACAATGTCTGAATGCATGCGCGGAACGGTAGCTTCGAAGCAGTCCAAGTTCAACAAAGGCAGATGACATCGGCCGGCAGGCGCCCTATGTCTGCGGCAGTAAAGGGAGTGATGCGATGCCGGTCGAGATCGAACAATTCATGTGCCGCAGCGACAATTTCGGCGTGCTGGTGCACGACCCGAAAAGCGGCCAGACGGCGCTCATCGATGCGCCCGAGGAGGCGCCCATCCTGGCGGCGATCAAGCGCACCGGCTGGACCCCGACGATGATCCTGACCACCCACCACCATCTCGACCATGTCGAGGCTAATCTGGCGCTGAAGGAGCGTTTCAAGCTGCGCATTGTCGGTCCGGAAGCCGAAAAGGCAAAGATTCCCGGCATCGACGAAACTGTCGAACAGGGCTCGGTCGTCCACCTCGGCGACGAGCGGATCGAGGTCATCGCCACACCCGGCCACACGGCGGGCCATGTCACCTATCATCTGCCGGCGTCGAAAGTGGCATTCGCCGCCGACACGCTGTTTGCGCTCGGCTGCGGGCGGCTGCTCGAATGCAAGCCGCCGGTGATGTACGAATCCCTGAAGAAGCTCGCGGCGCTGCCGGCCGACACGGTCGTCTATTGCGGCCATGAATATACGCTGGCCAACGCCCGTTTCGCGCTGACCGTCGACCCGACCAATTCGGCGCTGAAAGAGCGCGCCGCGAAAGTCGAGGCGTTGCGCGCCGACGGCAAGCCGACGCTGCCGACGACGATCGGCGAGGAACTGTCGACCAATCCGTTCCTGCGCTGGCACGATCCGGCGATCCGCAGACATCTCGGCCTGGAGAAGGCCTCCGACGCCGAAGTGTTCGCCGAGATCCGCAAGCGCAAGGACAATTTCTGAGCGGCGCCAGGAGCTAGGGTCATGACCAGTTCCGCCGAAATCATCGCTCTGCTCGGCCTGAAGCCGCATCCGGAAGGCGGCTGGTATGCCGAGACCTTTCGCGACGGCGCGGCAGGCACGCGCGGCCATTCGACGGCGATCTATTTCCTCCTCGAGAAGGACCAATTGTCGGCCTGGCACCGGGTCAAGGACGCGGCCGAGGTCTGGCATTTCTATGACGGTGCGCCGCTGGCGCTGTCGATACATCGAGAAGGCGGTCCCGTCATCGAGGAGATCCTCGGTACCGGGCTCGCTGCAGGCGAGCGGCCGCAGATCGTCGTGCCGGCAGGCTGGTGGCAATCGGCACGCAGCCTCGGCGAATGGACCCTGGTCGGCTGCACCGTGGCGCCGGGTTTCGATTTCGCCGCCTTCGAACTTGCCGAACCAGGCTGGCTGCCGGGAACCCCATAGGCACCTAGCCCAGCAGGAAACCCAGCGTGATCGCCAGCTGGCCGACGTAATACAGCGCCCATGCTGCATAGTGCATCCAGACGCGGTGCGGCGAGAGGGCGGGCAGCAGGAACTTTTCCGCGGCGTGCAGCCCGTCGGACAGCATGAGCAGGACGATGCCGCCGATGACCCCGACGCTGTTCAGGGTGAGCGCCGCAATGCCCATGGCAAGCAGTGCCGCGGCATGCACGCCGATCGGCAAACGCAAGGCGGGGCCGACGCGGCGCCGGAGCGCGAAAACCATCGCCAGCACCAACACGGCCATCGCCAGCACGATCGCTGCTCGCCACGGCTCGGCCAAAAGCAGCCCGAGGCCGCCGCCGGCACGCAGGAACAGCACGACGTAAAGCACATGCGCGGCAAGAAAACTGGTTGCGCCGCCAAGAAATGCCTTCTCGCCGTCGCGCGACAGGAGGGCGTCGCCCACGGCGCTGACGCCGAGTGCGGCGACGAGCAGCCATGGACCGCCCTGCTGCACGACCAGCACCGCAAGCATCGCCACCGCCAATGTCCTTGCCGCCGACCGCGAAAGGCGCGGCGGCATGCCGAGGCTGAACGCGTAAATCACCGCCGCCGCCAGCGAAAATACCAGCGTCGCATTGGCATTGGCATCGATGCCGCCGGGAAACAGCATCAAGCGTTTGCCTCGCTCGTAGCCCTCTTGCGCAGGAACAGCGATTTCGCCGCCAGTGCCGCGCCGCCGGTGATCAACACGCAGGCGGCGAGGATGCGCCATGAGGGCTCGGCGAAGCCGGCGGCGATCAGCACGAGGGTGGACAGCAGCGGCGCGGCATAGCTCGCCGCCCCCAGCACCTGGATGTTGCCGCGCTTGACGCCGATGTCCCAGGCATAGAACGCCGCCCCCACCGGCATCAGACCGAGGCCGAGCACGGCCAGCCACTGGCCGGCGCCGGCGGGCAGCACCGTCTGTTCAAGCAATAGGTGGCAGACCAGCGAAAGGGCCGCGGTGGCGGCGCAGAACCAGGTGACGATCGAGGTCGGCACCGACGGGAAGCGCCGCGACAACAGCGAATAGGACGACCACAGCACCGCGCAGACGCCGGCCATGGCGTAGCCGAAGGCATAACGCGCGTCGAAGGCAAGCCCGCCGCCCTTGGTGACGATCAGGATCGTGCCGGCAAGGCCGAGCAGCGCGCCGGCGACGTGGTTCCAGGCCAGCCGCTCGCCCGGCATCAGCGCCGACCCCAGCACGATCAGCAGCGGCCACAGATAGGCGATCAGGCTGGCCTCGACGGCCGGCGCATTGCGGAGCGCAGTGAAGTAGAAGAAGTGGTAGCCGAACAGGCCGGCAATGCCGATCACCCAGACCTGGCGCGGTATCTTCGCGGCGCCATCGGCTGCCGGCATCAACAGCCGGGCAACCAGCCCGACGCAAGTGCCGATCGTAAAGGTGATTGCCGAAAGCAGGAACGGCGGCACGGCGCCCGAAGCATCCGTAAGCAGCGCCAGCAGCGCCCACATGGCGACCGCGGAGAAGCCGATCAGTGTTGCGCGCGCCATAGCCGTCGCCCCTGCCCATCGTTGGCGGCGCACCATCACGCCTATTCGTTTGCTTCGAACCGCTCCGCGCTGATCGTCAACGGGCCGATTTGCGTGCTGACCGTGGCGCGGATCGGCGCATATACGCCGCTTTGGCCGACTGGTGCAAACGTCACCATGATGCGGCTGCGTTTCTTCAGGTAATTCAGCGCCTTGCGGTTCTTGCGGTAACCGGCCACCGGCTCGAAGCCCAGCCTGCAAGTGACCGTATCGCCCTTGTAGCCGGCCACCGAGATCGACCCTTTGGACTCGTAGGTCAGTTTGAGATCGGCACGCATTTCGCCGTCATAGAGCTTCACCGTGCGCCCGCAGACCTGGTCGAGGCTGTCGGCATGGATGACGGTCGCGGCCATCGGATCGAGGACCGATACGAGATCGCTGCCGGCCAGCGGTATCCAGTTGTTGGGATTGCGCTTCTTCGGCTCAGGCACGACCTTGGTCGAGGTGACGACGCCGTTGGCAAACCGGATGTCGATCATCGATGCCTTCTTGCCGGACGTGTAGTCGGCGTGGAACGCTTGCGGCTGCAACCGCTTGCCCGAAATCTTGCCCTTCGACGAGATCGTACCTCGCGTATCGTCGAACAAAGTGGCGAGGCCGGCAGCGGAGACGCTGCCCTCGATCGAATAGGTGTCGCCCTCGTAGTGGCTGGAGAATTTCGCTTTGGCCACGGAAAGGCCGAGGAACGATACCGAATACTCGCCCGTGAAGGATTGCGGCTCAGCGGCCGAAACCGTCGTCGACAGCGCGACGGCCATCAGCACGACCAGGGCATGGAGGAAAGAACGAGGCATGGCGGGTCCTTGGTTGTCGACCGGACGGGCGGCTCCGGTCTGGCATGTCCCTGTGCGACCGCTTATAGGCTGAATTCCGGCCTTAATGTGAAAGGCGGCGTCGGCAGGGAACGCTGGGGAGGGTCCAGGGCCAGAAAAAAACCCGCCTCGGCGGGCGGGTCGTCGGTGCGAATCAGCACCATACCTAAATTAGTAGCATAGCTGCCGGCACAAAGGAAGAACAAAATGCGGCCATCGACGAATTTGCGGATCTGCCTCGGCCCGGATGAGGGAAAGGGTTGCGGCTTCACTCCGGCTTGGGCTCCTCGCCCCACGAAAGTGGGGAGAGCGCAACCATCATGCGGTGGGCGAGGAACCCAGGTCTTGAGACAACTGCGGGACAGCAACATCTCCTCCAGAAGAGGGCGATCAGCAGCTTCACTGACGACACCTACTCCGAAAGTGCGATTCCCCATGCCCGAAGCAACCCCCAAGCTTGACGCCTCGGCGAAATGCAACTATGGAACGCCAACTTTTTCCATGAGGCCGCCTGACCGAAACCGCGCGCCACCCGGCGCGGGTCGAATGTTTGGCCAGGACCGAGAACCGAAGGTTAGTATCATGTCCCGCACTTGCGAACTCACTGCCAAGGCAGTCATGTCCGGCAACAATGTGAGCCACGCCAACAACAAGACCAAGCGTCGCTTCCTGCCCAATCTCGTCAATGTAACGCTGATCTCGGAAGCGCTGAACCAGAATGTGCGCCTGCGCATTTCGGCCAACGCGCTGCGTTCGGTCGAGCATCGCGGCGGCCTCGATGCCTTCCTGGCCAAGGCCGATGCCAAGGAATTGTCGCAGCGCGCCCGCCTGTTGAAGAAGCAGATCGCCAAGAAGCTCGCCGAACAGCCGGCCGCCTGAGTTTTTCGGCGGCAGCCGCCTTCCAGGGCGTGACCCGGGTTCCGGATCGCGTTCCGCTGGTTCCATTACCCAGGATAAAAAAATGATCTTCCTCTCGCGGTACCTGCCCTTCGTGGCGGCCATGGCGCTCGTCGTCGTGGCCTCGAACATCCTTGTGCAGTTCCCGATGCAGGGTGCAATCAGCGGGTTGTCATTGGCCGACATCCTGACCTGGGGCGCCTTCACCTATCCGTTCTCATTCCTGGTCACCGATCTCGCCAATCGCCGTTATGGGCCGGCGGTGGCGCGCAGGATCGTCTTTGTCGGCTTCATGACAGCGGTGATCTGCTCGATCGTCATCCCGCCGCTGCTGTTTCGCCACGGCCTGATCGAATTCGAGACCGCCGCGGACCGGCTGGTGCGCATTGCCGCGGCCTCGGGCGCCGCCTTCCTCACCGCGCAGTTGCTCGACGTCACCGTGTTCAACCGGTTGCGCCGGCAGAGTTGGTGGCGCGCGCCGATTGTCGGCACGCTGGTCGGCTCTGTCTTCGACACGGTGGTGTTTTTCACCGTCGCCTTTGCGGCGGCTTTCGCCTTCGCCGGACCGAACGACGGCTTTGCGTTGGAAACCGCGCCGCTGATGGGTGTGTTGCCGGTCGAGACGATGCGCTGGGTATCCTGGGCGCTCGGCGATCTCAGCGTCAAACTGGTCATAGCGGTGGTGGCGCTGATCCCCTACCGGCTGCTTGCCGCCCGCTGGAGCCAGCCGGCACTGGCGGCCTAGACCATGACCCCGAACCGAAGGTCCGCGTTAGCGGAAAGTGGGAACCGGTCTTCGGACAAGATCATGGTCGAACAAAGGGGCAGTCTTTGATCCCCTGGCTCCAACTGGATTCGGCAAAAACGCCTGGCGGCGGACAGGAACTTCGCCTGAAACGGCGCGGCGGCAAATTCTCAATCATGCTTGGTGCGAACGAGCTGATGAACAGCCGGCTCAGCGGTTCCGAAGAGGCGCTTGCGAAACTGTCCTGTCAAAGGATTGCCGGCCGCCGGAACCCAAGCATCCTGATCGGCGGCCTCGGCATGGGCTTTACCTTGCGTGCGGCGCTGGCCGAGCTTGGCGACGATGTCCAGGTCACCGTTGCCGAACTGGTGCCGGCAGTCGTGATTTGGGCTCGGGGCCCGATGGCCGAGCTGTTCGGCGGCTGCCTTGACGACCCGCGCGTCAGCATTCGTGAGGCCGATGTCGGTCAGCTCATCCGATCGCAAGCTTTGGCCTGGGACGCGATCCTGCTCGACGTCGACAACGGCCCCGAGGGCATCGTCTACAAGGGCAACGACGCGCTCTACAGCGGCGGCGGCCTGAACAGCGCGAGAGCAGCTCTCAAGCCCGGCGGTGTGCTGGCGGTCTGGTCGCAAGGCCCTGACGCAGGCTTCACCCGGCGGCTCAAGCAGGCGAGCTTCACGGTCGAGGAGATCAAGACCCGCGCCAACGGCAAGCGTGGCGCACGCCACGTCATCTGGCTCGCGAGCAAAGCCTAGCGGAAGCAATTTTGGGCGGATTGCTGTTTGGGCTCCGCCCGGCACACCGACTACTGCCGTTTCTGAAGCTCGGCGACGAGCGCCTGCAGCAGCCCGCGATCGCGCGTCAATCCTCGTGCAGGATGAATTCCAGGTAAAGATTGCGCTGCAGGATCGAGTGGTTGTCGTCGGACATCATGGACACGATCAGCGCGCCATCGTCGCGGGTCCAGACGTCGAGCGCTTCCATATTGTCGATCTGGTAACCCATGTCGGCTTCGAGCAGCACCGGCCCGTCGGCGACGGCCCCCTTCTCGACGCTTTCGCCATAGATGCGCCGCAGCCGCATCTTGACCCCGCCGGCCATCGAAAAACTGCGCTCCAGAAGCAACAGGTCGCCATCCGGCAGGAAGGCGCCGTCGGTGATGTCGAAATCGCCATTGCGCTTGACGGTGAAGACGCCCTTGTGCGGCCCTTCGATGATCGCGGCAAAGATGTTACCGGCCTTGTCGAGGCTCTTTTCCGACACCACGACCAGCCCGCCCGCGTGCTGTCCGTAAGGATGGGCGCGGGTGACGGTCTCGAAGCCGCGATTGCGCCGAAGTTCCCAGGCCGGGATCAGGAAGTCCAATTGCCTGAACGGCGCCCTCATGTCATCCGGATCGATCTTGAACTCTGCGATACGGTGATCGCGCTCGAAACCGACCGTGGCAATGCCGTCCTGGACCGCGAGGCCTTCGGCATCGACCGCCCATTTCTCGTCGATCGGCTGGCCGGCCGCATCGACCATCTGCTGCATGCGAAAATTCTGGATGCCGGAAGGCCGCTTGTCGGCATCGTGGACGAGGGTGCCGAAGAACCAGAAGCCGGTGTCGGCGACGCCGATGAAATCGCTGCCGGGCTTGAGGAACCGAAGCGCCGACAGCGCGCCGAAATCGCGCGTCGACGAGGTCATTTCGAGCCCGCCGACGAATTCAAGCGGCCCGAACTGTTTGTCCGGCCGGCCGATGTGGAATTCGCTGATCGGCCGTGCCGTGATTTCGGCCGGCTCGACCGAGGCCGGGCCGGCAGCGACAGCCGGCGCCAAACCGATGCCTAACAACGCAATGGCGGCCAAAAGCTTCTGCCAAAAGCCGCCGCGGGAAAAAATCATCCGGCGCGCCGTATGCCGCCGCGCCGCGTGTCGCGCACGGTTTCCTCGGCGAACAGCGAGGCCAGCTGCTCGGTCATGGCGCCGGCCAGTTCTTCGGCATCGACGATGGTTACAGCGCGGCGATAGTAGCGGGTGACGTCGTGGCCGATGCCGATGGCCAAAAGCTCGACCGGCGAGCGCGTCTCGATGAGCTCGATGATGGCGCGCAGATGCCGCTCGAGATAATTACCCGGATTGACCGACAGCGTCGAATCGTCGACCGGCGCGCCGTCCGAGATCATCATCAGGATCTTGCGCTGCTCCGGCCGCGCGATCAGCCGGTTATGCGCCCACAGCAGCGCCTCGCCGTCGATGTTTTCCTTGAGCAGGCCCTCGCGCATCATCAGCCCGAGATTGCGGCGCGCCCGCCGCCACGGATGATCGGCGGATTTGTAGATGATGTGGCGCAGATCGTTGAGACGGCCGGGGTTCGGCGGCTTGCCTTCCTTCAGCCATTTCTCGCGCGCCTGTCCGCCCTTCCAGGCGCGGGTGGTGAAGCCGAGGATTTCGACCGAGACGCCGCAGCGTTCCAGCGTGCGCGCCAGAATGTCGGCGCAGGTCGCGGCGACCGTGATCGGCCGGCCGCGCATCGAACCCGAATTATCGAGCACCAGCGACACCACGGTGTCGCGGAATTTTGTATCACGCTCCTGCTTGAAGGACAGAGGCTGCATCGGGTCGATGACGACGCGCACCAGCCGTGCCGGATCGAGATAGCCTTCTTCGAGGTCGAAATCCCAGGAGCGGTTCTGCTGCGCCATCAGCCGGCGCTGCAACCGGTTGGCCAGCCGCCCGACCACGCCCGAAAGGTTGGCGAGCTGCTTGTCGAGGAAGGCGCGCAGCCGGTCGAGCTCCTCCTCCTCACACAGTTCCTCCGCACCTACGGTCTCGTCGAAGGCGGTGGTGAAGACCTTGTAGTCGATCTCTTTCGGCAGGTTGGTGAAGGGATTGTCGTTGCGGCGCGCCTCGCCGGGCGTCTCTGCATCGGCGTCGTCGTCGTCGGAGAGATCCTCGGCGGTGGCGTCGGAGGCTTCGGTCTCGGCCGATTGCTCGTCGTCGGACGATGCCTCGGTATCCTCGGACTGCGACTGCTCGGAGCCGGAATCGTCTTCGCCGCCCTCCTCGCTCTGCTCCTCGCCTTGCGGCTGGTTTTCGTCGTTGTCCTCGGAGTCTTCCGTCTCCTGGTCGTCGCCGAGCTCCTCCGCCATTTCCATGGAGGCGAGCATCTCGCGCACGACGCGGGCGAACGCCTGCTGGTCGTCGAGCTTTGCCGACAGCCCGTCGAGATCGGCACTGGCTTTTTCCTCGACCCAAGGGCGCCAGAGATCGACCAGCCGTTCGCCGCTCTTCGGCACAGTGCGGCCGGTCAGCTTTTCGCGCACCATCAGCGCCAGCGCCTCCTCGATCGGCGCGTCGGCCTTGTCCTTGACGTCGGCGAGGTTGGCCCTGGCGTATTTGTCCTCGAGCATCGAGCCGATATTGTCGGCAACGCCCTGCATGGCGCGGCTGCCGATCGCCTCGACCCGGGCCTGCTCGACCGCGTCGTAGATGGCGCGGGCCTGTTTGCCTTCCGGCGCCAGCCTGGTGTGGATGCGCGTATCATGGCAGGCGCGCTTCAGCGCCATGGAATCGCCGAGCCCGCGGGTAATGGCGATGTCCGCCTTCGATGCCTTCTTCGGCAGTTCCGGCAGCCGGGCCCGGCTGCCGGCCAGCGCCGGCCGGTCCTTGGCGAAACCGACCTCGAGATCCTTGTCGCCGGCGATGGCGCGCATGCAGACGGTAACCGCGCGCTTGAAGCTGTCGGCCTCAGCGCCGGTCTTGGATTTGTTTCGCGTGTTGTCGCCCGGACCCGCCATCGAGACTCTGCTTAGCCCAGCACCACATTCGCAGCCGATTCCGGCAAATCTTCGCCGAAAGCGCGCTGGTAGAATTCGGCGACCAGCGAGCGTTCGAGCTCGTCGCATTTGTTGAGGAAGGTCAGCCGGAACGCCATGCCGATATTGCCGAAGATTTCGGCATTCTCGGCCCAGGTGATAACCGTGCGCGGGCTCATAACCGTCGACAAATCGCCGTTGATGAAGGCCGAGCGCGTCATGTCGGCGACACGGACCATCTTGTTGACGATCTCCTTGCCCTTGCCGTCGCGATAGTGCTTGGCCTTGGCCAGCACGATGTTCACTTCGTTGTCGTGCGGCAGATAGTTCAGCGTGGTGACGATCGACCAGCGGTCCATCTGCGCCTGGTTGATCTGCTGGGTGCCGTGGTAGAGGCCTGTGGTGTCGCCGAGGCCAACCGTGTTGGCGGTCGAAAACAGCCGGAAGGCCGGATGCGGGCGGATAACCCGGCTCTGGTCGAGCAGCGTCAGCCGGCCCGACGATTCCAGCACGCGCTGGATGACGAACATCACGTCCGGGCGGCCGGCATCGTACTCGTCGAAGCACAGCGCGACGTTGTGCTGATAGGCCCAGGGCAGGATGCCGTCGCGGAATTCGGTGATCTGCAGCCCGTCCTTGACGACGATGGCGTCCTTGCCGACGAGGTCGATACGGCTGACATGGCTGTCGAGGTTGACACGCACGCAAGGCCAGTTGAGGCGGGCGGCGACCTGCTCGATGTGCGTCGACTTGCCGGTGCCGTGATAGCCCGACACCATGACGCGGCGGTTATAGGCAAAGCCGGCGAGGATCGCCATCGTCGTATTCTTGTCGAACAGGTAGTCCGGATCGATGTCGGGGACATGCTCGCTCGTCACCGAATAGGCCGGCACCACCATCTTGGAGTCGAAGCCGAATGTCTCCTTCACCGACACCGTGGTGTCGGGCAGGTTGGCGATGTCGCGATCGACCTTGTTCATCTCTATCACGTCTCCACAAGCGAAACGCCGCGTTTCGCTGGTAATCGATTTTGTTCGGGGGCGGTCTTAGAGCCTTTTCCAACCCTATGAAAGTTGGAAAGCGACACGAACCGTAAGGTCGCTCAGCACAAACCTGCCTGCTTGAGCACGCGATACGCCTGGAGCACATCGCGGAACCGGTCTTCCGAACCTCTGTCGCCGCCATTCGCATCCGGATGGTGGCGTTTCACAAGTTCCTTATAGCGCGCCTTGATATCCTTGCCACTTGCCTTTGTATCAAGGCCAAGCGTTTCCAGTGCCTTGGCCTCAAGCGGCTTGGCCTTGCGCTCGCGTGCTTCGCGCGGGTCCTTCGGGCCTTTGAACAGGTCGAAGGGATCGCGCATGCGATTGTAGTAGCCGGCACGGCCGGAACGCGCCTGGGCGAAGTCGGGCGAGGAGCGTGTCGAGGCGCCGTTGACGCCCATTTTCCAGGTCGGCCGGTGGCCGGTCATGGCTTCCTTCTGGAAGCGCGCGATCTCGGTGTCGGGAACGCCCGAGAAATAATTGAAGCCCTTGTTGTACTCGCGCACATGGTCGAAGCAGAACTGGAAATACTCGCCTTCCTTCATCCGCCCGACCGGGGCGCGGTGGGTACCGGCCTCCTTGCAGCCATCCCATTGGCAGATCGGCGAACGCGACTTCAGCTCCGCGTCCTTCTCCGGGCGGATGCGAATCTTCTCGAAATATTTTGGGTACGGCTTCATCTCACCCATTTATGGGCCGTTCGCGGATGCGAAACAAGAATTGACATTTTCGCGATGATCGCCCTAACCGCTGAATCGCGGCATAAAACCGGCGAATGGCGAATTTTGTGCGATGACATAGATGTGGTGAAGGGAAGCGACGATGTCCATACAGGCAACGATGGAAGATAAGCTGAAAAAGGCGTTTTCGCCGGAACGGCTGGACGTCATCGACGAAAGCCATCTCCATGCCGGTCATCATCACGTGGATTCCGGCCATCACGCTGCCTTCGACGGCGCCGGCGAGACGCATTTCCGCGTCCGCATCGTCGCGCCAGCCTTTGCCGGCATGAGCCGCGTCGAGCGTCACCGTGCAGTCAACGATCTGCTGGCCGAAGAGTTGAAATCCGGCGTGCACGCCCTGGCGATCGAGCCGGCGGCGCCCGGCGAAAAGACCCGCTGGTGACTCAGCCGAGGCTCGCCCTCAGGAAAGCTATCACCGCCGCTGTCAATGCATCGCCTTCGGTGCCGAAGTCGCGATTGATCGACATGTGCGAATAGGCGCTGCCGTCGAACAGCGTGACCCTGGTTCCGGTGGCGCGCAGACGCCCGGCGAAGGCCTGCGCGTCCGCCGCGCGGGCTTTCGCCCGTGAATGGGCGATGAAGGTCGGCGGGTGCTTGCGGCCTTCCACATAGGTGACAGGCGACAGCGCGCGCCACTGCGCCGGATCGGGAAAGGCGCGGGCATAGACCCCTGCCATGCCGCCGCTCCTGGCCAATGCCTCCAGGTCGTAAGCCCTGGTGTCGTCGAGGATCAGCGCCGCGACCCCGGGCAGGCCGCCGCGCAGGCCGGTCAATGCGACGAGATGGCAGCCGGCCGAATGGCCCATCGCGACGATCCGGTCCGGATCGCCGCCATGCCTGGCGATGTTGGCGCGGACGTAGCGATAGGCCAGTTCGACATCCGCCGCCTGGGTGGCGACGTCGGCCTCGGGCAGCATCCGGTAGTCGATCGAGACGAAGCAGAAGCCATTGTCGAGCAGGAATTGCGGCTTGGCATTGACGTTGCCGCGACTGCCGACCCGCCAGGCGCCGCCATGGACGAAGAAGACGACCGGCAGGCCGCTTGCGCCCGCGCGGGAATAGATGTCGAGCTTGGCCGGCCCATAGTCGAAGGTTTCGGGCAACGGCGAACGCAGCTGCAATGCCGCCGCCTGCCCCGGCAACAGCGCCGCCATCGACACCAGAAGCAGGCTTCGCCGATCGATTGTCATAGACTCCTGACTGCCCAAGGCTGCCACACGGTGCGCACTGTCATTCGCCAAGCATCGCCGGCTTGATCCTCAGCCGCGCGATACGGTTCTTGTCGCGCTTCATGACGACGAAGCGCTTGCCGTGAAACGTAAAGGCCTGCTTTTCGTCCGGGATCGACTGCGCCTCGTGGATGACAAGGCCGGCAATGGTGGTGGCTTCCTCGTCCGGCAGGTTCCAGTCCAGCGCCCGGTTAAGGTCGCGGATCGGCACCGTGCCGTCGACGACGACGGAGCCGTCGGCCTCCTGCTTGACGCCCTGGATGTCGATGTCGTGCTCGTCGGCGATCTCGCCGACGATCTCCTCGATGATGTCCTCCAGCGTCACCAGCCCTTCGACCTCGCCATATTCGTCGACGACGATGGCGAAATGCGCCTTGCGGCGCAGGAAGGCGTTGAGCTGCTCCTGCAGCGTCGTGGTGTCGGGCACGAACCACGGTTTAGACGCGATCTTCATCACGTCGATCCGGGAGAAATCGTTGCCGACCTCGTTCAGGGCGCGCAGCAGATCCTTCGCGTGCAGCACGCCGACAATGTTGTCGAGCGAACCCTTCCACAACGGCATGCGGGTGTGCGGGCTCTGCAGGATCTCGCGAACCACCGCTTCGGGCGGGTCATCGGCATTGACCGAGCGCATATTCGTGCGGTGGACCATGACGTCCGACACTTCGAGCTCCTCGAGGTCGAACAGGCCGCCGATGCGGGCGCGGTCCTCGCGCACCACCTGGCCGTCGCGGCGGAAATCGTCGACGGCGCCGCGCAGTTCCTCGCGCGCCGAGCGCTGCGGCTCGATGCGCTGCAGCTCATAGCCGAAGGCGGCGAGCAGGTGCCGGCGCAGGACGAAGCCCAGCAGGCCGAGGCCGGCGAGCACTGCAGCCGCGATCCAGCCGGCCTGACTCATCCCGGGCGGCTTTCCTGCCGACCCGGATGGTTCTCCCTGAGGAACGCCAGCACTTCCGAGGCCGGCACATCCCTGGCGATGAAGGCCTGTCCGACGCCGCGCGTCAGGATGAAGGTCAGCGCGCCGCGCGACACCTTCTTGTCCTGGGTGATGAAGGAGAACAGCTGCTCGGCATCGGGCAATTCGCCCGGAATGTCGGCCATGCGCCAGGGCAGGCCGACGGCGCGAAGATGCGCCTCGACGCGCGCCGCATCGTCGGGGCTCGCCAAATTGAGCCTTGACGAAAAGCGGTGCGCCAGCGCCATGCCGATGGCGACGCCTTCGCCATGCACGAGCCGTGTGCCGTCATAGCCGGTCGCCGCCTCCAGTGCATGGCCGAAGGTGTGGCCGAGATTGAGCAGGGCGCGGTCGCCGGTCTCGAACTCGTCGCGGGCAACGACGTCGGCCTTGGCACGACACGCCTCGGCGATGGCGGCAGCCCGCTCCGGCCCGCCGGCAAACACTTGGCGCCAGTTTTCTTCCAGCCAGGCGAAGAACTCTGGCCGGTCGATCAGCCCGTATTTGGCCAGTTCGGCATAGCCGGCGCGAAACTCGCGGATCGGCAGCGTGTCGAGCACTTCGGTATCGGCCAGCACCAGCTTGGGCTGGTGGAACACCCCGACGAGGTTCTTGCCGCGCTTGCTGTTGATGCCGGTCTTGCCGCCGACGGAGGAATCGACCTGCGCCAGCAGCGAGGTCGGAACCTGCACGAAATTCATGCCGCGCCGTGCGATGCCGGCGGCAAAGCCGGCCAGGTCGCCGATGACGCCGCCGCCGAGCGCGATGACGACGTCGCCGCGCTCCAGCTTGGCGGCCAGCACGCCGTCGACCACCTCTTCGAGATGCGCAAAGCTCTTGGTCCTTTCGCCTGCCGGCAGCGTGATGACGGCATGTTGGATGCCACCGCTTGCCAGGCCGGCCGCAAGCGTTGCGAGATGCGCGCTAGCGACGTTCTCGTCGGTGACGACCGCCGCCCTTGTGCCCGGCAGACGGCGCGAGATCTCGGCGCCGGCACGTAACAGCAGGCCGGGGCCGATCAAAATGTCGTAGGCACGCTCGCCAAGCCCGACTTCGACAGAGACCGTTGCATCAGCGCTCACGACCGCACCTCATCGATGTCGGCAACACCGAGATGGCCGCGCAGCGCGTCCACCACCTCGGCGGCAATGATCTCCTTGCGGTCGTCGCGGGTCGGCACGGTGACATCGGCCGCGGCGTAAACCGGGTAGCGTTCCGCCATCAGCCGTTCCAGCACGGCGCGCGGATCGGCGCTTTTCAGCAGCGGCCGGTTCTGCTTCTTGGAAACGCGCTCCATCAACAGATCGATTTCGGCCTTCAGCCATACCGAAACGCCATGGCTGGCGATCGCCTCGCGCGTCTGCGCGTTCATGAAGGCGCCGCCGCCGGTCGACAGCACCTGCGGCCCGTGCTCCAGCACACGCAGGATGACGCGCTGCTCCAGTGCCCGGAACTCCGCCTCGCCATAGCGCTCGAACAGGTCCGGGACGCTCATGCGCGAAACAGTTTCGATCTCCTGATCGCTGTCGATGAAGGGCAGCGCCAGCATCGCCGCCACCTTGCGGCCGATGGCCGTCTTGCCGGCGCCCATCAGCCCGACAAAGACGATGGAACGGCCGCCTAGCCGGCCGAGCAGCGCGGCATAGCTCTCGCCCGGAGGATTTGCTGGTAGCGCGTTCATGCTTCTAGAGCCTCTTTGCCGGCGTATCGACATCAAAAGCCTGTTTGCGTCAAGCGTGACGCACCCAGAACCGGATATGGCTTCTCCCTTGAATTGCCCGGATTGGCGTCTCATAAGGGCACAGGGTTGGAAATGCAGAATAAGACGACGGGCGAAAATTAATGCCAACACTGTTTCGCTTTGTCGTGACGCTCGCGATGCTGGCCGGCATTGTCTATGGCGCGATGTTCGCCTTGGTCATGTTTGTCGAGCCGAGAAAGGCGGAAATGAGCGTGCGTATCCCTCCGGAAAAGCTCAATCCGAAAAAATGAACAGCGCCGCCCGCATCGAAGCCTTCCTGGAAATGATGAGCGCCGAGCGCGGCGCCGCCGAAAACACGCTTTCGTCCTATCGCCGCGACCTCGAGGACGCTTCCGCCGGGATCGCCGGCGGACTTGCCGGTGCCACCAGCGCCGACATCCGTGCCTATCTCGACGACATCGCCGCGCGCGGCTTTGCCGCCACCTCGCAGGCGCGCAAATTGTCGGCGATTCGGCAGTTCTTCAAGTTCCTCTATGCCGAGGGCCTGCGCGGCGACGATCCGACCGGCACGCTGGACAGCCCGAAGAAGGGCCGGCCGCTGCCGAAAACGATGAGCGAAGCCGACACCGGCCGGCTGCTCGACCGCGCCGCGCAAGAGGCGAAGGACCCCTCCATGCATGACGGCGACACGCTCGCGGCGCTGCGCCTCCACGCACTGGTCGAGGTGCTATACGCCACCGGCTTGCGCGTTTCGGAGCTGGTCGGCCTTCCTGTGACGGTGGCGCAGCGCGACGACCGCTTCTTCATGGTGCGCGGCAAGGGCAACAAGGAGCGCATGGTGCCGCTGTCGGCCAAGGCGCGCACCGCGATGCGGACCTGGCTTGCCGCACGGGCGGCGGTGCCGGTTCTTGCCGACAGCCCGTTCCTGTTTCCGGCCGCCGCCGACAACGGCTATCTCTCGAGACAGGTCTTTGCCCGCGAGCTGAAAGCGCTTGCCGCGCGGGCCGGCATTGCCGCGGCGAAGATATCGCCGCATGTGCTGCGGCATGCTTTCGCCAGCCATCTGCTGCAGAACGGCGCCGATCTCAGGGCCGTGCAGCAGTTGCTCGGCCACGCCGATATTTCAACGACGCAGATCTACACGCACGTGCTGGAGGAGCGGCTGGTGCGTCTGGTCAACGATCATCATCCGCTTGCCGACTAGGCGTCATGTCGCTATGTGAGAACGACGTTCCACCGCGCCCAGCCTGCATTTTCAGGCTTGCGTCAGTCATTGCCTTCCGACTTGCCGGTCCGCCCAAGAATGTACAATTACCTCGATTTCGAAAAGCCTGTACAGGATCTCGAAGGCAAGATCCTCGAGCTGAAGAAGCTTGCCGAGAACGGCGAGGCGGTCGATGTCGGCGATGAGATCGCCCGTCTCGAGAAGCGCTCGCGCGATGCGCTGCGCGACGCCTACAAGGCGCTGACGCCGTGGCAGAAGGTGCAGGTGGCGCGCCATCCGGACAGGCCGCACTGCATCGACTACATCAAGGGCCTGCTTACCGATTTCACGCCGCTCGCCGGCGACCGCAACTTCGGCGAGGACCAGGCGATCGTCGGCGGCTTCGCCCGCTTCCGTGGCGAGCCGGTGGCGATCATCGGCCAGGAGAAGGGTTCCGACACGGCAAGCCGGCTGAAGCATAATTTCGGCTCGGTGCGGCCGGAGGGCTACCGCAAGGCGGTGCGGCTGATGGAACTCGCCGACCGCTTCCAGATCCCGCTGCTGACGCTGGTCGACACGGCCGGCGCCTATCCCGGCGTCAATGCCGAAGAGCGCGGCCAGGCGGAGGCCATCGCCCGCTCGACTTCGGCCTGCCTTGGCCTGAAGGTGCCGTCGATCTCGGTGGTGATCGGCGAAGGCGGCTCGGGCGGCGCCATAGCGATCGCCACCGCCAACCGCGTCTACATGCTCGAACACGCCATCTATTCGGTGATCTCGCCGGAGGGCGCCGCCTCGATCCTGTGGCGCGACACCACGCGGTCCAGGGATGCGGCGACCAATATGAAGATCACGGCGCAGGATCTGCTGGAGCTGAAGATCATCGACGCCATCATTGCCGAGCCGCTCGGCGGTGCCCATCGCGCCCCCGAAACGGTGATCGCCGCCACCGGCGACCTCATCGCCAGGACGATGAGGGAATTCTCCGGCGCCAACACCGACTTCCGCGAGCATCGCCGCGAGAAATACCTGGCGATGGGCCGCAATCTGTAACCAACCCAGGCACGCGGCCTGAAATGTGGCGGCGTGAACCAGTTTCGCCACAAAAATGCCGCTGCATTCGGCTCAGTGGGCTTGCCGTAAGGGGACGCGCCGCATGCTTGCGGTAAGGAATTTTCAAGGTTAACGGGCTTAGAGTCCGTCAGTGGTCGGTTTAGCAGCTGCGGCATCCGCGGCGCAGAAATGAAGACGATAGCCATATCCATGTTTGCCAAGCTTGCCCGCACCGGAGTTCTGATCGCTGCGATCGGCGTCGCCGGCTGCAATGACGCTTCGATGAAGGATTTTGCGCCGCAAGCCAACAAGCCGCTGCCGGACAAGATCCTGGCCGAAATGAAAGCCAAGGGCATGGTCCGCACCTCCTCGGTGATGGCCCGCATCTTCAAGGAAGAAGGCAAGCTCGAAATCTGGAAGGCCAAGACCAACGGCCGCTACGACCTGGTCGCGAGCTACGACATCTGCAAATGGTCGGGCAAGCTCGGCCCGAAATTCACCGAAGGCGACCGGCAGGCGCCGGAAGGCTTTTACACGGTCCGCCCGGCACAGATGAACCCGCGGTCGAATTACCACCTGTCCTTCAATATCGGCTACCCCAACGCCTATGACCGTGCCAATGGCCGCACCGGTTCCAACCTGATGGTCCATGGCGCCTGCTCGTCGTCTGGCTGCTATTCGATGACCGACGCGCAGATCGAGCAGATCTACGCTTTCGGCCGAGACGCCTTCCAGGGCGGCCAGACCGAGTTCCAGATCCAGGCTTTTCCGTTCCGCATGACTGCAGCCAATATGGCGCGCTATCGCAACGACCCGAACTACGAATTCTGGAAGATGCTGAAGGTTGGCTACGACAATTTCGAGGTCACCAAGGTGCCGCCGAAAGTCGACGTCTGCGAGAAGCGCTACGTGTTCAACCAGGTTGCAGCCGACGGCTCGACCTTCAATCCGACCGGCCCCTGTCCGCCGACCACCCAGCCCGATTCGCTGAAAAGCGCCATCAACGCCTATCAGAGCACCTATGAGGCGGCCTTCAACGGCGCCATAAAGGCCAGCGTGCCGGCGCCCAAGCCGACCATCGCCGGGATCAAGGAAGCCAGCATCGTTTCCGACTGGTCGAAACGGCGTGCGCGCGGCGAACGCGTGCCGATCGAGCCGCCCTCGCTCAACCCGGACGGCACGGTGACCGAAACGGCGCGCATGGGCCGCGTCGATTCGCCGGCGGGCCGCAAGATGGCGGCGCTCGACGCCGAAAAGGCTGCCAAGCAGAAGGCCGAGGAACAGCGGCTTGCCGCGATAGAAGCGGCGAAGGCAGCGAAAGCCGCAGCCAAGGCGCAAGCCCTGGCCGAGAAGGAAGCCGCCAAGGCGCAGGCATTGGCCGAAAAGGATGCTGCCAAGGCGGCGGCCGAAGCGCCTGTCGCGACCGCAACCGTCGCGCCATCCGCGGAGGCCGTTCCGGTCGCGGAAACGCAGGCTGCGGACGCCGAAAGCACGGCGACACGGCTGAAGAAGAAGCTGCTCGGCATGTTTGGCGGCTGAGGTTCATGGTTGAACAGGAAGATGGGGGCCAAGAAGACAGGCCCTCAACCAGCCCCGCCGCCGTCTACGACCTCAAAGGCTTGAACTGTCCGTTGCCCGTGCTCAAGGCAAAAAAGCGCCTGGCTGCAATGCAGCCGGGCAGCCGCCTGTGGCTCGAAACCACCGACCCGCTCGCCGTCATCGACATTCCCGCCTTCTGCACCGAGAGCGGCCATCGGCTGATCGAAACGACGGCGATCGCAGGCGGCCGCCGCTTCCTGGTCGAGCGCGGCTGAGCGCGTGATCTCCCCCCTTGAGGGGGAGATCTCGCCGAAGGCGACAGAGGGGGTTGCCTCGGCTGGCGCGACGCCATGTACGACCAAAGAGAAAGTTGGCGCTTCACGCGCGGCAACCCCCTCTGGCCTGCCGGCCATCTCCCCCTCGAGGGGGGAGATCACGATCCGGCGATGGCCAGCGGATTGCTCTCCAGTGCCGCCCGGTCCGGCGTGTCGATCGACGGCTGGTTGGTGAAGGCGGCGAACAGCCGGCGGACATAGTCTTCCGGCATGTCGAGCGTGATCAGCACCAGCCTGGTGCCGCGCTGGCTGTCCGGCCAGGCCGGCAATTGCACCGGCGGATGCAGGATCTTCTGCACGCCATGGATAACCAGCGGCCGCGACGGGTCTTCTGCAAGCTCGATGACGCCCTTCATCCGCAACAGGCGCTCGCCATGCGCCGAGCGCAGCAGATCGAGGAACATCTCGATTGCCGAAAACGGCACTGGCCCGTCGTGAACCAACGAATGCGAACGCACGCGGGAATCGTGCCTATGGCCATGACCATGACCATGGTGATGGTGATCGCCCCCGTCATGCCCGTCGTCATCATGCCCCTCGTCATCATGCCCGCTGTGGTCATGTCCGCTGTGGTCATGGTCGTCGCCGGCTTCTTCGCCGAGCCAACGCTGCACATCGACGGATTTGGTGGCCGGATTGTAGAGGCCGCAATCGAACAGGGTCGCCACGCTTGCCTGGCTCGCGTCGAGCACCACGGCGCCCGGGTTGAGCTGCCTGAGCCGCGCCCGCAACGCCTTGGCATCGCCCGCATCCGTGGCCAGGTCGGCCTTGCTGAGCACGATGCGGTCGGCGACGGCCACCTGCTTCACCGCCTCGACATGGGCATCGAGCGTCGCATTGCCGTTGACGGCGTCGACCAGGGTGATGACGCCGTCGAGCCGGAAGGCCTGGACAAGGGCCGGATGCGCCATGATCGACTGCAGCACGGGGGCGGGATCGGCGAGCCCGGTGGTCTCGACGACGACGCGGGCAAGCCGGTCGATGCGGCCGGTCTGCAGCCGGTCGACGAGGTCGGCCAGCGTGTCGACCAGCTCGCCGCGCACCGTACAGCAGAGGCAGCCATCGGAGAGCTGGATGATGCCGTCGGAGGCCTGCTCGACCAGGAGATGGTCGATCGCCACCTCGCCGAACTCGTTGATGATGACGGCGGTGTCGGCGAGCGCGGGATCCCGCAGCAGCCGGTTGAGCAGCGTCGTCTTGCCCGCACCAAGAAAGCCGGTGAGCACCGAAACGGGGATCGGGAAGCCGGCCATCAGGTTAGTTCAACGCCTTGGCCGGCTGCTGGACCTGCGCGGCGGTGGCGGATCCGGCCACAACAGGCTCGGCGCCGGACGGCGGCGCCCGGTCCGGCCGCCATGTCGGCAGCGGCACGTCGGCATATTCCTGCCCGGAGGCGTCGAGCATCGCCTTCGGCGTCGGTCCCGTGGCGCCCCCGAGGCCGACAGCGATCAGCGTCGGCACATGGTCGAGCTTTTCCTGATAGGGCGATTTCGGCACGTCCTTGCCCTTGTCGCCAACCGCGGGCGCGGCTTCCGACTGCTCCGCGACCGGCTTCTTCTTGCAGATTTCGTCATTCATGTCGTTGGCCGACATCGTGTCGCCATAGGCGGGCAGCGCCGCGACCGTCAGCCAGCTCGGCGCCGGCGTTGCAAAGCCCTGGTCGAGCAGTTTTGCCGCCGTTTCGGCGCGGGTAATGGCTGACCGTTCGCCGAGCACCACGGCGACCAGGGTGCGGCCGTTGCGGGTCGCCGAGCCGATCATGTTGAAACCGGACGAGCAGACGAAACCCGTTTTCATGCCGTCGGCACCCGGATAGCGGCCAATCAGGAGGTTGTAGTTGGAGATTTCCTTTTTGCCGACGGCAAGGCCTTCGATCGAGAACCAGGGGGCATATTGCGGGAAGTCCTTGCGGATCGCCATCACCAGCAAAGCGAGATCGCGCGCTGTCGTATACTGGTCCGGCGAATAGAGCCCGTTCGGATTGACGAAATGCGACCCGCTCATGCCGAGCCGCCGCGCCTCGGCGTTCATGCGTTCGGCAAAGGCTGCTTGCGAACCGCCGATATTCTCGCCGACCGCCATGGCGATATCGTTGGCCGATTTGACCAGCATCATCTTCAGCGCGTTGTCGAGCCGCATCACCGAGCCCGGCTTGAAGCCCATCTTGCTCGGCGGCTCGCCGGCCGAATGTTTCGTTACCTTGATCGGCGAATCGAGCTGGACCTCACCCGCGGCAATCGCCCGAAACGCCACATAGGCGGTCATCAGCTTGGTCAGCGATGCCGGGTACCAGCGCCTGAACGCCTCCTGGTGCTGCAGGATCTTGCCGCTGTTCAGGTCGAACAGGATGGTCGGATTGGCCAAGGCAGGCCCGGCCAGCGCCGGAAGCACCACCGCGCCCGCCACCAACAGTTTGAGGAAATGCCTGTAGCGCATCATGAAAACCGAATAGCCTCTTGCCGCAGTCGCACCTGGCTCCGTAAGATTTCGTTACACGATCGCCAGGATAATGGTCCGGCTCTCTGTTCCCGGACCACAGTCGCGGTGCTATTTACTCTATGTGACGTCAACATGGCAAAGTGCTGCCGATCACAATGTGGAAGCAGCAGCGCAATGCAAACCAGCGTGCATGGTTGCAAGGCAGCAGGCACAATTGCAAAGCAGCAGGCCAAGACCGCCTGCTCCAACAGCGAAATGGAACCATCATGCCGATCCTGAACCGAGCCGCCGAAATGCAGGACGAGGTGGCCGGCTGGCGCCGCCATTTGCACCAGACGCCGGAGCTGAATTTCGACGTCTTCAAGACCGCCGCCTTTGTCACCGAGAAGCTGAAGGCGTTCGGCTGCGACGACATCGTGACGGGTTTGGGCAAGACCGGCGTCGTCGGCATCATCCGCGGTCGCCACGGCGAAGGCTCGACCATCGGCCTGCGCGCCGACATGGATGCCCTGCCGCTCAACGAGATCACCGGCAAACCCTATGCCTCGACGGTCCCCGGCAAGATGCACGCCTGCGGCCATGACGGCCACACCGCGATGCTTTTGGGTGCCGCCAAATACCTCGCCGAAACGCGCAATTTCGCCGGCTCGGTCGCGGTCATCTTCCAGCCGGCCGAAGAGGGCGGCGGCGGCGGCAACGAGATGGTCAAGGACGGCATGATGGAGCGCTTCGGCATCTCCAAGGTGTTCGGCATGCACAACATGCCGGGCCTGCCGGTCGGCCAGTTCGCCATCAGGCCGGGCCCGATCATGGCGGCGACCGCCGAATTCACCATCACCGTCAAGGGCCGGGGCGGCCACGCGGCGATGCCGCACGGCACCATCGATCCGATCGTCATCACCAGCCAGCTCGTCGGCGCATTGCAGACGATCGCCTCGCGCAGCACCGATCCGGTCGAGGCGGTGGTCGTCTCGGTGACGAAATTCCATGCCGGCGACGCCTACAACGTCATTCCCGAGAGCGCCGAGATCGCCGGCACGGTACGCACGCTGAAGAAGGAGGTTGCCAAGAAGGCCGAAGAACGCATCCGCGCGCTTTGCCAAGGCCTGGGCGCTGCCTTCGGCGCGACAATCGAGGTCGATTACAACGCCAACTACCCCGTCACCTTCAACCATCCCGAAGAGACGGTCTTTGCCAGCGACATCGCGGCCGACGTCGCCGGCGACAGTCATGTTCACCGCGCCATCCAGCCGGTGATGGGCGGCGAGGATTTCTCCTACATGCTGGAAGCCCGGCCGGGCGCCTTCATCTTCATCGGCAATGGCGATACCGCCGGCCTGCACAACCCGGCCTATGACTTCAACGACGAGGTCATCCCGCACGGCATGAGCTATTGGGTGAAGCTGGCGGAAACGGCGCTGGCGGCATAGCCGTTCGGCATTGGCTTACGGCCCGCTCTTCGGATCCTCGACCTCCAGCGCTTCCATGACCGGCGCCAGCTCGTTGTCGTCGGCGGGTTGCGGTTCTTCGCCTGTCCTCGCCTTCTTCAGGGCTGCCTCGATCGCCTCCTGGATATTGCCGAGTTCGTCTTCGCGAACCTCGTGGCCATAGCCGGCAGCGTCGGCATCCTGCTCGAATTGCTGCGCCAGGACGGCGACGCTCACTTCGCTCTCGGCCGGTAGATTGCCGACATTCTCCTGCAGCCAGGTTTCAAAGAACTCTTTGGTGGCGCTCATGCGGGTCTCTCCTTCGGGACACTAAAGCGCGCTGGCATCCCGAAGGTTCCGCTATCTGAGCCGTCTTTGCGCCCGTTGCTGGCTGTCCCGCAATTCAGAGCGGCCAGGCGGCGAGGGCGCCGCCTGGCTCGGCTGCTTACTGGCTGGCAGCAGTCGTCGGTTCGCACGACACGTTCGGGTTCATATCGGCGAACGCGCCGGTCGGGTTGCCCTTCCAGGCCCAGACATGCAGCTCGTAGAAAGGTCCGAGGCCATAGCGGTTGGGCGCGCTGTTGAAATTGAACAGATGTCCATCGAGCGAGGCCGGGCCTTTCGAGGTGATGTATTCGACCGCGATCAGTTTTAGCGTGCCGTCGGCCATCGGCTCGTACATGACGGCTTCAGGCTTGGCGACATCGACCGCGTCGTCCTTGAGGTAGCCGGGATTGACGTAGTGGATGCCCATGGCGCCGCCGGTGATGCCGCTGGCGCAAGGAATGGGCGCATAGCCCTCGGCGGTCGCCGCCGCCACATTCTCGAAGCGGCTGTTGGCGGCGCGCACCTTGTCGGCCAGCGGATTGGGACCGGAGGTGGGGGCTGCCTGATGCGCCTGCGCCAACGCAGTGCAGGCCGACAGCAGCGCCACGGCAGCGAGGAACTTGTTGCGAAAGTTGATTGTCATAGTCATTCCATTCTTCTTGAAAAGCACAGCCCGGCCGGCCGCCGGAAGTAAGGAGGTCCGGCAGGTGGGCGCTGTGGCTGTTGTTGCTGGGAGATCCCTGCCCCGATGCGACGAATGCAGGGGGAGATCATCCCTTCGGCAAATACGGGATGGTTCCGGCCAGATCGGAATTGTCGATCATCTGGAAACGGCTGTCGCTACCGCCCTGACGGGCCGAAACGAAGGGTGCGTAGGCAGGATCGTCGGTAAAGGCGCGCGCCGCGGCCTCGGTCGGGAACGCCATCAAGGCAATCAGGGTGGTGTCGAGCGGCTTGCCTTCGAGCGTCTTCACATTGCCGCTGCGCGACAGATATCTGCCGCCGTGCTTGTGGACGAGGTCGTGGACCGACGCGGCATAGGCCGGCATCCACTTTGGGTCCCTCACCTTGATGTCTGCGATAACGTAAGCGGTCATGGGTTATGTCTCCTGGTCGTGCACAGGGGTATCCCGTGCAGCGGCAGAGGGGTCGCATGTCAGGGCCGGCGCCAGCCAGTCCGCCATCTGTACTGGGCCGGTACAGTTTCTGTACTCGCGGCGTTGCCGGGAAAGGCCTATGGTTCCGCCAGAGTTTGAGGGAAGGCAACATCGTGACCCAGTCCGGATACAAACAGTTCTGCCCGTTATCGATGGCCGCGGAGGTGCTGTGCACTCGCTGGACCATGGTTCTGCTTCGCGAATTGGTGGCGGGCTCGACCCGTTTCAACGATCTGCGCCGCGGCGTCCCCAAAATGTCGCCGACCCTTCTGTCGCAACGCCTCAAGGAGCTCGAGCTGGCCGGGATCGTCGAGCGCAAGGAGGTGCGCGGCGAGAAAGGCATCTTCGAATACCGGATGACCGAGGCAGGCAGGGATCTGCGTTCCGTCGTCGAGGCAATGGGTTTTTGGGGCCAGAAATGGGTCGAGTCCCGGCTGTCGCTGAAGAACCTCGATCCGTCGCTGCTGATGTGGGACATGCGGCGCAATCTGAACGCGTCGCCGCTGCCCGACGGCCGCACGGTGATACAATTTCTGTACCAGGAGCTCCCCGCCTCCAAACGGTCATGGTGGCTGATCGTCGAGAAGCACGGCGAGGTCGATCTCTGCTGGTATGACCCGGGCTTCGATGTCGATCTCTACGTCTCGACCGACCTGCACACCATGACCGAAATCTGGATGGGGCTGATCACCGTCGAGAAGGCCGGGGCGAAAGTCGTTCTGACGGGCGACCAGGATATCGCGCGCAAAATGCAGACCTGGCTCGGCCTGAGTCCATTCGCGGTGGAGCCGAAGCGAGCGGCCTAACTGCCCCTTGGCGAAACGTCCCGAAGCGGTTATGTGTCGGGCCGCGTGGTCCCGTAGCTCAGTAGGATAGAGCGGCAGATTCCTAATCTGTAGGTCACAGGTTCGATTCCTGTCGGGATCACCAAAGTTTTCAATAACTTAGTGAATTGGTGCCGTACTTTTTTGCCAATTAGTACGGCACCTCGTCTATGGCACGAGCGGCGAGGGTTATTGGACCTCTGAGGAAGTTGATTGGATTGTCTACTGTTCGCACGAAGGGACGATCACGCTTGGCGGGTCAATAACAGCAATCGCCCCATCAAAACTCCCTTGCGGCTGATTGGAGTTAACGTCCGCTCCGGGTTGGGAGTTGAATGGCAGCTATCCTTGAACCAGCCCCTTTGACCGGACGGTCTGAAATCGGCCCAAATCGCCGATGCAGAAATTGCAGGATGAACGATCATCGCTTGTCCGCTGGCTGACCGCTTGTCGTCAAAGGGATGCGGGCGATGACCTTGATCTCGAAATCGAAACCCGCGAGCCAGTTGACGCCCACTGCCGTCCAGTTCGGATAGGGAGGTGCGCCGATCTCTTCCGCGCGGACAGCCAGCACCGTTTCGATCTGTTCGTCCGGGTTGGTGTGGAAGGTGGTGACGTCGACAACGTCATCGAAGCTACACCCGGCGGCGGCCAAGACCTCACGCATATTGGCGAAGGCCCGCCGAACCTGATCCTCGAATACGGGCTCAGGCGAGCCGTCCTGACGGCTCCCGACCTGACCCGACACGAAGAGAAGATCGCCAGAGCGAATGGCCGCGGAATATCGATGAATATCGTATAACGCGTGGCGTTTGGCCGGGAAAATGGCGTCACGTGCAGGCATTTCGTGTTCCTTTCTGTCTTAATAACGGCGCCGGGCCGGAGCCTGGGGCATCAACGGGCGGAGCTGCATGCCGGTGGCCTGCGGCTCTGGATCGGCGGGACAGGTTGGGTCACAGCCGCGCCAGCTCCTCGTCGGTGAAATCCGCCGCAACCGCGATGTCCTTCTGCCGGTCGAGCTCCTCGATGCGCCCGCCGAGTGCCTTGCGGATGCCGGCATAGGCCTCGGCACCAAGCACGAGCCGTTTCGGGAGTGGACCATCCTGATCGGCAAGCCTGATCATTGCGTCCGTCATGCGGTCGGGGTCGCCCTTGATCACCCATGAGACACCCAGCGCCTCGCGGATCTGACCGGCGGGTGTTTCCTCATAGGCCGCGAGCGGCTTGGTCCGCGCGAGATTGCCGCCGAACCCGGTCCGCGCCGGCCCAGGTTCCACAAGGCTGAATTCGATGCCGAAGGGAGCAGCCTCCTGCGCCACGGACTCGACGAATCCCTCGATACCCCACTTGGTCGCGTGATAGAGGCTGAAAGCCGGATAGGCGATCTGGCCTCCCTCGCTCGATACCTGTAAAATCCCGCCGCCACCCTGGCTGCGCAGATGCGGCACCGCCGCCCGGATAAGTGCGATCGAGCCGATGAGATTTGTGTCGATGATGTCCCGGACCTGCACATCGCCAGCCTCTTCGGCCGCGCCGAGCAGGCCATAGCCAGCATTGCTGACGACGATGTCGATCCGAGCGGATGCCGCGAAGGCGCGGTCGACCGCGACGCGGACCGAGCTCTGGTCCTTGAGGTCCATTGCGACGATGCGGAGCCGTTCGGGGTAACTTGCACGCAGGTCGGGAAGTGCGTCCTCGCTGCGGCTGGCACCGACGACGCGGTCTCCCCTGAACAGGGCCTTCTCCGCCAGCAGCCGGCCTAGACCGGAAGACACACCCGTTATGAACCAGGTCTTTTCCATTTCTCATTTCTCCAATTGATCCAGGCAGGAGATAGGGCAACCGCATTGCGCGCATTAGCCGTTGAAATCGGCATGGGATAATGCAAAATCCCCATCAATGCCCCGCCCGTCGCTCAACGATCTCACCGCCTTCGTCGCCGTTGCCACACACCGCAGCTTCCGCCGCGCAGCCGACGAGATCGGCACGGCACCCTCCACATTGAGCCATGCGATGCGTGCGCTCGAGGAACGCATGGGCGTGCGACTTCTGAACCGCACCACACGCAGCGTCTCGCCGACAGAAGCCGGGTTCCGGTTGCTCGACCGTCTTCAGCCGGCGCTCGCCTCGCTGGACGAGGCGCTCGACAGCGTCGCGGGGTTCCGGGGCAATGTCGCGGGCACGGTCCGCATCAACGCACCGCGATTGGTGGCCGGGCTTCTCGTTCGCTGGGTCCTTCCGCAAGTGGCGGAGCGCCATCCGGACGTGACCGTGGACATCGTTGTCGAGGGGCGGCTCATCGATATCGTGTCCAGCGGGTTCGATGCCGGCGTACGCCTCATCACATCAATTCCCAAGGACATGATCGCCGTGCCGTTTGCACGCGCGTTGACGTTCATCTGTATCGCGTCGCCCGCCTATCTCGATCGCTTCGGGGAGCCGGGAACGCCCGAGGAATTGCAACGCCACCATTGCATCGGCCACCGTATGCCCAGCGGCAAGCTCTATCGATGGGAGTTCGAACGCGCAGGCCAGGAACTGGTGATCGGGGCAAACGGCCCCATCGTCCTTGATGACGAGGAACTGATGGTCGAAGCCGCAATAGAGGGTCTGGGCATCGCCTATGTGGCGGATTGGGCCGCCGAAGCGGCGGTGTCCGATGGCCGGCTGCGCAAGGTCCTGACCGCGTGGACGCCAGCACCGGAAGAAGTTGCGGTCTACTACCCCGGACATCGAGCCGTACCGCCCGCACTGCGAGCTTTTCTCGACGTAGTCAAAGACCTGCGGAAGAAAGAACCTTAACTGGATCACGAACGACGCCCTCGCGCGGAACAGCCGCTCTGCGGACAAAGCTAACCTCGCCACCGGTTCCTTGGCCATACGCGTCTGAAGTTAGTCCGTGTGTCTGAGTTGGGCTGTGTGGGCGCCTACCCACTGCGTAAGACATGGCGCAGGAAAAGGACGCCTTTGACGCTAACTCCTTGGCCGATAATCAGGCGGTGACTGGCTGCATCAGTTCGAAGATGTTGCCCCAAAGATCGGAGAAGAACGCGATGCGGCTGCTGATCGCCGGAACATCGAATGGCTCATGCACGATTTTTCACGCTACGGCGCTTCAACTCGGCAACGGCCTTGTCGACGTCGTCTAGGCGAAGGCAAGGTGATGCCACCCCGACAGGCCGAGGCTGGCACCAAGATCCGCGTATACGGGGCGCTCGGCAGCGCCGGGGCCTGCCAGAAGTTCAAGGCGGAAGCCGTCATCCACTGCCGGCGAAAGAAAGACGAAGGTCATATCGTCGCTAGAAGGTACGGTATTCACGACTCTGAAATCCAGCTTTCCGGTGTACCACGAGATCGCGGCATCGTGGTCAGGCACTCGGAGCAAAGAAGGGTCGCATCAGGTCATAGCGCGAACGGCAGGTTTCGAAAAGCGCCATGAGGGTCAGCAAATGGCACTCTTGTCCTGCTGGTGCAAGCGTTTCCCCACCCCGCACCGTACTGCGGTCGGATGCAGGCATCTTGCCGGAACTCACGATAATCGTCATCCTTGCCAGCCCGACGGCCAGCGTTCCGACCGGTCGTCACGGAGCCCGCCCTTGCAAGAAGACGACGACGGAAACGCATTCCAAGAGGCGATCCTCGCTTCGGTGGTTCGCTCATCGCTCGACTGCGTGATCGTCACGGACGAAGCCGGATTGGTTGTGGAATTCAACGCGGCCGCCGAGGCGACCTTCGGCTATTCGCGCGCTGAAGCGGTCGGCAGACAGATCTCGGAGCTCATCGTCCCGCCGCATCTGCGCAAGGCGCACGCAAACGGGCTTGCCGCCTATCTTGCGGGTGGCGCCCCGCGGTTGCTCGGGCGTCGCACAGAGCAGACTGCCATGCGAGCGAACGGCACCGAGTTTCCGGTGGAACTCACGATCACCGAAGCCCGGAGCGGCAAACGCCGTTTCTTCACGGCGAGCTTGCGCGACCTGTCGCAGCGCCACGCTGCCGACGCAGCTCTGCGTGCCAGCGAAGCCCGCTTGGCGGCATTCATGAAGCATGCTCCCGTAGGCATGTACCTGAAGGATACCGACGGACGCTATCTGGTCGCCAATCCGGAAATGGGAAAGGTCTTCGGCCGGCCAGCCGAGAGCGCGATCGGACTAAGCGCGGCCGACATTTTCGGGCCGCAGGAGGCCGCGATGATCGCGGAAAACGATCGCCGCGTGCTGGAATCGGGACAGGCGATTGCAATCGAGGAATTTCTAAGCAACGCGGTCAACTATGCCTGGAGCCTTGTCGTTCGCTTTCCCGTGCTGTGGGCCCATCAGCAACAGGCGCGCATCGGCGGCTTCGATATCGACATCACCGAGCAGAAGCGCGCGGCCGAGCGCCTGCAGCAAAGCGAGCGGCGCTTCCGAGACCTCACTCACCATCATCCGGTTCCGGTCGTGTTCATAGACTCGCGAACGAGGCGCCTGATTACCGCAAATCCCGCCTTCCGCGAGATCATGGGTATAGGCCCGCGTGACGAGGAGCGCTTCCGCCAGCACCGCTGGTTCGCCACACGGGAAGACTATCGGCGCCTCAAGGCCCTGTCACGTCAGCAGCCGCGCGCCGACGGCGTGGAGGCTCAACTTCGGCGTCTGGACGGCTCCGTGTTTCCCGTGTCGCTGAGTTGGCGCCATATCGAGATGGACGACCGACCGGTGATCGTCGGCAGCATTCTTGATCTCACCGCAACCAAGGCGGCTGAAGCCGAACTGGCGCGGTCGCGCGAGGCATTGGCGCAGAGCGAGCGGCTCAATGCACTTGGTTCGCTGCTTGCCGGCGTTTCGCACGAACTCAACAACCCTTTGGCGGTCGTCGTCGCGCAGGCCCAGTTGCTGGAAGAATTTCTAGCCGGAACCGCCCACGCACAGCGGGCCGGCAAGATCAGACTCGCCGCCGAGCGCTGCGCGCGCATCGTGAAGACTTTCCTGGCAATGGCGCGACAACGCCAGCCGGAGCGCCGCAGTACCGACGTCAACGATCTGATCCGCGCAGTTCTTGACATCGCCGGCTACGGTTTGCGCACGGCAGGCATCGAGGTGCAATGCCGGCTCGCCGAGGGCCTGCCGCCTTTGGAAGTCGACCCTGACCAGATGCATCAGGTGTTCTACAACCTGATCGTCAACGCGCAACACGCCCTGCAGGAGATACCGGCACCGCGGAGGATCGAGATCGAAACGTCGCTTGAAGGCAATGACCTCCAGATCGTGATCGCCGACAATGGCCCCGGTGTGCCCGCCGATATCCGGAACCGCATTTTCGATCCGTTTTTTACCACTAAGGCTCAGGGTGCGGGCACCGGGATCGGGCTCGCTTTCTCGCTCGGCGTGGTGCAGTCGCACAATGGACGGCTGGCTCTGCTTGACCGTGCGGACGGCGCGCATTTCCGGTTGCTGTTGCCGGTGGAGGCCTGCACTTCGTCAGATTCAGTCGAAGGTGTTGCGGCTCACTCGGTCGCGGACATCGGTTGTACCGCCCTTGTGGTCGATGACGAGCGGGAGGTTGGCGAAACGGTGGCAGAACTACTACAGGCTGAAGGTTTTGCCGTCAGGATCGTCGAGGACGGTGCCGGCGCCAAGGCAGCGCTGATGAGTGCTGTTTTCGATGTGATCTTTTGCGATCTGCGGATGCCGAACATCGACGGCCCCGCCTTGTTCGACTGGGCCTGTCAGGCAACCCCGGGTATGGCGGAGCGATTCGTTTTCGTTACCGGCGACACGCTCGGCGGCGCTGCGGCGCGCTTCCTTGAACGGGCCGGTCGACCAGTTGTCGAGAAGCCATTTTCGCGCGATTCTATCCGCCGGGCACTAAGCTCGTTGGCAGACGTTCCGCGCTAGCCAACGACCTCAGCACCTCTAAGCGCGAACGTCTGGTGATGCCCGATGCGCTTAGTAGGCATCTCGCTGTTACATCGCGGTGACAAAAGCACCGCCACGGTGGCGTCAACCGGTTACCAAGGGCAGTAAATATCTCCGGCCTTCTGGGAGGAGTGGCGTGTCAGCGTCCCCAGAGGCTGCGTGGGCGTATCGCCGGTTGGCTGTTAGCGCGGCGACTGGATCGCTCCACGCCTCGCAAGCGGGATAGCGAAATCTCGTGAAGACAAAGTCGAGCTGCGTTTTCCGTTCTGTATCGGCGACCGGCGGCGACTGGGAGAGACGGATACCATGCACATGGGGCGTCTGGAAGGTGCCAGGACATGGACGCGGGGCGGCCCGCGCGCAGGCGCTTGGTCGAGCGGTGCAATGACCACGCAGCGCCACCTCGCAGCGATCATGGTTTGCGACGTGGTCGGCTATTCGCGCCTGACGGAGCGCGACGAGCGCGGCACGCTCGAGCGGCTGAAGGTCTACCGCAAGGACCTGCTCGAACCGCTGGTCTCTGAGCACCAGGGTCGGATCGTCAAGCTCACCGGCGACGGCATGCTGTGTGAATTCGCGAGCGTCGTCAACGCGGTGGCCTCGGCGATGGCGATCCAGCAGGCCCTGGCAGAACACGAGGCGGAGATGCCCGAGGAAGAGCGGATTCGCTTTCGCATCGGCGTCAATCTCGGCGACGTGGTCTGCGAGGAGGACGGCGACCTCTACGGCGACGGGGTCAATATCGCAGCCCGCCTCGACGGCATCGCCGACCCCGGCACCGTGGTCGTCTCAGGCACCGCCTACGACCACCTTCAGGGCAAGCTCGACTGCAGCTTCACGCCGCTCGGCAATCTGCGCCTCAAGAACATCGAGCGGCCTGTGCGCGCCTACCGCGTCGAGACCGACGCCGGCGCCTCGGTGGCTGCATCGCCTCCGCTGCCCGCGAAACCCTCGATCGCGGTTCTGCCTTTTACCAACATGAGCGGCGATCCCGACCAGGAATACTTCGCCGACGGGCTGGTGGAGGACATCATCACGGGATTGAGCCGGGTAAACTCCTTCTTCGTGATCGCCCGCAACTCGTCCTTCACCTACAAGGGCCGGGCGGTGGACCTGCGCCAGGTCGGGCGCGAGCTGGGCGTCCGCTACGTGCTCGAAGGCAGCATCCGCAGAGCAGGATCGCGGGTGCGCATCAGTGGGCAGTTGGTGGACGCGATCAGCGGACACCATGTCTGGGCCGACCGCTTCGAGGGCGACGTGAGCGACATCTTCGACCTGCAGGACAAGGTGACCGAGAGCGTCGTCGGCGCTGTCGAACCGAGCATCCGGCTGCAGGAGATCAAGCAGGCGCGCATGAAGCCGACCGACTACATCGGTGCCTACGACCTCTACCTTCGTGCGCTGCCGCGCTTCTACAGCATGACGCGCGAAGGCTTCGCCGACGTGCGCCGGCTCACCAACGAGGCGCTCAGCATCGACCCAGACTTCACCCTGGCGAAGGCACTCGGTGCCTATATCCGCAGCCTGTCGGTGAGTCAGTGCTGGCACGAGCCCGACGATATCCGCGTCGCCGTGCGCATGGCCCGCGAGGTGCTGGCGGACGCGCGAGACGACCCGACAAGCTTGCGTTTCGCCGCGCAGGTGATCGCCTACAGCGCCAAGGATTACGAGACGGCGCTGGACACGATCGAACGGTCCCTGCTCCTCAACCCCAATTCGGCGCAGGGCCATACGGGCAGCGGCTGGGTGAACGCCCATTCCGGCCACCCCCTCGTTGCGATCGAGCACTTCCACAGGGCGATGCGGCTGAGTCCGGTCGACCCCGAGAAGGGCATCGCGCTCTCCGGCATCGGGATGAGCTACCTGATGCTCGAACGCTACGAGGAAGCGCTGGCTTGGGGAGAACGAGCGCTGCGCGAGATGCCGAATTACGGCTCCTCGCACCGGGTGGTGATCATGGCGCTGGTCAAACTCAACCGGCTGGACGAAGCGCAGGCGGCGGCGCGGCGGCTGATGGAGGCGTTCCCGACCTACACGCTCGGCCTGCAGAGGCAGATCAACCCGTGGCGGGACAAGGTGTTCGCCGAGCACTACGTCGAAGCGTTGGGTATTGCCGGCGTGCCGGAGTGATCGTCGCGGTTGCAAAGATGCCCTCTCCTGCGCGTCACGTCCGGCCAGGCGACGCGCCCCTTGATCCCGCGTCGCTTCAGGAAGGATAGTTCTCTGGCCGGCTTGTCGAGGACCGAGCGCGTAGAGCAGCTGTGAACAGCCGGCGAGCTCTCGTGGCACTTTCGTAGGATGGCGTTTCGTAGTGACCCCAAAATTGACCTTGGTGGAACTCGAACCAAGACACTACCGTCGCGGTGCGTCCGTCTGGCGGACGCGGGTAACGCCGGAAAGCATTTTCGTCGCCGCCTATCTGTTGGTGTAGATCGGCCCCGCGTTGTCACGCCGGGAAAAGACGATGCGCCGAGGCTTGTCATCATTCGGAAGTTCTTCGATGCACAGCGAAATCGCTTGCAGCTCTGCGAAGCGATTCGCAATTATCGCCGCAATCCACGTCCCACCTGGAGGCTCCCATGGCCGAGGTCCTGCTGTTCCACCACGCACAAGGGTTGACTCCCGGCGTGCGCGCGTTCGCTGACGACCTGCGGGCAGCCGGGCACACCGTGCATACGCGGACCTGTTCGATGGACGCACATTCCAGAGTATTGACGAGGGTCTCGCCTACATCGGTGAGATCGGGTTCGACGACATGCGGGAGCGCGGCGTCCGCGTCGCCGACGAACTGACGCCCGAGCTCGTTTACGCCGGATTCTCGTTCGGCGTACTGCCGGCGCAGAAGCTCACACAGACACGACCCGGTGCCTGCGGAGCCCTGCTCTTCCACTCCTGTCTGCCGATTAGCGGCGAGTGGGCCTTCGGACCCTGGCCGGACGGCGTCCCGGTCCAGATCCACGGTATGGATAACGACCCGATCTTCATCGGCGAGGGCGACATCGACGCCGCTCGCGAGATCGTGGAGAAGGTCGAGGACGCGGAGCTGTTCCTCTATCCCGGCGACCAGCACTACTTCGCCGACAGCTCGCTCCCGTCGTACGACGCTGCTGCCAGCGCACTGCTCACGCGGCGGGTGCTCGAGTTCCTGGACCGTGTCTGACCATGTCGGGTACGACCCGGAGACATGGGTAACAGAATGTACCTAAGACATGGGTGACAACCTCGTGCCGAACGGGTTGTCGATGGTCTGCAAGGTTCTCTGT
>NZ_JAMYOQ010000013.1:0-164732 GCF_040319905.1 Mesorhizobium sp. M0833 | reverse complement strand
CCGGTCTTGCGCGAGATCCCGAACTCCCGGCACACCGCGCTCATGCCTTCTCCGTCGAGCAGGCGAGCCACAAAGCGAAGACGTTCCTCCATCACCGAACACTCTCTCCACGGCATCAACACCTCCCGGCAAAAACCGAAAAGTGTTACCTATGTGTCCGGTACAAATCGTCACCTATGTCTCGGGCCGCTCATCTTTGTCCCGAACGCAATCTCCCGGGCTTGCATCGAGATGACCGGGACGCGAGCGAGCCCCCGATCGGATTGATTTTTGCGCCGAAATATGGTGCTTCTCCCGCCCATGAATAGGTTATTTTTTGCGGTCCTCGCATGGATGGCGCTGCCTTGGCCGGCCAGCGCGATGGACAGCGCATTGCGCGCCGGCCTGCTGAAACTCGATCCGCAAACCCGGCTGGAGCAGCGATGCGACGCCGAAATTCTCGACCGGATTACCCGCGACGACCACAAATACAAAGCCGATCGTGTCGTCGCCTACGCTTTTGCGACGCCCGAAATGGGCGCCGATGCGATCAGGAGCCCGGGTGCTGCGTTTCGCAGCAAAGGACAATGGTACCGGCTGAAATTCAAATGCGAGACAGCGCCGGACCATATGGAAGTCCTGCAGCTCCGCTACCGGATCGGTGATGAAATTCCGGAAAGCGACTGGCCCAAATACAATCTCTATAATTAGGCATTCGCGACCTGTGGCCGCATTTTGCAGGTGTTTCGGGCCGATAGTCGCAAACTCTGTATATTGCCGACCTTGTTCTAACCAGTCCCTTGACGTCCGGGAACCATACACGTTAGGCCCTCCAGGCATTCGACGCAAACGGTCGGCCAACCAGCAAGGGACTTCCAGTCGATGGAAATTTTCACTGCCGCGGGCTTCTCTGCCCTGCTCCAGGTCATCGCCATCGACCTCGTGCTTGCAGGCGATAACGCCATCGTCATCGGCCTGGCCGCAGCGGGCTTGCCGGTCGAGCAGCGCAAGAGAGCGATTCTCATCGGCGTGGTGGCGGCAACGGTGCTGCGCATCGGTTTTGCCGCGATCACCGTCACCCTGCTGCAGATTGTTGGCCTGCTGCTGGCCGGCGGCATCTTGCTGCTGTGGGTGTGCTGGAAGATGTATCGCGAGCTGCGCACGTCGCATGCCGACGAGGTGGAGGCGACGGAAGCGCTGTCCAATTCCGATATCAACAGCGATGATATGGTGGCCGGCAAGACGCGTAAGAAGACCTTGGGTCAGGCGGCATTGCAGATCGTCATCGCCGACGTGTCGATGTCGCTCGACAACGTGCTGGCGGTCGCCGGCGCGGCGCGCGATCACTTCCAGGTGCTGGTGATAGGCCTCGTCCTGTCGATCGCGCTGATGGGCCTTGCCGCGAGCTTCATCGCCAAGCTGCTGCACCGCCATCGCTGGATCGCCTATATCGGCCTTTTGATCATCTTCTATGTCGCACTCGATATGATCTATCGAGGCGCGGTGGAAGTCTTGCCGCATGTCAGCAGTGCGGTGAGCTGACGCATCGACTCGAATTCGCATCGGCCGCGACTTCGATTTCGGCGAGCCTTCGGCGATGCCGGCGGTTGCGTTTCGCCGCAGCCGCTGCCCATACCAATGCGGCAACAACTGTGGTACTGCGCCGCCAATCCTGAATCCGGAAAAGCTTGATGTCCGCCCCTCGCGTCAGTTTCGTCAGCCTTGGATGCCCGAAAGCCCTTGTGGATTCGGAGCGCATTATCACCCGCCTGCGCGCTGAAGGCTACGAGATCGCCCGCAAGCACGACGGCGCCGACCTGGTCGTCGTCAACACCTGTGGCTTCCTCGATTCGGCTCGCGATGAATCGCTCAATGCCATCGGCTCGGCACTTTCAGAGAACGGCAGGGTTATCGTTACCGGGTGCCTCGGCGCCGAGCCGGACGTCATTCGTGAAAGACACCCCAACGTCCTCGCCATCACTGGTCCACAAGCCTATGAAAGCGTTATGGCGGCTGTGCATGAGGCAGCACCGCCGAGCCACGATCCCTACATCGACCTTTTGCCGCCGCAAGGGGTCAAGCTTACGCCGCGCCACTATGCGTATCTCAAGATTTCGGAAGGCTGCAATAACCGCTGCACCTTCTGCATCATCCCGGCGCTGCGTGGCGACCTCGTATCGCGGCCGGCCGCCGACGTGTTGTGCGAAGCCGAGAAGCTGGCCAAGGCCGGGGTCAAGGAGATCCTCGTCATCTCGCAGGATACCAGCGCCTACGGCATCGACATCAAATACCGGACCAGCATGTTCGGCGACCGCGAAGTGCGGGCGAAGTTCCTCGATCTATCAGAAGAACTGGGCAAGCTCGGTGTCTGGGTGCGCATGCACTATGTCTATCCCTACCCGCATGTCGCAGACGTCATCCCCCTGATGGCCGAAGGCAAGATTCTTCCCTATCTCGACATTCCGTTCCAGCATGCCTCGCCGCAGGTGCTGAAGAACATGCGCCGGCCCGCTCATGGCGAAAAGACGCTCGAGCGCATTCGCAGCTGGCGCGACGTCTGCCCGGACCTTGCCATCCGCTCCACCTTCATCGTCGGTTTCCCCGGCGAGACGGACGACGATTTCGAGATGCTGCTCGACTGGCTGGACGAGGCGAAGATCGACCGCGCCGGCTGTTTCAAATACGAGCCGGTCAGAGGCGCCCGCTCCAACGAGCTCGGCCTCGAGCAGGTGCCGCAGGAGATCAAGGAAGCCCGCTGGCACCGCTTCATGCAGCGCCAACAGAAGATTTCGGCAACGCAGCTCACCAAGAAAATTGGCAAGCGACTGCCGGTCCTGATCGACGAGGCGCATGGCAATTCGGCCAAGGGCCGGACCAAATACGACGCGCCCGAAATCGACGGCTCGGTCCATATCCAGTCGCGGCGGCCCTTGCGCGCGGGCGACATCGTCACGGTCAAGATCGATCGCGCCGACGCTTACGACCTCTACGGCTCGGCGGTCTGAGATCACTCAGTCCGAAATGAAAGGGCGCCTCGCGGCGCTCTTTCGTTCGGTGTGCTTCCCGGTTGCCTACTGCGGCAGCTTGTCGTCGACGCCTTTCACGTAGAAATTCATGCCGAGCAACGTGGCGTCGTCGGCGACCTCGCCCTCCTTCAGCCAAGGTGTGCCGTCCTGCTTGGCGATCGGCCCGGTAAAGGGGTTCCAGCCGTCGGCGATCTTCTTGGTGGTGGCCTCGGCCATCGCCTTGACGTCATCGGGCATGTTGGTGAACGGCGCCAGCTTGACGGCGCCGTCCTTGATGCCGAGCCAGACATTGTCGGGCTTCCAGGTGCCGTCGAGTGCCGCCTGGACCCGGCTGATGTAGTACGGGCCCCATTCGTCGGTCAGTGCGGTCAGTTGCGCGTGCGGTGCGAACTTGATCATATCGGAGGACTGGCCGAAGCCGTGCAGCTTGCGCTCCTCCGCCACCTGCAACGCAGCGGTCGAGTCGGTGTGTTGGACGATGATGTCGGCCCCTTGGTCGAACAATGCCTTGGCGGCGTCGGCTTCTTTGCCCGGATCGAACCAGGAGTTCACCCAGACGATTTTGGCTTTGAAGTTCGGATTGATCGACTGTGCGCCTAGCATGAAGGAATTAATACCCATCACAACTTCCGGGATCGGGAAGGAAACGATGTAGCCGGCGACACCCGACTTCGATTGCTTGGCGGCGATCTGGCCAAGTACGTAGCGGCCTTCATAGAAACGCGCATTGTAGATGCCGAGATTTTTGGCGGTCTTGTAGCCAGTGGCGTGCTCGAACATCACCTTGGGGAATTTTTTTGCGATCTTCACTTCCGGGTCCATGAAGCCGAAGGATGTGCCGAAAATGATCTTGCATCCCTCGCGCGCCAGGCGCTCGAAGGCGCGGTCGGCATCGGGGCCTTCGGAGACGTTTTCGAGATAGGCGGTCTCGACCTTGTCGCCGAGTGCCTTTTCCACCTCGAGGCGGCCCTGGTCGTGCTGGTAGGAGTAGCCGAAATCGCCGATCGGGCCGGTATAGACCCAGCATGCCTTCAGCTTGTCCGCCGCCTCGGCTGAGGCCGCCAGCGACAATGCGGCCGTCGTCGCCAGCAGGGCAATAAGCAGTTTTTTCATTTTGTTACCTCTCTGAGTTAAGCCTTGGAGCTTCCGTCTTTTTGTTGTCAACGATCCGGAACGAATGGCTGGCCCAAGGAGGCCGGCGTGTTCACCATCGTCAAACGTTTGTTGCGCGAGATTAGAACGAGAACCACGACGGTTGCCAGATAGGGCAGCGAAGAAAGCAGTTGCGAGGGGACCGGAATGCCGAATGCCTGTGCATGAAGCTGGCCGATCCAGACCGCGCCGAAAATATAGGCGCCGGCCAGCACCCGCCACGGCCGCCAGGAAGCGAAGACGACCAGAGCCAGCGCGATCCAGCCGCGGCCGGCGGTCATGTTCTCCACCCATTGCGGCGTGTAGACCAGCGATAGGTGGCCGCCGGCTAGGCCGGCACAAGCGCCGCCGAAAATCACTGAGAGATAACGGTAGCGGATGACATGGATACCAAGCGCATGGGCCGATGCATGGCTGTCGCCGATCGAGCGCAGCGTGAGCCCGGTGCGGGTCTTGAACAGGAACCACATGACGGCAGCGGTAAGCGCGATCGAGATGTAGAAGATTGGATCCTGGCCGAACAGCAGCTTGCCGACGACCGGGATTGCGGTCAGGCCGGGAATGTCGAGGTTTGGCAGCCTCTCGCCAGGCTGGCCGACAAAATTCGTCCCCATCATGCCGGAAAGCCCGAGGCCGAGCAGTGTCAGCGACAGGCCGGTTGCCACCTGGTTGGTGGCCAGCGACAGCGTCATGACAGCGAACAGAAGCGAGAACACTGCCCCCATGGTGATTGCCGCCAACAGCCCTATCCAAGGCGAGCCGGTGAGATAGCCGGCGCCGAAACCGCCGACCGCACCCATGATCATCATTCCTTCGACACCGAGATTGAGCACACCCGAACGTTCGACCACCAGTTCGCCGATCGCCGCGATCAGCAGCGGCGTCGCCGCCGTCGCGATCGTCAAGAGGATGTTGACGGTGACGTCCATCAGCGGGCTCCCTCCAGCTTCGGCGCTGCCTCGAGCTTCGGCGCGGAAAAGCCGATCAGGCGAATGCGGTAATGGATGAGCGTGTCGCAGCCGAGCACGAAGAACAAAAGCATGCCCTGGAACACGCGCGCCACCTTGTCGGAGATGCCGAGCGCGCTTTGCACTGCCTCGCCGCCCAGATAGGTCAGCGCCAGCACAAGGCCTGCGGCGACGATGCCGAGCGGATTGAGCCGGCCGAGGAATGCCACGATGATAGCGGTAAATCCGTAGCCGGGCGAGATCACCGGCTGCAATTGTCCGATGGCTCCCGAGACCTCCGAAATCCCGGCAAGTCCGGCCAGTGCGCCCGACAGCAGGAAGGCAAAGAAGACCATACGGTTAAGGCCAAACCCGGCGAAGCGCCCTGCCCTCGGGCTTGAGCCGAGCACACGGAGCTCGAAGCCTTTCAGCATACGGCTCATCAGGATCCAGATCAGTATCGCCGCGACCAACGCGAAGACAAATCCCCAGTTTGCCCGGCCGGATTCCGGGAGGAGTTCCGGCAGTATGGCCGAGTCGTTGAACTGGATGGTTTGCGGGAAACCGTGGCCCTGCGGATCGCGCCACGGCCCGCGTACGAGCCAATCGAGGAAGAGCTGGGCGACATACACCAGCATCAGGCTGGTCAGGATCTCGTTGGTGTTGAAGCGCGTCTTCAGCAGTGCCGGGATTGCAGCATAGGCAGCCCCACCGACCATGCCGAAAAGAAGCATCAGCGGCAGCACCAATGGGCCTTCGAACTGCGGAAACAGCACAGGGAAGATCGAGCCGACAATGCCGCCCAGGATGAACTGACCTTCGGCGCCGATGTTCCAGATGTTGGCTTTGTAGCAGACCGACAGTCCGACCGCGATCAGGATCAGGGGGGCGGCCTTGATCGCCAGCTCATGCAGCTGCCAGACCTGGCTGATCGGTTCGATGAAGTAGATGCGGAACGCACTCAACGGGTTGACGCCGAGCAGCGCGAACATGATGGCACCGGCTATGATCGTCAAAACGAAAGCGATGAAAGGCGAGAGTGCCGAAAACAGCATCGAGCGCTGCGGGCGTTTTACAAGTTCGAGGCGCATCAAGCCGTCTCCAGCGTATGTTCGGCATGACCGGGTTCGGCGCCGCCCATCAGCAGCCCGATTTTCTCGAATGTCGCTTCAGCTATCGGCAGCGGCTTCGACAGTTCGCCATTGTGCATGACCGTGATCGCATCGGAAATCTCGAACAGCTCGTCGAGGTCCTGGCTGATCACCAGCACCGCCGAGCCGCTGCGCGCCAGTTCGATCAGCGCCTGGCGGATGTGGGCCGCCGCACCCGCGTCGACCCCCCAGGTCGGCTGATTGACCACCAAGACGCTTGGCCGGCGGTCGAGTTCGCGGCCGACGATGAATTTCTGCAGATTGCCGCCCGAAAGGGCCGCAGCCTCTGGGTCCGGCGCGCTCTTGCGCACGTCCATTGCCTTTATGATGCGTTGAGCAGCGGTATAGATCCCATCGCTCTTGACCATTCCACCGGCGCCGACAAACATCTTGCCGTCGGTGGCGTGGCGCGACAGAAGCAGGTTTTCCGAAAGCCTCATGCGCGGTGCTGCGCCGTGGCCGAGCCGCTCTTCCGGAACGAAGGCAGCGCCCATCAGGCGCCTGCCGGTGATGGCGAGGCCGCCGGCATCCTTGCCGCGGATGCGGACCGAGCCGGTATCCTCCTGCAGCACCTCGCCGGAAACGGATTCGAAGAATTCGCCCTGGCCGTTGCCGGCCACACCGGCAATGCCGATCACCTCGCCTGCCCGGACTTCAAGATTGATGTTCCTGAGCGGGATCGAGAACGGGGTCGCCGGCTTGCGCGTGAGTTCGCGGATTTGAAGCAGCACCGGCGCGGTCTCGATACCCTCGGCCGGCGCCCGCACCACGGCCTGGACCTCGTTGCCGACCATCATGCGCGCCAACGAAGACGCGGTTTCCTGGCGCGGATTGCAATGGCCGACCACCTTGCCGTGACGCAGCACGGTGGCGCGGTCGCAGATGCGTTTGACTTCTTCCAGCCGGTGAGAAATGTAGAGGATGGACTTTCCTTCCGAACGCAGCCGTTCGAGCGTCTCGAACAACTTATCGGCCTCCTGCGGCGTCAGCACCGAAGTTGGCTCGTCGAGGATGATGAGTTGCGGCGTCTGCAGGAGGCAGCGGATGATTTCGATACGCTGGCGCTCGCCGACCGACAGATCACCGACCAGCGATAGCGGATCGAGAGGCAGGCCGTAACTGTAGGAGAGCGCCCTCGCCTTGGCCGAGATCGTGCTGATCGGCGAGCCGTCATCCAGCGACAGCGCGATGTTCTCCGCCGCCGTCAGCGCTTCGAACAGGGAAAAATGCTGGAAAACCATGCCGATGCCGAGCTTTTTTGCGGTGCCTGGGCTGGTGATCCTGACCGCCTGGCCATTCCAGAAAATCTCGCCAGAATTCGGTTCCAGCGATCCAAACAGCATTTTCACCAGCGTCGACTTGCCGGCGCCGTTCTCGCCAAGCAACGCATGGATCTCGCCCTTGGCGATGTTGAGATCGACATGGTCGCAGGCTGTCAGCGTGCCGAATATCTTTGTGAGGCCGCGAACCTCAAGCAGGTTTGCGCCGTCCTGATCTGCACTCACGGTGCCTCCATCTGGTTTGCCAGACATGTTCTGTGTTCCCGCAAGCATCGTATGCGCGCCCTGCTCTCTACGGTAAGCGCCTCACGACTTGAAAGAGCTTCAAGAATTTCAGCGGAAACTCAAGCGGTAAAGAGCAGTTCGCAAGAACCGCGGCGTCGGCGGGCCGAAACTGCGGGCGCTCAAGGGATAAGTATCGTTGTCCCGGTGGTCCTGCGCCCTTCGAGATCGGAATGCGCCTTGCCGGCCTCGCTGAGCGCGTAACGCTGGTTGATCTTGATCTTGACGGCGCCGCTGAGCACCACGTCGAACAATGCGGCGGCGGAAGCCTCGAGGTCTTCGCGCCTGGCATTGTAGACGAACAGCGTCGGCCGCGTTGCGAACAGCGAGCCCTTCTGCGCCAGCAACGAGATGCTGAAGGGCGGGATCGGCCCAGACGATTGACCGAAGCTGACGAACGTGCCGAGCGGCCGCAGGCAATCGAGCGAGGCTGGAAACGTGTCGTTGCCGACCGAATCATAGACGACGTCGCATTTCTTGCCACTGGTGATAGCGGCAACGCCGGCGACGAAATCCTGTTCGCGATAGTTGATCACGTGGTCGAAGCCATGCGCCTTGGCGAGTTCGATCTTGTCGGTTGAACTCGCGGTGCCGATCACCGTCGCGCCGAGATGCTTGGCCCATTGACCGAGGATCAGCCCGACACCGCCGGCCGCCGCATGAAACAGGATCGTGTCGCCGGCTTTCACCTTGAATGTACGGCGCAACAGATACTCGGCCGTCATGCCCTTTAGCATCACGGCTGCGGCCTGTTCGTCGCTGATGCCGTCCGGCACCTTCACCACGCGGTCGGCAGCGATCACGCGCTGCTCGGCATAGGCGCCGGTGGTCACGGCATAGGCGACGCGATCGCCGGGTTTGAGCCAGTCGACATCCGAGCCGACCTTAAAGACCACGCCGGCCGCCTCACCGCCGGGGATCAGCGGAAATCCGCCCTGCGGCGGATAAAGGCCCGAGCGATAATAGACGTCGATGAAATTGAGACCGATCGCGCTGTGCTTGACCAGGATCTGTCCCGAGCCTGGCTGCCCGGGATCGGCATCCTCATAGGTCAGGACCTCCGGACCGCCATGGGCATGGATGCGGATCGCTTTGGACATTTTCAGGCTCTCTTGGGATCAGGCTCTCTTGTCCGGCTTGGCGCCGAGATTTGGAAAGAACTGCATGATAGCGCCGATGCAGGCGAGGTAAAGCCCGGTGACCGTGATCCCGATCTTGATGAAGTCGCTGACCTGCTCGCCCAGCACGCCGATCTGGTCGTAGAAGGAGGCAAGTGCGGCCTGCGCCAGCGCCAGCGCGCCGAAAGCGCACCAAAGCAGCGTCATGCCGAGATTGACGCGCCGCAGCCGCTTCACCCGCACCGGATGGATGAAATTGATCGGCACGAAGGTGAGAATGCCGGCCACCACGACCACGGCGAAGGAAACCCATTGTCCTGGTTCGATGACGAACAGCGTGAACACCACCATGTTCCAGACGACCGGAAAGCCCTTGAAGAAATTCTCCTTCGTCTTCATGCCGGTATCGGCATAGTAGATCGCGCTCGACACCACGATGATCGCCGCCGACAGGAACGACAGGCGCTCGCCCATGAAGCCGCGCTGATAGAGCGCGAAGGCCGGAATCAACACGTAGGTCACGTAGTCGATGATGTTGTCGAGCAGCTCGCCCGACCATGTCGGCAGGATTTCCTTGACGTCGAGCTTCCTGGCGATCGGCCCGTCGATGCCGTCGACGAAAAGCGCCAGGCCCAGCCACCAGAACATCGCCGTCCACCTCTGCTCGCTTGCTGCCACCAGCGACAGAAACGCCAGGAATGAGCCCGACGCGGTCAAGAGATGGACCGAGAACGCCCGCGCCTGAGGCCATGTGACTTTCTTCTTCGGCCGCGGAATCCGGTCGGCGATTTTCCTGGCCGTCGTCTTCTTGCTCACGGGCCCCGCCAATCCAGCTTGCAGATTTCGGCCGAGCGGCCAGCAAAGTTCCAGTTGCGGCCAAAGGCCCGCATTTTGCTCTTGTCGGATTTGGCGACGATGATTTCCGGCGCAATCCAGTATTCCGAATTGCTGATGACCGTATCCTTGTCGCGATCCTTGCCGGTGATCGGCGTCACCGCACCATCGATGATCTTCGGTATCTGGAAAATGCGTGTTTTCTCACGCGTCTCGTAGGTGATCGGCACCTGCTCGACCCCGAGGAACTGTCCGACCAGGATGGAGAGCAGCGATGTGGTTCCACCCGCCTTGCCGGTGAATATCTTCGTCAGTCCCTTCACAGCGTAAACCGAGGCGCGCTTGTCGATGAAAAGGCCGGCCGTCCAGTTGCCGCGGCTCATATAGCCGGGGATTTCCATGATCAGCCCAAGATTGAGACCGGACAGGTCGACGTCGCCGAAATGGCCGGCATCGATGCGGAACCCCGCCCAGGTTTGGCAATAGCCTTCCGTAGGCGGATGGTTGCCGAGCGACAGAACGCAAGGGCAAAAAACCGTGCAATTGCAGGAGAGGACGAGTTCTCCCTTCATTGCCCAGTTTTGGTCTGTCATCGAATTGTCCCCCTCATGTCGAGACTACTAGTAGCGCTGCTGCCCAGACAAGCAGTATCGCACCGGCCAGCCGCGTCGGCAGATTGCCTGCCATCCGTTTTTCGACCAGGCTGAACAAGCCGATCATCGCCATCCAGAACACGTTCATCACACCGACGGCAAACATTACCAGCATTAGAGCCCAGCAGCATCCAAGGCACCACAGGCCCTGCTTCATGCCGAGCCGCAAAATACGAATGGGCCTGGCGCTCCAGTTGGCGAACAGGACCGAGAACGGATTTCTGCACTTGTCCAGACAGACTTCCTTCAGCCGGCTGAACTGATAGAGACCAGCGATCGACAGCGCGGCTGCCCCGGCAATTCCAACCAGCGGATCGAGCATCTGCCCGGATGAGGCGAATGCATGGATTGCGAGCGTCAGGGCAGCGAACATTGCCGAGGCGACAAGCCAGACGCTCAAATATCCAGCGACCAGGATCAGCGGATGGACGGCCGGCTCCCTCTTGATCCGGGCGGTATCCGCGATCTCGCAATAGGTGCGGATCATCGGCGCCGCGGAGGGCAGCATGGTCGCGATGGCCATCAACAGCCACATCGCGGTGAGTGCCCCGCCTTGCGCGCCTACGCTTGCGCGAACCGGCGCCGGCGCAAGGCAGAGGGCGAAGAAACGGGCAAGGAAATCCGGCAACGGCAGTTGCGGCAGGTATTCCAGCACGGCATCGCCGGGTGCATCGGCGCCCGGGAGCCGGCTTACGGCACCACGAACTGCCATTGCCCCGAGGAGGAGCCAGGCAAGGGCGACGCCCATGCCGGCAACGACGCTCACCGCCAGTCGAGGGCTGCGCGCAACGCTCGCCATCGCGCGGCCGGTACCATCGAGGTGGCTGAAATCGTCTTGTTGGCCGGTCATGGCAACCGAATGGGCCGAATCGCCGCGTTGATCAAGCCGCATCACCTGACCTATATGGACCAGCAGGTCGGACAGGCCTCACCTCGCAATCCGGAAGCCGAATTTGGACCATCGGGAAACAGCACGGATACTGGTCGCCGGCAGCGGCCCTGCGGGGCTGATCGCGGCGCTTGGCTTTGCCGAGGCGGGCTTTCCCGTGACACTCGTCGGACCCGACGCAGCCGGCCCCGACGGCCGGACGACAGCCTTGATGAACCCTGCCCTAGAGATGTTCGAACGGCTAGGGATCTTCGACGGAATCAGGCCGCACGCAGCGCCGCTCAAGGTGATGCGTATCGTTGACGCAACCAACCGGCTGATCCGCAGCCCGACAGTGACTTTTCGCGCCAGCGAGATCAACGAAGAGCAATTCGGGCTGAACTTGCCCAACAGCGTTCTCAACCGCACGCTAGCCGAGGCTGTCACGCATTCGGGTATCGAATGGCGAAAGTCGATGGTGGAGGCATGGCGCCTCGATGCCGACCATGCCCATGCCGTTCTCGCCGACGGTAGCGAGGTTGAGGCATCATTGGCAGTTGCCGCCGATGGCCGTCAATCGCCGGCCCGCGAGGCAGCCGGCATCCGGACCTCGGTCCGATCCTTTCCGCAGGCGGCGCTGGTGCTCAATTTCGGTCACCGCAGCGACCATGCATTCACCTCGACCGAATTCCACACCGAGACCGGTCCGTTCACACAGGTTCCCCTGCCCGGCAACCGGTCCAGCCTTGTCTGGGTGCTCGAACCCGAAATCGCCAAGGATCTTGCAGCACTCGACGAGGCCGAGCTTTCGACGCGGGTCGAACAGCAGATGCAATCGATGCTGGGCCGCGTGTCGGTTGAGCCCGGCCGGCAGGTCTACCCACTTTCAGCGGTGAGCCCGTGGCGGTTTGCGCATCGCCGCGTGGCACTTGTCGGTGAAGCCGCCCACGTGTTTCCCCCAATCGGCGCGCAAGGGCTTAATCTCGGCATCCGGGACATTGACGACCTGATTGGTACCGCAAGCAGAAACCGCTCGGACCCGGGCGCCGCCCAGACGCTTGCAGCCTATGATTTCAAGCGACGGCCGGACATTCTGGCGCGCAGCAGCGCGGTCAACCTGCTGAACATGTCGTTGCTTTCCGACATGCTGCCGGCCCAGCTGATGCGCAGTGCTGGTCTTGGCGCGCTTGAGGGGTTTGCGCCGTTGCGGGCGTTTTTCATGCGCGAGGGTCTTCGACCCGGCAGCGGTTTTGCGGCGTTTTTTGGCGGATTGCGAAAAGCGGCCGCGCGATAGCGATCGTGGCGCCGCCCTTGATCCGCATCTTGTGATGCTCAACCCGGCATCAGTTGATCGGGATTGAATTGACGCGGCGTCTGCGCCAAATAATGACGATGTCGACCGTAAGGTCTGGGCCGATCTTTGCCTGACCGGTGCGTGAGAATCTAAAGTCCTGGAGCGTTTCCTTGCGTGTTCCAGGATGCGTGGCGTTCAAGAAGTTCAAGTGGTGAGTGCTATGAAAACAGCCAAATTCTCGATCGGACAGGTGGTTCGCCACCGGCTGTTTCCGTTCCGCGGCGTCATTTTCGACGTCGATCCGCAATTCGCCAATACCGACGAATGGTACGAGGCGATCCCCGCCGACGTGCGGCCGCGCAAGGACCAGCCCTTCTATCATCTGCTCGCCGAGAATTCGGAGACGGAATACATCGCCTATGTGTCCGAGCAGAATTTACTCGAGGACCGGTCGGGCGAACCGGTTCGGCATCCGCAGATTGGGGAAATGTTCGACAAGAAGCCGGACGGGCGCTACGAGCCGAAGCACCAATTGAGACATTGACTTAGTCGGGATCTGGCTGGGCTCGGACAGGCTTGAGACAAGTCTGGACCCGATAATCAGCCGATTCAATAAAAAAGCGGGGCATGAACCCCGCTTTTTGTTTTGTTCGAAAACCCGTCGATCAGTTGGCGGCCTTTGCCTTTTCCTGCTCTTCCTTGAGCTTCTTGGCAAAATCCTGATTGTTCTTGGCGACGAACTCCTGGAGCTTCTTCTGTCGGTCCTCGATGTCCGACTGCTGCAGCGGCGGGCCGTCGAAGGCGCCGCTGAAGCCGGTCAGCGCGATCTTGATCGGGTTCGGCTGGTTCTGGAAATTGACCGAGGTCAGTGTCAGGTTCGAACCTTTCTTGAAGGACGCGACGAGCTGATCGGTCAGCGGCACTTCCGCCACGCAGCGATCCGGGAAACAGATCACGTACTCGAGCTTCTGCGCCTTGCCGGCGTCGATCTGGAGGCCGATGCCGGGAGGAACCAGACGGCCAGTCGGAACCGTCACCTGGAACACCTTGCGGTTCACCTTGCCCTTCAATTCGATCAGGCTGACGCCGGTGATGAGCTGACCATTGCCGGCGGTGGTGATGTTCTGGACATTGCAAATGTCGACATCTTCCTGCTTGGTGCAGGCCTTGAACCAGCCTTGCGGAATCTGCTGTTGCTGCTGCGCGACAGCAGCGGGAATGCCGGCGCCCAGAATGCCGACCACGCCAGCGGCCATGACCGACAGGCGGTACGCGTTGCTGTTCAGGCTCGTCATGTCGTGCATTCCTCTCAAATGATCCCGGGACCGGCTTTTTTCATGCCGTGTGGTCCAGCTACCTGTTGCCGAAATGAGGCAACAGAATGACTTCGGACGGCGTGTTACACTGCAAGCGGCGCCGAATCCAGCCCGGGCCGCGCGAATCTTGGCCGAGGGACTGGGTCGAGGGATTGGCCGGTGCACGACCGGCTCATGTATGCTGCGCATCGAATCGGGAAGGAGACGGTCATGGGCCGCGTTGTCGTTTGGCTGATCGCCACAATCTTGTTTGTCGGCCTTTCCCTGCAGCCGGCCCTGTCGGAACCGAAGCACGCGCTTGCCATGCAGGGCGAGCCGGCGCTGCCGGCCGACTATGATCATTTCAACTACGTCAATCCCGACGCGCCGAAAGGCGGCAGCATTACCTATTGTGTCGTAGGCAGCTTCGACAATCTCAATCCGTTCATCCTGAGAAGTCTGCGCACCACCGCGCGCGGCATGATGGATCAAGCTTTTGGCAATCTTGTCTTCGAGCCGTTGATGCAGCGCAACTACGACGAGGCCTTCAGTCTCTACGGCCTGCTCGCCGATACCGCCGACATGGATCCCGAGCGCAAGAGCATCGAATTCCACCTCGATCCCAGGGCCAAATGGTCGGACGGCGAGCCGGTGACGCCGGAAGACGTGTTGTTCACCTATGATGTCTTCACCGAGAAGGGTCGGCCACCTTACAGCCAGCGAATGAAAGCGATCGCCAAGCTCGAAAAGACCGGCGACCGCAGTGTGCGCTTCACCTTCAACGAAAAGGCGGACCGCGAATTTCCCCTAATCATTGCGCTGACGCCGATCATCCCGAAACACGCGTTCAACAAGGACACTTTCGACAGGACGACGCTGAAGCCGGTGATCGGCAGCGGGCCTTACATGGTGGCGCAAGTCGCGCCCGGCCAGCGCATCGTGTTCAAGCGCAATCCGGACTATTGGGGCAAGGACCTGCCGTCCAAGCGCGGCTTCGACAATTACGACCAGATCACCATCGAGTATTTCCTCAACGCCAACGCCAAGCAGGAAGCGTTCAAGAAAGGCATCTGCGCCATCGACGACGACAGCGACCCGGTCAAACGCGAGCGCGATCTCGACTTTCCGGCCTTCCACAGGGGCGAGGTCATCGCCGAAACTTTCGATACCGGCATTCCGCCGGTGTTCAACGGTTTCCTGTTCAACACGCGGCTGCCGAAATTTTCCAATCCGATCGTGCGGCGCGCGCTCGGCATGCTCTACGACTTCGAATGGGCCAACAAGAATCTGTTCGGCGGCAAATACACGCGCACGATGAGTTTTTGGCAGAATTCCGAGCTGTCCGCGCTCGGCCACCCGGCCAGCGAAAAGGAAAAGGCCCTGCTGGCCCCCTACCCCGGCCGCGTGCCCGCAGATGTCATGGACGGCACCTACAGGCCGCCCGTTACCGATGGCTCCGGCCAGGACCGCAAGGTGCTGAAGGCGGCATTCGAGCTGCTGAAGAGCGCGGGCTATACGGTGCAGGACGGCGCGATGCTCGATCCCCAGGGAAAGCCGTTCGGTTTCGAGATCCTGACCGCCTCGCAGGACGAAGAGCGACTTGCCGCTATCTATCAGCGCACGCTTGAGAAGCTCGGCATCGATGTCAGCATTCGCAGCCTCGACGGCGATCAGATCCAGTCGCGCAAGCAGCGTTTCGATTTCGAGGTGCTGGTCGGCTCGACCGGTTTCAACAACTCGCTGTCGCCCGGTATCGAGCAAGCCGGGCGCTGGGGATCCGCTGCCGCCAAGGCCGAAGGCTCGTTCAACCTAGCGGGTGTCGCCGACCCCGCAGTGGACGCGGCGATCGAGGCGATGTTGAGAGCCCGCTCGAAGGAGGACTATGTCGCTGCTGTCCGGGTCCTCGACCGGCTGCTGATCTCAGGCAATTACATGGTGCCGACCCAGCACAACAACCAGCAATGGCTCGCTTATTGGAACTATCTGGAACATCCGCAAAAGACGCCCATATACGGTTATCAGTTGCCGACCTGGTGGCGCAAACCGAAGTGACCTCTTCAGAACAGGAGATCAAGATGAACGACGAGAACTCGATTACCGTCGATGTGGTCTCCGACGTCGTGTGCCCCTGGTGCTTTATCGGCCAGAAACGGCTCGACAAGGCGATTGCCGCCGTCGACATCGACGTTCACATACGTTGGCGGCCCTTCCAGCTCGACCCGACGATTCCGCCCGAAGGCAAGAACCGCCGCGACTACATGGTGGCGAAATTCGGCAGCGAGCAACGCATCCGCGAAATCCATGCCCGGATCGAGCCGTTGGGCGAGGCTGAGGGGATTTCCTTTGCCTTCGACGCCATCAAGGTCGCGCCCAATACGCTGGATGCGCACCGGCTCATTCGCTGGGCCGGGACGGCCGGCGAGGCCGTTCAGAACCGGCTGGTGCGCCGGCTGTTCCAGCTGAATTTCGAAGAAGGCGCCAATCTCGGCGATCATGCCGTGCTGATCGAAGCCGCCCGCGAGGCCGGCATGGATGCCTCCGTCGTCGAAACGCTTCTGTCGACGGACGCGGATGTCGAGGCGGTGCGCACCGAAATCGCCACCGCTTCGCGCATGGGCATATCGGGCGTGCCGTGCTTTCTGCTTGAAGGCAAATATGCGGTGATGGGCGCCCAGGACGCCGATACGCTTGCCGATGCGCTGCGCCAGGTGGCTGCGGCCAAGGCACGCGGCGAACTGGAGACGGCGAACTGAGCTGGGCTATTTTCGACTATTTCACCGTCACCTTCGCCTTGCTGACGAAAAAGCCATGGCCATGCTTGGCGGTGCAGGTCAATCCCTTGGTGGAGGACTGGCAGGAAAACAGCCCCTTGCTCCAGCTGTTGCCGTAGGCCTTGCTCGCCCGGGTTCGTGATCTGTGTCGGAATCCATGTCGGTCCGCATCCTGGACGTAGGGGCAACGTCGTTGCTTGGCTGATTACGGGCTCTCCCGACAAGGCGGCTTCACCCACGAATCATACAGGTCGCGTTCTGGCCGCCAACGAGGTCGGACCTGGCCGTAAGGGCGCGCTGAAGATCGGTTCAGGCTGTGAAGATCGACCGCTGGACGGCGCTTCTACGTTCACAAAGCTGTGTGAGGGCCTTCCCCAAGGGAAGGTCCCTACTTTCTCCGGTGCAGGCAAGTAACATATTGAAATTGCATTGATATCAAGCGCCTAGAATTCCGACGGCACAGCCCCGTGATCATCCACTCTGTTGCTCCACTGCAACGGCCGGCGAGTTAAGCCACCCGCGGCTGGTGAAAAGCTAATGGAAAATGATCAATTGGTGTTACTGTCCGTAATAAAAGAAAAATCGTTTGGGCGGGATAGTGATTCGGGTCGATAGACCAACGCGACATTCAATATCGGAAAAATGGCTCCGCGGTGCCGCAAGGCAGTCGCCCCTTACGCCCGTATCGTCGATGCGCAGCTTCTGGGGCCTGATGCGGGCCTACTGGTTTTCGGACAAGTGGGTGGAAGCCTGGACCTTGACGCTGGTGATCGCGCTGCTCACCGCGCTCTCCAGCAAGTCAGGCGTGTGGTTTGCCGTAGCATCCGGAGAGCTGGTCAACTCGATCGCCTTTTTCCATGATGCCGCGAACACCACCCCGCTTCAGACACTGCTGGCCAATGCCGGGATACTTGTCCTCCTGGTCTTGCTCAAGGATGCGGGTTTTACCGGTATCCGCAGCCTGGTGTCCGCAACGTTGCATCGCAAGTGGCGCGGCTGGCTGGACAGCCAGTTCAACGAAGCCCTGCTTGATTCCAATCACACCCATTTCCACGCTCAGCATGGCTCGTCAGGTGCCGCCGCTCCCGACAATATCGACCAGCGCATCCAGGAATCGATCAAGGATATGACGGGCGGCGCCATCGGCCTCGCGATGGGGGTTTTGGCCGTTGCTACTTCATTGTATTTCGTCGGCCAGCAACTGCTTGCACACTCGGCGGAGGTCAAAGGGCTGGAGTTCCTCGGCAGCTATGGCAGCGCCGTCCTCGCCTTTCTGGCAGTCGCCACCTACGTGCCGTTGAACACCTGGATCGCCGTCAAGCTGGGCAGGCTGCTGGAACGGCTCAATGTCAGGATGCAGCAGGCCGAAGGCAGCTATCGCGGCGAGCTGATCACCTTTCTGCGCCGCAGTTTTCATGTCGCCGCATCGCAAGGCGAGAACGTGCAGAAGGCAGTGCACAGCCAGCGCTATGTCGACATCGACCGCACCTGGGCGCGGCTGAACATCGTCAACACAGGCTACAATTCGTTCGAGCTGATCTACAATTTCATCGGTGCCCGCATTGTCGCCTACGGGCCAGGCTTGGTTCCCTTCATCCATAACGGGTTCGATCTCAAGGGCTACATAACCGGCTCCGAGATGGTCAACTCGCTGATCAGTCAATGCTCGTGGTTCATCCATGTCATGCCTGCCATCGCCGCGCTGCGGGCCAACAGCCAGCGCGTCACCGAACTCGCAAACGCGATCGAAAACGTTCAGCACCCGCAGGAATTTTATCAGCAGACCGGCCGCTCCGATTTTCGCTACGACCGCCAAAACCCTGTTTTCGGCCTGACCATCCAGAAACTAGAGCTGGCGCATCAGGGCGAGGACGCAACGCCCTTCCTGAGTGCCGCGAACTTGCGCTTCCGGCGTGGCGAATGGACGTTCCTGAAGGGCGAATCCGGCTGCGGCAAGACCTCGCTGATCAAGGCGATCAACGGCCTTTGGCCCTATGGCCGCGGAACCATCGTCTTCCCGGAAGGGGTCAGGAGTTTCTACGCCGCCCAGGAGGTGAAGCTGCAGCAGGTTTCGCTGAAGCAATTGGTCTGCCTGCCCGGTTCCGAGCATGATTATCCCGACGTGCAGGTCGCATCCGCCCTGCACAAGGCCGGCCTCGGCGATTTCATCGAGCATTTGGCCGATGAGAGCCGTGAAGGAAAGATCTGGGATCAGGTTCTCTCGGGTGGGCAGAAACAGAAGCTGGTTGTCGCCCGTATCGTGCTGCAGCAGCCGGGATTGCTGTTCCTCGATGAAGCCACTGGCGCTCTCGACCCCGATGGACGGATCGCCTTCCACCAGGCGATCAAGGACAATTGCCCTGATGCAACTGTGATCTCGATCATGCATGAGGCGACGCCGCCGAGATCGCTCGCGGGCACCGAATTCTACCACAGCGTCGTTGCGATCGCCGACGGCGTCGCCACCAAGAAGCCGCTGGTTCCGAGCTTGCCGGTCGAGCTCACCACCATCCTCACGCAGCCGACGCGGCCGTCCGAGGACAAGTGGCTGCGCTTTCCCCGCCGGCTTAAGCAGAGATAGCTGCGGCACCATTGCCAGCATCCAGCCTGCCTGCCACGTAGCCCGATCACAGTCTCGCGATCCGGTCGGTCTGCCGCCGTTTTAACCCGCTCTCGCGATTGACTCGGCAAGGCGCGCGCCTATGTTGCGCCGGCTTGCAGAATCTCAATCCGAACCCGCGAGCAGAAAGGTCACCGCGCCATGCCTGGCGACAGTCACAGTCGAACGCAACCGCCGTCCGCTTGACGTGATCTGACAGGCTCACGTCCTGCCGGACGGCAAGGAGTGAGCCATGAACGAGTTTTCCCCCGTTGCGGGCGGCGATGCCATCGCCATCGCCCGCGTACTTGCTAACGAACATGTCGCCGACATGGTCGAGGCGCTGAACCAGGAGCCTCGCGAGACGGCATCGGAGCTGCTTTGCGAAGTGCCGTTCGAGCGGCTGGTCGAGATCTTCGACCAGCCGAAGCTCAACGGCGCATCCGAACTCGTCGAGGCACTACCCCGCATCAAGGCAGGCAGACTGCTTGCCGCCATGTCGGTCGACCGCGCCGCCGACATACTGCGCGATCTGAACGAACCGGCTCGTTCCGAGCTGCTCGGCGGCCTGGCGCCACCGCTGCGCGCGACGCTGCTTGCTATTCTCGGCTACCCCGAGGGCAGCGCCGCCTCGCTCATGACGACTGAATATGTCAGCGTGCCGCCGGACTGGAGCGTTGCCCGCACGCTGGATTACATTCGCAAGGTCGAGCGGACGCGCGAAACCGTCTACGCGATCTACATCGTCGATCCGCAAACGCAGGTCCTGTTGCGCTCGACCAGCCTGCGTCGACTGATCGCTGGCGAACCCGACGAGCTGATCATGGCAATAGCGCCGGATCGTGCGCCTATCACTGTTTCACCGCTGACCGATAGTGAAAAGGTTGCTCAGTTGATCTCCAAATATGATCTGCTCGCCGTCCCGGTCGTGGACAACGGCAAGCTGCTCGGCATCATCACCATCGACGACATTATCGATACGATGATCTCGGGAACGACCGAGGATGTGCATCGTTTCGGCGGCGTGGAGGCTCTCGACGAGCCCTATATGAAGATGGGGTTTCTGGCGATGATCCAGAAGCGCGCCGGGTGGCTGTGTGCGCTGTTTATCAGCGAGATGCTGACCGCCAACGCGATGCAGAGCTACGAGGGCGAGCTGGAAAAGGCGATCGTGCTGACCCTGTTCATTCCATTGATCATGAGCTCCGGCGGCAATTCCGGCTCGCAGGCGACCTCGCTCGTCATCCGAGCCCTGGCGCTGCGCGAGATCGGCCTTGGCGACTGGTGGCGGGTGGCCCTGCGGGAGCTGCCCACCGGCCTGGTGCTTGGCTCGATCCTTGGCGTAGTCGGCGTCTGCCGCATCGCGCTCTGGCAATATTTCGGCTTCTACGACTACGGCCCGCACTGGCCGCTGATCGCAATGACGATCGGCGCCACACTGGTTGGCATCGTCACCTTCGGCTCGCTGTCTGGATCAATGCTGCCGTTCGTCCTGAAGCGCATCGGCTTCGACCCGGCCAGCGCATCAGCCCCGTTCGTCGCCACGCTGGTCGACGTCACTGGGCTGGTGATTTATTTTTCGGTGGCGCTGGTAATCCTGCGCGGAACGTTGCTGTAAGATCACGCACTTCCATCGCGGCAATCTCGTTGCCGCGATGGGTCGTCGTCGCGTCAGACGCGCTCACCATCTCTCACCCGGTAAGTCGGTTTGTACATGGTGACGAGTTCTTCCGCCGCGGTCGGATGCACCGCCATGGTGCGATCGAAATCATCTTTGGTCAGCCCGGCCTTCAGCGGTATGCCGAGAAGCTGCGCCATTTCGCCGGCGTCCGGCCCGAGGATATGGGCGCCGAGGACCTTTTTCGAGCCGCCGTCGACGACCAGCTTCATCAGCATCTTTTCATCGCGGCCGGAAAGCGTGTGCCGCATCGGCCGGAAGGTGGCGCGGTAGATTTCAAGATCCGAAAAGCGCTTTGCCGCCTCATCCTCCGACAGGCCGACCGTGCCGATCTCGGGCTGTGAAAAGACTGCGGTGGCGATCGTGTCATGGTCGGGCGCCGTCGGCTTGTCCTTGAAGGCGGTCTCGACGAAGCACATCGCCTCGTGGATCGCCACCGGCGTCAATTGCACGCGGTGGGTGACGTCACCGATCGCCCAGATGTTGTCGATGTTCGTGCGGGAGTATTCGTCGACCTGGATTGCCCCGGTTTTGGTCATCTCGATGCCGACGCCTTCCAGCCCCATGTTCTCGGTATTGGGAATGCGGCCGATGGCGAGCATGACCTGGTCGACCGTCAGCACGGTGCCGCCGGTGACAAGCGCGTCGAGCCGGCCGTCAGGGCGCTTCCTGACCCACTCGGACACGGCGTGGCAGAGGATTTTTATCCCCTTCTTTTCCATCGTCTCGTGCAGCATGCGTCTGAGGTCCATGTCGAAGCGGCTGAGTATCTCCTTGCCGCGATAGACCAGAGTCGTGTCGACGCCCAGCCCATGAAAGATATTGGCGAATTCGACGGCGATATAGCCGCCGCCCTCGATCATGATTGCCTTCGGCAGTTCCTTGAGGTCGAAGGCTTCGTTGGAAAAGATGCAGTGCTCATGGCCGGGCAATGCCGGATGCGGCGCCGGGCGCCCGCCGGTAGCGATCAGGATCTGGTCGGCGGTAACGGTGCGATCCTCACCGAGAAGATGCACCACATGCGGATCGACCAGGGTGGCGCGCGAATGAAAGACCTCACCGCCGGCGCCCTGCACGTTCTTCTTGTAGACGGCCTCCAGCCGGCTGATTTCGCGATCCTTGTTGGCGACCAGCTTCTGCCAGTCGAAATGCCCCTCAGGCACCGTCCAGCCAAAACCGGCAGCGTCGGCGAAATGCTCGGGGAATTGCGAGGCGTAGACATAAAGCTTCTTCGGCACGCAGCCGCGGATCACGCAGGTGCCGCCGTAGCGGAATTCCTCGGCAATGCCGACACGCTTGTCGAGTAAGGCAGCGACGCGCGCCGCCCTCACCCCGCCGGAGCCGCCGCCGATGACGAAAAGATCGTAGTCGTAACCGGCCATGGTCCAGCTCCTGCCCCTCAAACAACGAGACAGGTAGGCTGCCAGCCACCAAAAGAAAAGCCCGGACTTGCCGGGCTTTCTGGTCCAGTGGCGGTCAGGCCACTCGGAAGTCCCCGATCAATTCGGCGTGGCGTCCGCGGGAGCAGCCCCGTCTGCCGGGGCGGCACCCTCGGCAGGTGCAGCCTGCGCCTTGGCATTCGCCGCTGCACCCAGGGTCTCGCCGACCTGCTGGGCGAGATCGCGAGCGAGGCCGTTCTGCCAGATCTCGGCAGCCTTCACCAGTTCGCGCGTCACGATCGGGCCGTTGTCGAGCAGCTTCTTGCCGGAATCGGAATTGTAGAAGGCGGCGATTTCATTGAGTTCCTTTTCCGAGAACACCTTTGCGTAGGCAAGCGCTGCTTCCTTTTCCAGGTCGGCGCGGCGCGATGCCAAGGCCATCGCCTTCTCGTTGATCGTCTTGGCGATCAGTTCCTGCATGTCCGGGTTCTTCTGGATCAGCTGCTGCTCGAGCGCCGCGGCCGCTTGCGGCAGGATGTTGTCGAACGTATCCGTCGCATGGATCGCCGCGACCGCGGCACGCGCCGCCTTCAGATGCGCATCAGTGACGTCCTGCGAAAACGCCGGCGACGAAAACGCGAAAACGGCCGAGGCCGCCAGAATGGCAAAAAAGCGGCCAACCCGGTTATGCAACATCATGATCGGTAAAACTCCTTGGTTTTCGGGCGGCATGGACGGTTTGGATGCCGTCGCCGCCGGCTATGATGGCCGTTGTCGCCAGCCCGATGAAAAGACCATGCTCGACCACGCCGGGAATGGCGTGGAGAGCATTCGAAAGCGCTCTTGTATCCGGAATGCGGCCAAAAGATGCATCGAGGATAAAATGGCCGCCGTCTGTAACAAATGGCTGGCTCCCCGTCATCCTCAATGTAACAGGGCCGGAAAGGCCCAGGTTTGCAGCCGCCGCGCCAACCGCAATTTCGGTGGCGCGCAGGCCAAACCGGTTGACTTCGATGGGCAGCGGAAAGCGGCCGATCATCTCGACCATCTTGGAGCTGTCGGCGATGACGATCATGCGGGCGGAGGCCGCCGCGACAATCTTTTCGCGCAGCAGCGCGCCACCGCCGCCCTTGACCAATATCAGCGCCGGATCTATCTCGTCGGCGCCGTCGATGGTGAGGTCGAGCTCCGGTGTTTCCTCGAGGGTTGACAGCGGCACACCAAGCTGGGTGCAAAGGACGGCGGTGCGCTCCGAGGTCGGCACGCCGATGACAGTCAGGCCGGTGGCGACCTTGTCGGCGAGCAGCCGCACGAACTCATCCGCTGTCGTACCGGTGCCGATGCCGAGCCGCATGCCATCCGTGACATGGGCCAGCGCTGTCCGCGCGGCCTCAACCTTCAATTGCCTCGCATCCATTGCCGGGCCCCACGATTTGTTTCGGCGCTCGTAGCATTTTTGCCGAGCTGGTCAAAGGACCTTGCCCGCGGTGGATAAGCCGGCTTGCCTGAACGGGCCGCAGCGGTTATCGCCTGCCGGCAATCGAATCGTCACAGGACAGGCCATGACCCGACCGACCATCGTGTTCGACCTCGACGGGACGCTGATCGACACGGCGCCGGACCTGCTCGACAGCCTCAACCACAGCCTTGCCGCCAGCCAGCTCGCGGCCGTCGACGAAGCCGGCTTCAAGCGTTTCGTCGGCCATGGCGGCCGCGTGATGATCGAGCGCGCCCATGCAGCGCAGCACAGGTCGCTGGCCGTGGAGGAGCACGATCGGCTGCTAAAGCTGTTTCTGGACCATTACACCGTTAACATTCCCGGCAAATCGCGCCCCTACCCGGGCGTTCCCGAGGCGATCGCACGGTTCGAGGCAGCCGGTTACCTGCTGGCCATCTGCACCAATAAATACGAGGCCAATTCGGTGGCACTCATCGAGGCGCTCGGCATGACCAGGCATTTCGCGGCGATCTGCGGTCAGGACAGTTTTCCGTTCCGCAAGCCCGACCCGCGCCATCTCACGCGGACTATCGCGCGCGCCGGTGGCGACCCGCACCGTGCACTGATGGTCGGTGATTCGCAGACCGATATCGACACGGCAAAGGCCGCCGGGATTCCGGTAGTGGCAGTCGATTTCGGCTACACTGATCGTCATGTGCGGGAGTTCGAGCCGTCGGCGGTGATCTCGCATTTCGATTCGCTGACGCTCGATCTGGTACAAGGGCTGATGGCCGCGGCGGAGGGCTGAAGCCGGTCATAGTCCAGACGGCCAGATGACGGCCGACAAGTGGTTGACTTCGCAGGCCGGCCTCCCTTATATCGCGGCGCGCTTGGCCTTCGGGCAACGAGCGGGCGATTAGCTCAGCGGGAGAGCACACCCTTCACACGGGTGGGGTCGCAGGTTCAATCCCTGCATCGCCCACCATCTTTTCGGCACTTAGCCATCACCGACGGGGAAGGCTGCCGTGATCGAGAACCAGCGCATGATCGCATTGGTTTTCCGTGCGCTTTTCCGCAAGCTATAAGACTGACAGGCACACTTACGCTTAGCACAATTGCCGGTCTGGACGATCCGCAAGCCCGAGTCCGGGAACAAACCCGTATGTAGATGAGTTTCTGCTCATCGAAATGTGAGGGAAAGCCATGTCCAGACTTGTTTTGGCGGCCGCCGTGCTGCTTGTCGGCGGATCGGCCTTTGCCGCGGACGAAAATCCGGTGCCGCCGCAGAATGCCAAGAAGCTGTCGGAAATCATCGCCAAGGTAGAGCAGCGCGACGACTTCCGCTACATCAAGGAAATCGATTGGGACAGCGGCGCCTACACCGTCATTTATTACACGAACGACAAGGCGAAAGTTGAAATCACCTATGATCCGGTGACAGCTGCGCCGAAATGAAGCTGGCCGCCAACGGTCCAGATTCTAAAAAATGCCTCTCCTCGAAGGCCCGCGGCCTTCGGCACACCCTTGTGTAGATATGACTTTGATGGCTGACTGGGTGCTATCATTTGCGCGCGGGGGTGGGCATGGCGACGGTAAAGCACGTATTGAAACGCTTTCTGATGATGCTCGCGGGTTATTTCATAGCGGTATTGGTTGGGCTGATCGCGGTGGCGGCAATCTATGGCGGGCTGAGTTCGCTGCCAAATGCGCCGAATTATTTCGACGTCATGGGTGTCACCCCCGTTGCGGTGCTGCTGTTGCCGCCGCTCGGCATGTTCATCTATTTTCTGACGATTGTGATGACCGGCCTGCAGACGCTGATCTTCGCACTGATTGCCGAGTTTTTCTCGCTGCGCAGCTTTTGGCTGCACATGATCTTCGGCGCGGCGGCCGCGGTTGGCGGCTTCGCCTTGATCTGGCCCAGTGTACCGGACGACACGAACCCGGAGCGCTGGGCCGATATCGGCATCATTGCCGCCGCAGGCGTTGTCGCGGGCTTGGTCTATTGGCTCATCGCCGGACGCGATGCGGGTTTCCGGCGTCCACTGTTTCAGCGCTAGAACCGTATCTCTCAGCTGGCCGGCGAACGCACCGCTTCCGTGCTGTCGAGCGCCTGCTGCAGCCTTGTGTCGCGGCCGTAGACGTCATTGAAATATTCGACGGTACCGGACAGGTCCGGCCATGCGGTGAAATAGGCGACATAGACCGGGATCTTGCGTGTCACGTCCTCGGTCGAATGTCCGTGTTTCAGTCTGTCCTCGATGTAGTCGACCGAGGTACCGAGCACGGCAGCCGCCATGCCGCGCGGATCCTGCAAGCGAACGCAACCATGGCTGAGCGCGCGCATGTCGCGCTGGAAAAATGACTTCTGTGGTGTGTCGTGCATGTAGATGGCGTGCTTGTTGGGAAACAGTATCTTCAGCTCGCCCAGCGCATTGGCCTCGCTCGGCAGCTGGCGCACGCCGTAGGGTATCTTTGCGCCATAGGCCCCCCAATCGACTGAGGATGAGGGAATGCGCTTGCCGCGGGCATTGACCACCTCATAGCCGGCGCGGTCGAGATAGCCAGGATCCCGCCGCAGCCGCGGCAACATCTCGTTGACCAGGATCGACTGCGGCACGCCCCAATAGGGATGAAAGTCGACCTGCTCGATCTGATCATAGAAGAAAGCAGTCTGGTTGGTGGGCCTGCCGACTACGGCGCGGGTCTTCAGCTTCTCCTCGCCGTCGTCGATATAGCTCGCGGTGAAAGCCGGCTGGTTGATGAAGACGCGCGGGCTGCCGAGGTCGGAAGGCAGCCAGCGCAATTCTTCGAGCGCAACCCGAACCTTCTGAATTTTGTCGGCCTTGGACGTTCCGGCCAACGATGCGACGGTACGCGGGCCGATGACGCCGTCGCCTTTCATGCCGGCCCGTTTCTGCACCGCCTTGATCACCGGCACCAGCTCCGGATCGTAGACCTCGCTGGTGGCGAGCCTCGCCAGCACCTCGCCATAGGCACCGCCCATCTCGTCATCGAGATTGCGCGCGATCCTTGTCAAAAGCTTCGGCAGCTCGGGGCTGGTCTGCCCCGGTTTCAACAGCAGATTGGGATCGACGACGATCTCGTCCTCGGCGCTTGCCTGTAGCGATTCCAGTTCGACGCGCAGCGCCTGATACTCGGAATTCTGTGGATGCCGTGATTCGAGATAAGTACGCACTTGCTGGGTATGGGCCAGCGTCTTCAGTACCCCTTCCATGTCGAGCGGCTTCGGCGGAAAATCGTAGTAGCCGGTGATGCGGTTGGGATCGACGCGGCCGCTTTGTGCGTCACGGGCGTAGCGCAGGACACGGGCCGACATCGCCATCTCGAAGCGAACCAGCTCTTTCAGGCGCTCATCGGCATTGCCCGCCGATGCGCCTGCTGCCGGAACTTCGACGGTGTAGTCGGCGGGCGTCAGGCCGTAGCTCGCGGCCTCGCCCAGCACCCGCACCGCATCCTCGGCACGGCTGTTGGGACTGGTTCCCGTCACCCAGATGAAATCCGGATTGGCTGAGTAGTACGCGATCAGCGCCTTGGCGATGTCCTTCTCGGCGTAGAGATCATAGCCGTCGAGCCCGGCAATGGCTTCGCGGAATGCAGCCCCGGTGGCCGTCGGCTCGAATGCAGCATCCTGAGGCGTTGCCGGTTCAGGCGCTGCCGACAGTGCCGAAAAATCGACGCGCACCAGTGGATCGCTCTTGTAGGTGTAATAGGACGGGCTGCTGATTTGCGCACCACCACCCCCACCGGAAGCGGCTGGCGCCTTGGGCTTGTATTTTGACGGTGGCGGCGGAAAGTTACCTTTCGGCGGTGCGTGTTTGACGCCGCCGCCGAAAAGCATGTCGAAGAACCCTTGCGCTTCAACCTGCGGCGTCCCGAAGGCCAACATTGCCGCGGCCACCGCGAACGGCAGCACGGTTGCTTTGTTTCCAAGGAGTTTCATGGATCACCCGCTCCGGTTGAACCGGATCCCGTTCCGCACCGCTTTCACGGTCTCGCCCACCCCATGGCGGATGTAAGGCGTGACTACACTGATTCATACTGATTTCGTTAAGCTTCCATAAATTTCGGAACGTCTGTTGCAGAACGGTTTCACAACGTCGTGACGGGTCAAGCGAATCCGTCGCCGTCCTCGGCCAGAACGGCAACCGTCCAGTGACCAAGTCTCACGCGTTTGCGCCGCCGTCGATGGTCAATGCCGCGCCTGTCACGAAGCGTCCTTCGGGACCGGCAAGCCAGGCGACCATGCCGGCGATCTCGTCGGCCGTTCCGAAGCGAGGCATCGCCATCTTCTGGCGCTGATGCTCGGCGTGCGGGCCGGCTGCCGGATTCATGTCGGTATCGGTCGACCCCGGATGGACGACATTGGCGGTGATGCCGCGCGGACCGAGATCGCGGGCAAAGGCCTTGGTCAGGCCAACCAAGGCAGCCTTGCTGGCCGAATAAGCGCTCAGGCCGGCGTCGGTGGCACGCTCGGCCAGATTGCTGCCGATCGAGATGATCCGGCCACCCTCGCCCATATGTGCTGCTGCCGCCTTGACGGCGACGAACGGGGCCCTGAGGTTGACCGCCATCGTCTCATCGAAGTCGGCAAGCGACAGAGCATCGATCGGCGCAGCGCGCCAGATGCCGGCGCTGTTGACGAGGATGTCGAGCCGTCCGAAGGCTTTTGCTGCCTCATCGACTGCCGCCTCGATCGCCGCAGCATCCCGATTGTCGGCCTTGATGGCAAAGCCCCGGCCGCCGGCCGCCTCGATTTCCCTGACCACCGCGAGTGCCCTTTCCTCACCATTCACATAGGTGATCGCCACGCCTGCGCCGTCGGCCGCGAGCCTTCTTGCGATCGCCGCACCAATGCCGCGGCTGCCGCCGGTGACGAGGGCGGCCTTGCCGTTCAAGCTTCTGGATGACATCTGCTTCTCCATTTTGTAGTAATTGATACATAAATATCTGCCAGCCTTGCTGAACCACGTCAACTGAATTATGTATCGATCAATACAGAAAGGATGCCATGCCGGAACGAGGCCGCCCCCGCACCTTCGATCGAGCCGCCGCCTTGCGGCGCGCAATGGAAGTGTTTTGGGTCAAGGGTTATGAGGGCGCGTCGATAAGCGATCTGACCGCTGCAATGGGCATCAACTCACCCAGCCTCTATGCCGCCTTCGGCAGCAAGGAAGCGCTATTTCTCGAGGCAACCGAGCTTTACACGCGGGTCGAGGGAACCGAGATCTGGTCCGCGCTGGAAAAGGCGCCGACCGCGCGCCAGGCCGTCGAGCGGTTCCTGCGGCAGACTGCCAGGGCCTATTCACAGACCGGTCGTCCGCAAGGCTGCCTTGTCGCGCTCGGCGCATTGCACCAGGACTCAAGCCGCGGCGCCATCTGCGATGATCTGCGCCGTCGCCGCGCCGAAAACCGCGAAGCGTTGCTGAGACGCTTCGAGCGTGGCGTGGCCGAAGGAGAGTTGCCGGCCGATTTCGACTGCGGTACGGCCGCGACCTTTTACGCGACCGTGCAGCACGGCATGTCTATCCAGGCGCGCGACGGCGCGTCGCGCTCGGCCCTTCTGGCGACGGTGGCCGGGGCAATGGCGGCTTGGATAGCGATGGCCGGCACCGGGGTGGCGGCGTGACGATCGAACCCGGCAGACAAGACCAGACATTCAGATCACTGCAGAGACGGCTCCAGCCTGCCGGCAACGAAGCCAACGGCACGCTCCACCACACCCCTGTCGGCGAGAATGCGGCGGTGGCCGAGCCCGTCGGCCCAGTACAGCCGCACATGGTCTCCGGCGCGCGCGTAGAGCCTTGCATGATCGGCGGACACTTCGCGGTCGTCCGGCGCGTGGATCACCAGCGTCGGCAGCAGCGTGCTTGCCAGCTGGCGATCACCGGTAAACTCGTGCAACGGCCGGCCGGCGATACGCTCGACCCGGTCGGCCATGGCGACCTGCGAGCGCGAGCCGACATTCAGCATGCGACTGAAATCAGCAAAGATTGCCGGCAGTGAGCTCGGCGCAGCGATAAGCACCAGTCGCCCGGCCGCCAATCGCGGGATGTTCCTGATTGAACCGGCAACTGCATTGGCGGCAACGGCACCACCAAAGGAATGGCCGACGATCGCGGCAAACGGCCCGAACCATTCGCCGGCAACCCGTGCCGCGTCGACCGCACTGACCAGGGTAAGCCGGCGGCCCTGCGACTGGCCGTGGCCCGGCAGGTCGAGCGAGACGACCTTATAGCCAGCATCGCGATAGGCTTCGATCAGCGTGCGCATGTATTCGGTGCGCGAACGCCAACCATGGATGACGAGCACGGTGCCGGCAGTGGCCCTGCCCGGCTCGGGCCGGAATTCATGCACCATGACGCAGCCGGTTCTGGTCTTTAGCCGGTGATGTCGTGCCTGGGTCATGAAATCGGCGGCGCGATCGATTGCGCGGCGCTCGCCTTCACTCAAGCTCTTCTCATGCGGCGTGCGGCAGAACAGCTCGAATGCAGCGCGCCCGGTGAGTCGCGGTGCCACATGCTCAGCCACTCCGAACGTGCCGCGGATGACCTTCAGTCCAAATGATGCCATAGTGGCGATCCATTCATTGGTTCAAGCATGAACATAATAGTTCAAACATGAACATTAAGCAAGACCTGCCCTGGGACAACCCGCGCTTTCGCAACTGGGTGGCAGTGGCGCGCGCATGCCACGTGCTGGAACGCACCCTGGCGGTGAAGCTGGCGCCGCTCGACCTGAAGCCGGCGCAGCTCGACGTGCTGATGAACCTCTACCGTCATCCCGGCATGTCGCAGCACGACCTCGCTCGCCGGCTGCTGGTCGGTCGCTCCAACATCACCATGCTTTTGCCGCAGCTGGAGACTCGTGGCCTGCTGCGCCGCGAGGGCGACGAGAAGGACAAGCGCGTGCTGCGGCTGACGTTGACCGAGACCGGCGAGGCACTGCTGATGCAGGCGCTGAAGGTCCATATGGCGCTGATCGAGAAGGCGATGAGCCAGTCGACGCCGGAGCAATGCGACATGATCGGCGAACAGATGCGTAGGGTTGCCGAGGTTTTGAAGACCGCCTGACAGCCCAGCGCTCCACCAACAAGTGCTTCACCACATCGATTTTTTCGCGCGCTCCGGCCATTCCTTGTCGTAGACCTCGCCGTCGATGTTCTTGCGGCTGGTGATTTCCAGGATTTGGCCGGGAGTCGGCAGCGATCTCGGGTCGACATGCCTTGCCGGATTCCACAACTCCGACCGGTGGATGGCGCGGGCGCACTGGAAATAGACCGTATCGACCTCGATGACCGTCACCGAGCGCGCCGGCTTGCCTTCGACTGCGAACGAGTCGCAGAGCGCGGCATCGGTGGTGATGTGGGCGCGGCCATTGACGCGCAGCGTCGTGCCGGAACCCGGCACCAGGAACAGGAGCGCGACGCGCGGATCGCGAAGGATGTTCCTTAGCGAATCGGCACGGTTGTTGCCGCGCCGGTCTGGCATCATCACCGTTTTCGGATCGTGGATGCGGACGAAGCCGGCGAGATCGCCGCGCGGCGAGCAGTCCAGCCCTTCAGGCCCGCAGGTTGCGAGCACGGCGAACGGCGAAGCCTCGATGATAGCTGCGTATTCGGGAATCAGCTGATCGAGTTCTTTGACCACCGACGCCTCGCCAGGCAGGCCATAGAGCGTTTCGAGCTGTTCGACGCTGGTGATCATGGACATGTTTTCGTCTCCAAAGCTTTGCCGGCGCTACTCCAGATGCATGACGTTTTCACGACATCGTGCCCGCTTGCCGGTCATCAGGAAACGGGTGTCGAGGCAACGCGAAGAAGGGCAAACCGCTTTCACCTACACAATCGCACCGACGGATACGGAGACCGAAAATGGATAAACCGCTCGACCGGCGACGCACCGCCATGGAACTTATTGAAAACATGTTCAATGTTGAAATGCGTTTCCTGCAATCAGGGTCGGAAAGCCTCGATGTGCTTGCCAGCGCATTCCATGCCGAGATTGTGGTGCATGAGCCGCAGTCCCTGCCCTATGCCGGTGACTGGAATGGCCTCGACGGCGTTGGCGCTCTTTTCCGCAACATGCGGGAAATCTGGAGCGACGTGGCGGTGGAGGATCTTCAAACCGCCCAGAACGATAACGTGGTGTTCATGAGCTGCATGCTTTCGCTGACGTCGCGAGCCACTGGTGCAACAATCATACAGCCGTTTGCCGAAGTCTTGCGCTTCAAGGATGACCGACTGATCGAAGGCACGCCGTTTTACTATGACACCGGCGAGATACTGGCGATCCTGCGCTGAGCATACCGCGAAACCATTCAGCGGTCGCGGCTCAGCCCCTTCTCTTCCAACTCGGCGAGATAGGCGGCCCAGCGTGCGTCCTTCTCATGACCCAGCGTATGCAGGTAGTTCCAGGTGAAGATACCGGTGTCGTGGAAATCGTCGAAGGTGATGCGCACGGCATAGTTGCCGACCGGCTCGATCTTCAGGATCGCCACATTGCGCTTGCCGGGGACGGTGACGCGCTGTTCGGGCGAATGGCCCTGCACCTCGGCCGATGGCGAGGCGACCCGCAGAAGCTCGGCCGGCAACTCGAACGGCTGATGTCCCGGAAAGGTCACGGAAAGCAGCTTGCGATCTTTCGAGACCCTGAGTTCCTTCGGCGCTGTCATGGTGGTGGATCCTGCGGAGAACCGCCCTTCCCTACGCCGCTTCGTGTCGAGGGAAAAGGCCGCATCGAAAGTTCCGACATGATCTGTCGGCGTCGGAATGTTACCGGAGATCGCGAGCTGATATCTTGAATGGCAAGTTGGCTCGTATCACATAGCTATATATAACGAAGCCGTTCACGGCCACGGGAAGCGTACAGCATGGATATGATCGATCCTTTCGGTCGCACGATCACCTACCTGCGCGTGTCGGTTACGGACCGCTGCGATTTTCGCTGCACCTATTGCATGGCCGAGGACATGACCTTCCTGCCCAAGAAGGACCTGCTGTCGCTGGAAGAGCTCGACCGGCTCTGCACGGTCTTCATCGAAAAGGGCGTGCGCAAGCTCCGCCTCACCGGCGGTGAGCCGCTGGTACGCAAGAACATCATGCATCTTGTGCGCCAGCTTTCGCGGCATCTCGAGAGCGGTGCGCTGGAAGAGCTGACGCTGACCACCAATGGATCGCAGCTTTCCCGCTTTGCCGCCGAGCTCGCCGACTGCGGCGTCAAACGCATTAACGTCTCGCTCGATACTCTCGATGCCGACAAATTTCGACAGATCACCCGCTGGGGCAATCTGGACAAGGTCATGGATGGCATCGACGCCGCGCAGGCGGCCGGGCTGAAGGTAAAGCTCAACGCTGTGGCGTTGAAGGACTTCAATGACGCCGAATTGCCGGACATGCTACGCTGGGCGCATGGCCGCGGCATGGATCTGACGGTCATCGAAACCATGCCGATGGGCGAGATCGATGCCGACCGCACCGATCAGTATTTGCCGCTGTCGCTGCTGCGTGCAGCACTCGAGCGCCAATTCACGCTGAGCGATATTCCCTACAAGACCGGTGGCCCGGCCCGCTACGTCCATGTCGCCGAGACCGGCGGGCGGCTGGGCTTCATCACGCCGATGACGCATAATTTCTGCGAAAGCTGCAACCGGGTCCGGCTGACCTGTACCGGTACCCTTTACATGTGCCTCGGCCAGGAAGATGCCGCAGACCTGCGCGCGCCACTGCGTGCGTCGGAAGGCAACGAGCTGGTCGCCGATGCCATCGACGACGCAATCGACCGCAAGCCCAAAGGCCATGACTTCATCATCGATCGCCGCACCAAACGTCCGTCGGTGTCGCGGCATATGAGCGTCACCGGCGGCTGATTTTTAGCCGATTTCGTGCAAGAACAATCGCCTTGGTATCAGCGCGAGGCAAGGCGTGCAGCGGTTTCTTGTAGTCCTGACGTTTTTCGGAGTGATGGCGGGGACCGTGGCAGTTGCCGCGTCATTTACCTATACGAACGAGCGCTTCGGTACCGTCTGCACCTTTCCGGATGAAATCTTCACTCTTCGCCAGGCTGAGCCGGATAATGGCGATGGACAACAGTGGCTCACTGCCGATGGCGCCAGCCTGATCTGTTCAGGCATTCTCAATGTCGATGATGACACCCCGAAAGCCTTCCTCTCCGCCGAGAGGGCCAGCCAGGAACCTGGCTATAAGATCACCTACAGCAAGACCGGCAAGGACTGGGCGGTGCTGTCGGGCATCAAAGGCGGGAACGTCTTCTACGAACGCCGCCTGTTCGGAAAAGATGGTGTCATCCGCACGGTCTGGATCGACTATCCGCCAGCCCTGAAATCGAAATACGACCCGCTCGTCGGTGCCATCGCCGGCAGCCTCAGGGGGCCGTGAGCATCCGGCCCGTCTCGACGTATTCGCAGCCTATTGTTTTTGCTGATGAATTAAGGCTGACGCGTGTAGTCGTACTGCACGGCGAGCCATTTCCTGCCGGTGCCATTGGCCTGGAGGAAATGCTGCTCGGCCACCTCGTGGTTGTCGCCATCCCTGGAAATGATGAAATCGGAGGCCGTGTATCGTCCTTCGACCTCGGGCCCGAAGCCGACGAAACCAAGCGGCTCGAAAAGCAGTGAAATCTTGCCGTCCTCCTCGCCACCAAAACTCCAGGCGGGCATGATCCCTGCCGGGAAACGGGTGTCCATGGAGACATACTTCCAGCGGCCCTCCACCCGGTCATAGCTCAAATAGGCTATCCGCTGGAAGTCCGGGATTTTCGACCCGGGCGCCGGGCGCATCACCTCCTGCATGAAGGGGCCGATCATCGTACGTTCGGCCACCAGCCCGGTCATCACGATCGGCTGCGCACCGGGGGTTGGCCAGATCGTGTTGACGACGTTCCATTTCCCGATGCGGCGAGCGAGCTCATTCGCTTCGTGACCCGGCGTGGACATCCGTTCGACTGCCGACGCCGAAGCGCCGTTCTCGGCCAACGCAGGCGCTATCGCCATGAAGATGACCGCCAGTGCAGAAGAGAACCGGAAAGCCGACGAAACGTGCCGCCTGCTGCCTGTGCCAAGCCTGGCCGCATTGCCCCGTGCATTCGTCATGGACCACCTCCCCGGACAAGATCAGAGGCCTACAATGACCAATTTGGCGACTCTTGCCGAGCAAATTGATCTCGTCGAGAATTTTCCTCGAGCGGCAGTGTGATCGATTTGCTATCCGAACCGAACCTTTAAAAGGGCACCTTTCGGGGTCACACCCAGAAAAGGTCTTGTCCGCAAACGGTCACCGGATTTACCGCAAGCCCATTCGAGCCTAGCCTCTGCTCTGGAGCGGTTCTTCGCCCAGTGGGGGAATACGATATGCGCAAACTCATTCTTTCTCTTGCATTGCTCAGCCTCGCGGCCCTGCCCGCGGCGGCCCAGTCGATCGGCGGCACCTATGCCGTGGCCGGCACCAATTTCGATGGATCGTCCTATGGTGGCAACGCGACGATCACGCTGACCAGCGAGACGACCTGCACGATCCATTGGGAGACGGGCAGCTCGTCCTCGGACGGCATCTGCATGCGCAACGACGATGCCTTCTCCGCCGGTTATGTCATGGGCAAGGCGGTCGGTCTTGTCGTCTACAAGGTGCAGGACGACGGCTCGCTGCGGGGCCTGTGGACGATTGCCGGTAAGGAAGGCAACGGCACCGAGGTACTGACGCCCAAATAAGCCCTGCCGCTCTTGCGCGACAGATGTTACGGGCCATAGAAAGGCTGTGGCCCAGCCCTTTGAGGTTGCTGTTTTGCGGGTGCCTGCTAGACGCTTGCTGCAGGATTCACCCGGTAATCTGCCTTGCCTCTTTCGCCAAACCTGCGCGGCGCGTTGTTCATGATGGTGGCCATGGCTGGTTTCACCCTCAACGACGCTATCACTAAATTCTCGTCGGAATCGATGAACATGGCGCAGGTCATGCTGATCCGCGGCGCCTTCGCTTCGCTTTTCGTTGGCCTGCTTGCGTGGCAACGCGGCGCGCTTGCCCGGCCAGGTTCGATGCTGCAGCCGACCGTTGCGCTGCGCGTTGCCAGCGAGGCCGGCGCCACGGTGTCGTTCCTGGTTGCTCTGGCGCATCTTCCGATCGCCAATGTCTCCGCCGTGCTGCAGGCGCTGCCGCTGGCGGTGACGATGGGCGCAGCGCTTGTGTTCAACGAGGGCGTCGGCTGGCGGCGCTGGCTGGCTATTGCCGTCGGTTTTGCCGGCGTGCTGATCATCGTGCGGCCGGGCTTCGAAGGGTTCAGCGTCTTTTCTCTGCTGGCGCTGGCCAGCGTGGCATGCTGTGCGGTGCGCGATCTCGCCACCAAGCGGATACCGCAGGCAATTCCGACATTGCTGGTGTCGAGCGCCACCGCCCTTGCCATGACGTTTCTGGGCGCGGCATTGCTTTCACCGATGGGCGGTTGGACACCGATGACAGGACAAAGCACGGCGTTTCTGGCGCTGGCGGCAGTGCTCGTGCTCATCGGCTACCACTTCATCATCACGGCGATGCGGGTGGGCGATATCTCCTTCATCGCGCCGTTCCGTTACACCGCCCTGCTCTGGTCGATCCTGCTTGGCTTCACGATCTTCGGCGATGTCCCGGATCTGCCGATGATCGTCGGTGCCACGATCATCATCGCCTCAGGCCTCTATGCACTCTACCGCGAACGGATCGTCGGCCGGCGAAAAACAGCCGCCGAAAGCACTGGACCGGACATGGCGCCGGACGGCATATAGGATGACTGTCGACGACTGTCCGATTTGAAAACTGGATTTTGGTCATTGGGTCTAGGCAGCAAACGATGGGCCGACATATCGCAGGGATCATTCTGGCCGGCGGCCGATCGAGCCGGATGGGTGGCGGCGACAAGACCCTGCTTGCGCTTGGCGACGGCACCTTGCTCGACCGTGTCGTTTCGCGCCTTGGCCCGCAGGTCGGCCCGCTTGCGCTAAACGCCAATGGCGATCCGACACGATTTGCCGCGACGGGGCTTCCGGTGCTTGCCGACACCGTCAAAGGTTATGCCGGGCCGCTTGCCGGGATACTGACCGGCCTCGAATGGGCTTCCGACACGGCCTGCCAGGCGCTGGTCACGGCTGCCGGCGATACGCCTTTCCTGCCCAAGGACATGGTCGAGCGGCTGCTCGCGGCAGCCTATGCGCGCCCGGGCTCTATCGCGGTCTCCTGTTCCGGCGGAAAACGGCATCCGACCTTTGCACTCTGGCCGCTAGGGTTAGATCAGGCCTTGCGACAATTTCTCGTCGAGGAAGACAACCGGCGCGTTGCGGCGTTCATCGACCGGCACGGTTTTGTCGAGGTGGAATTTCCCATCCTGAAATCCGGCGGAGCCGAGATCGATCCGTTCTTCAACATCAACACTCCCGACGACCTTGCCCAGGCCGCGCATCTGTTGCAGAGCATCGAGCCATGAAAAGACGTATCTTTGGCATCACCGGCTGGAAGAACTCCGGCAAGACGACATTGACCGAAAAGCTGGTGGCCGAGCTCGTCCGGCGCGGCTGGAAAGTGTCGACGGTAAAACACGCCCATCATGATTTCGACATCGACAAACCCGGAGCGGACAGCTTTCGCCACCGGCAGGCGGGAGCGATGGAGGTCGCGGTCGTGTCGGGCAGGCGCTGGGCGCTGATGCACGAATTGCGCGGCGAGGACGAGCCGACGCTGGACGCGATCCTGTCACGGCTGGCACCCTCCGATATCGTGCTGGTCGAGGGTTACAAGCGCGAGGCGCACAAGAAAATCGAGACGCGACGGCTCGAGGCCAAGGACCGGACACCGCTCTCTGCAGCCGATCCACACATTGTCGCCATCGCCTCCGACTTCCACATTGTCGGCGAAGACCTGCCGGCCTTCGATCTCGACGACACGAATTCGATAGCTGACTTCATCGAGCGCGCCACCGGCCTGACGCGCTGAGATCGCGGCCGCAGGGGGTTCCGGCCACTTTCTCTCCATTTAGGCGTTTGACCCAGCGTCACCGTTTTCTGAACATGACCTTCCCTCAAGCGACGGTTTTTGCAGTTGCTTTTTCTTGGGAAACAATGGGAGTATCGCGCCAGCGGGCGGTCAAAAGCACCGCCCACAGAGCCGTTCGGGAACGACGGCCGGGACCAACAGAGAGGACCATTATGCGTATTGCACTGCGTATCGCGCTCGCCGCTTCGGCTGCGCTGCTGACGCTTGGCGTTGCCCAGGCCCAGGAAAAAACCTTGAGGATCGGTACCGAGGGAGCGTATCCGCCATTCAACAACCTCACCGCCGACGGCCAACTCGTGGGCTTTGATATCGACATCGCCAAGGCGCTGTGCGACGAGATGAAGGTGAAGTGCACCTTCGTCGCGCAGGACTGGGACGGCATCATTCCAGCCCTTCAGGCAGGCAAGTTCGACGCCATCGTCGCGTCGATGTCGATCACGCCGGAACGCGCCGAGAAGGTCGACTTCACCCACAAATATTACAATACGCCGCCGGCGATCGCCGCGCCCAAGGACACCGACATCAAGGGTGTCACCAAGGAAGATTTGGCCGGCAAGACGATCGGCGTGCAGGCGTCCACCACGCATTTCAACTATTCGACCAAGACTTATACCGAAAGCACCGTCAAGCCGTACCCGACCGCACAGGAATACCAGCTCGATCTGGCCAATGGTCGGCTCGATGCCGCCAATGACGACGTCGTCGTGCTGCAGCAATGGCTGGATTCGCCGGACGGCGCCTGCTGCAAGCTGGTCGGCACAATCAAGCCGGTTATCGAAATCCACGGTCCGGGCGCCGGCATTGCCGTGCGCAAGGGCGAGACCGACCTCGTCAACCAGTTCAATGCGGCGATCGACGCCATCCGCGCAAACGGAAAGTACAAGGAAATCAACGACAAATACTTCAAATATGATGTTTATGGCGGCGAGTCCTGATCGACCGACATAGGAGGACGTGAACGGCGGGAGATTCCCGCCGTTCTTATAAGGTTGCCGCGCACCAGGGGTGATGCGGTACGGGTCTCAAAGAGCCTAAAGGAGAACAGGCAGGCGGATGCAGAGCGCACTGACGCTTCTCAGTTGGGGACCCGAAGGCTGGCTCGACGATATCGCTGCGGGTGTATTTGTTACGGTATGTCTTGCGCTGGCCACTCTGCCCTTCGGGCTGACGCTCGGCTTTTTCGTGGCGCTGGCCAAACAGTCGGAAGAGCCGTCGCTGAGACTGGCCGGGAACATCTACACCACGATTTTTCGCGGAATACCCGAGCTGCTCACGCTGTTTCTGATCTTCTTCGGCATCCCATTGATCCTGCAGTACTTTGTCCGGCTGGTGAGCCCCGGAACGTCCGCCGACGTCAACAGCTTCGTCGCCGGTATGATCGCGCTGTGCTTCATTTTTTCCTCTTATTCCAGCGAGGTGTTTTTATCCGCGTTCCGCGCCATTCCAAAAGGGCAATATGAGGGAGGCTATTCGGTTGGCCTGTCCAGCGGCCAGACTATGCGGCTGATCGTGCTGCCGCAGTTGATCCGCATCGCGTTGCCCGGACTTGCCAATCTCTGGCTTATCCTGCTCAAGGACACCGCCCTCGTCTCGGCCGTCGGCCTCAACGAGATCCTCCGCCAGAGCGGGGTTGCCGCTCGCGTCACCAAGCACGCGTTCCTGTTTTACGGTTTTGCCGGCCTGATCTATCTCCTGCTGGCGATCGTCTCCTCCTTCGGCATCAACGCGATCGAACGAGCGGTCGGCGGCAGCGAGGTCAAGAGATGAGCCTTGCCACCGACGCGCTGAAGGTCGACCGGCCGCCGCCGCCCGCACGCGGCTGGTCGCGCCAACGCATCCTCGGCCATGTCCTGGTCGGCCTGTGGATCGCTCTCGGCATTGGCATGGTCGTCTACCTAGTCGCTGCGTGGAACCCGGAGTTCTTCCAGAAATATGCACCCGGTTACATATCCGGCCTCGGCATCACCCTGTTGCTGGTTGCCATCTCGATTGTGCTTGGCGCGATCCTGTCGGTACCGATCGCCTATGCACGCATGTCGAAGAACCCGATCCTTTCGGGGTTCGCCTATGCCTATGTCTATTTCTTTCGCGGCACGCCGCTGTTGGCGCAGACCTTCCTGGTCTACTACGGGGTCGGCTCCTTCCGGCCGGAGCTCGAGATGGTCGGACTATGGGGCTTCTTCCGCGAAGCGTTCAACTGCGCGATCTTCGCCTTTTCGCTGAATACGGCCGCGTACCAGGCCGAGATCTTGCGTGGCGCGATCGAGAGCGTGCCGCGGGGCCAATGGGAAGGTGCCGCCTCGCTCGGCCTGCATAAACTACAGACGATGTGGAAAATCATCCTGCCACAGGCGCTGATTGTGGCGCTGCGCCCCTATGGCAACGAGATCATCCTGATGATCAAGGGCTCGGCGATCGTCGCCATCATCACGGTCTACGATTTGATGGGCATCACCCGGCTCACCTATGCGCGCACCTTCGACTTTCAGTCGTATATCTGGGCGGCGATCATCTATCTGGTCATCGTTGAAACACTGCGCCACGGCGTCGAGTGGATCGAACGGCGCATCACCATCCATCTGCACCGCTGACTCCCATCGCCTTGCCTGATCCGGTAAGAAGACCGCAAAGCAGGCTTCTAAGGGATTCGAAAACATGGCTTCGGTGGCATTTCTCGGTCTTGGCGTCATGGGCTATCCGATGGCCGGGCATCTCAAGAACAAGGGTGGTCACGACGTCACCGTCTACAACCGCACCAGGGCGAAGGCCGAGCAGTGGGTTGCCCAGTATGGCGGCAGCCTCGCCGCGACGCCAGCCGAGGCGGCCGAGGGCAAGGATTTCGTCTTTTCCTGCGTCGGCAATGACGACGACCTGCGCTCGGTGACGACCGGCGCCCGAGGCGCCTTCAATTCCATGAAGAAAGGCGCCATCTTCGTCGACAACACCACGGCATCGGCCGAGGTCGCGCGCGAACTGGCGCAGCAGGCGCAAGCGCTCGGGTTTTCGTTCCTCGACGCCCCGGTCTCCGGCGGTCAGGCAGGCGCCGAGAACGGCATGCTGACCGTGATGATCGGCGGCGAGCCCGACGCCTTCGACAGGGCGAAGCCTGTCATAGATGCTTATGCCCGCATGGTCGGATTGATGGGACCGGCCGGGGCTGGCCAGCTCACCAAGATGATCAACCAAATCTGCATCGCCGGCCTCGTTCAGGGCTTGGCCGAGGGCATTCATTTCGGCAAGAAGGCTGGGCTCGACATCGAAAAGGTCATAGAGGTGATTTCCAAGGGTGCGGCCGGTTCCTGGCAGATGGAGAACCGGCACAAGACGATGAATGCCGGCAAATATGATTTCGGCTTCGCCGTCGACTGGATGCGCAAGGATCTTGGCATCTGCCTCGCCGAGGCCGACCGCAACGGCGCCAAACTGCCGGTGACGGCACTCGTCGACCAGTTCTACAAGGACGTGCAGGCGATGGGCGGCAAGCGCTGGGACACGTCCTCGCTGCTGGCGCGGTTGGAGAAATAGGATTTCGCCGTGGCCGAGCTTTCGCGTCAATCCAGCGCCGATGAAATTGTCGCTCATCTGCGCTCGATCGCCTCGGAGGAAAATCGACTTGGCATGCTGCGCTACGGCATCAAGATCGAACGTGCGCTCGGTATCTCGCATGGCCTCCAGCGGCAGATTGCCAAGAAAATCAAGCGCAACCACGAGCGTGCCTTTGAGCTTTGGCAGACAGGCATCATGGAAGCGCAGTTCATCGCTTCCGTGACAGCCGATTCGGAGCGGTTCTCCGCCGCGGATGCAAGACGATGGGCGGCGACTTTCGACTCCTGGGATATCGTCGACGGGGTGTCCGATCTCTTTGTCGATACGGATTGCTGGAAGGAATTGATCGCCGAATTCGCGGTCGACGAACGGGAATTTGTTCGACGCACGGCTTTTGCGATGATGGCCTGGTCGGTGATCCACCGGAAGAAGGAACCCGAGACGACCTTCCTCGAATTCCTGCCGATCATCGAAGCGCATGCGACCGACGGCCGCAATTTTGTGAAGAAGGCCGTGAACTGGGCGCTTCGTTCGATCGGCAAGCGATCGGTGAATTTGCACGGCCCTGCCCTTGCCGTGGCGCTAAAACTGGCGGCCTCGACAGACAGGACTGCTCGCTGGATCGGCAAGGATGCCGTGAAGGAACTCTCCGATGCCAAGACGCTCGAACGGCTCGCCGCCAGAAAAGCTTGACCTGAGCGAAGTGCGCTTCACGGAGGTGACGCAATCGACGCGCGCCGATTTCGAAAACCTGTTCGAGCAACCCGGCGGGCCGAAATACTGCTGGTGTATGGCTTGGCGCAATCTCGACCGCCGCGAGCATGTCGAGAACGACGAGAAGAAACGCGCGATGATGGCGCTGATCGACGCCGGCACGCCGGTCGGCATTGTCGCCCAGTTCGATGGCCGGACCGTCGGCTGGTGCTCGGTCGCGCCGCGCGAGAGCTACCGCAAGTTGTCACGACAGCAGGACGACCGCGAGGCCGGGATCTGGTCGATCGTCTGCTTCTTTGTGCCGAGAGCGTTGCGCGGTGGCGGGCTGGCAAGCGCATTGCTTGATGCAGCCATCGATCACGCCTTTGCCAAAGGTGCCACGACGATCGAGGCTTTTCCGGTCGACCAGGCATCGCCGAGCTACAGCTTCATGGGTTTTCGTGACATGTTCGTCGCCCGCGGCTTTCGCGAGATCGGCATGACCGGCTCGCGCCGGCATGTCATGCGGCTTGAACGTTGACCTTGGCGACAGCGGCAGCTTTACTTGCTGGCATAGGCCGCAGATCAAGGCCCAGCAGTGGAGCAGGAATGAAAAACCGTCTCAAGTCAGGCGCGACGCTTGCAGCCGCAGTGTTCGTCTCTGTTGTCGCAGGCAACGCTTGCGCCGGGACGATGCATATTTTCTGGAAGGATCTGCGCCCGGCGAGCCAGGCAGCCGCCGAAAGCGTCGGGCTGCCGATGATCGCGGCCAAAATGCCGGATCATGGATCATGGCGAAACGCTGTCACTCAACTTGCAGGACAAGACCGTACAACTCGCGGGCTATGCACTGCCGGTCGATCGCGACGGTGATCTCGTCTACCAATTCCTGCTGGTGCCCTGGACGGGGGCCTGCAGCCATATGCCGACGCCGCCGCCCAACCAGATCGTCCTCGTTACGCCTGCCCAACCCTACCGGATGTCTGAGGCCTACCAGCCGGTTTCGGTGACCGGCGCCTTGCAGCCGGGCATGGAGAAGAGTCAGCTTTTTATCCTTGACGGCGTAAGTGTCATCCAGTCGGGCTACGCTGTGCGCAAGGCCGAGGTGGTCGACGTCGGCACCGTGCCGGACACGATCACGCTGCCGGTCAACTCGCCCTGGACTTTCCTCAACAAAAAGAAAAACTAAGCAAAAGAATCTCAGGCGGCGTTGGCGCCGGACTCCTTGTCGAGCACCATGTAATCCAGCGGCATCTCGGTCGTGTATTTGATCTGCTCCATGGCGAAGGAAGACGACACGTCGCGGATCTCGATCTTGGCGATCAGCCGCTTGTAGAAGGCGTCGTAGGCGGCGATGTCGGGCACCACGACGCGCAAGAGATAGTCGACGTCGCCGCTCATGCGGTAAAATTCGACCACTTCGGGAAACTCCTGGATGACCTCCGAAAAGCGCCGCAGCCATTCATGGCTGTGCGAATTGGTGCGGATCGAGACGAACACCGTCACCCGCACATTGACCTTTTCATGATCGAGGATGGCAACGCGCCGCTTGATGACGCCCTCTTCCTCGAGCTTCTGGATGCGCCGCCAGCACGGCGTCGTCGACAGGCCGACCTTCTTGGCGACGTCGGCGACTGCAAGCGTCGCATCCTCCTGAAGGAGGCGGAGAATTTTTCTATCGAGGCGGTCCATTGGGTGCTCCCCTGATGCAAATCGTCAAAATGCGCGGCTTTGGCACAACGACATGCATGAAAACAAGAATTTAACGCGCGTCCCGTCATGCGACACGCTTCGAGGAATAGATTACCATATTCCCTCTTGCTCAAGCCTATTACAAGAAAGAAATTCTGTTGAATAGCGCAAAAGCGAGTGATTTCTTGCTGAACGCTTAGCCGAGGCGATAGCGGATTTCCGATCTCAGAAAGGGCAGCAAATCCATTTCAAACCATGGATTGCGCTTCAGCCAGCCGGTGTTGCGCCAGGACGGGTGCGGCAGCGGCACGATCTTCGGGTCAGTCGACGCTGCCCAGATGGCGCGCCAGTCCATGACTGTTTCTGTCAGCGAGGGACGGCGCGCCGCGCCCATATGCCAGCTTTGGGCGTAGGTGCCGATCGTCAGTACCAGATCGACTTGCGGCATCAGTGCCATCAGCAATGCGCGCCAGGCCGGCGCACATTCGCGGCGCGGCGGCAGGTCGGCGCCCTTGGCGTCCTGACCGGGAAAGCAAAAACCCATCGGCACGATGGCAAACTTGTCCGTATCATAGAATTCCTCGCTGCCGACGCCCAGCCAGCTTCGCAGCCGGTCGCCGGAGGCGTCGGTGAACGGCATCCCTGTGATGTGGACCTTGGTACCCGGCGCCTGGCTGGCGATCAGGATGCGGGCGCTCGACGATGGCCGGAGCACCGGACGCGGCTGGTGCGGCAACGGCCTGCCGGCTGGCTTATCGACGCAGATGCGGCAGGCACGCACCCTCACCGCCAGGGCTTCCAACTGTTCGCTCATTTGGGACTCGTTATCAGGCGGCGGCACTCGGCCGGCTGGAGATTTCCCGATGCCAGCGCAGCACGTTGGTGCACTCTTCGGGTACCTTGATGCGAGCCGGCTTCATGAAATCGATGGCGACCAGCCCGGTGATGTCAGCGATCGAATAGGCATCGCCGGCGACGAATTCCCTGCCGGCGAGCTCAGTGTCCAGAAATCTCAGGAATTCGACCGCCTTCGGCTTGTTGGCCTCGCCCCATTCGGGGATCTGCGGGATCTCCCATTCCCTCATTGCGGGGTGGATGTGCCGGAAGGCCGCGGCGACGCAGCCGAACAAATTGAACTCCAGACGTCTTTGCCACATCTCGACGATTGCCTTGCCGAGCGCCCCATGCCCGAACAAAGCCGGCTCGGGGTGCAGTTCCTCGAAGTAACGACAGATTGCGACGGATTCGGTGATGATGGTGCCGTCATCGAGCTCGAGCACCGGCAGACGCTTCAGCGGATTGCGCGAGCTGACCGGCTGCTCTTTGTGCTCCAGCGCGCCCATGTCGACGGGCATCAGCGGAACCTGAAGTCCCTTTTCGGCCAGAAAAATCCGAACCCGACGTGGATTGGGCGCGCGCCCGCCGTCGAACAGCTTCATCTCCATCCTCCTCGTCCGTCCCGACGAACTATAGGCACAACTCACCAGAAGCGAAAAATTTCACGCAGGGCATCGCCGATCGACGCCAAGGCGCCGTGCTTTCTTTCGACCAGCTCATGGCCGTGGCTCTCGCGCCAGTTCTTCGGCTCGTCGAAAGTTCCGCCCCAGATGCCGGCTTTGCCCGCGCGCGCAGCAGCTTCCTCGGTCTCGAAATCGCCAAAGGCGACCGCCCAGCCGGCCTCGACCTGTGCGCGGTTGAGATCCTTGCCGCCGGCCTTGCAGTCGCCGAGCAGCCTGCCGTAGCGGTCGCGCTGCCAGCCGCTGCAGGAGACCGCTTTGCCGGCTATCAACCGCACCAGGGATTGCCGCGCGAGCTTGCCGCAAGGATAGTCGGCACCGTCCTTGCGGCAGATTTGCGAATATTCCGGCGCATCGATGCCACGCATGCGGATGCGCTCGCTGCCGAGCGTCATGCTATCGCCGTCATTGACGGTGGCCGCACCCTCCGTCTTGCGCGTCTCCACCCGGTCGAGGCGCGCCGCCAGGAGGATCAGCAGGCCCAGCACGATGAGTGTCAGCCCATAGTCCATCAGTCGGCGCCACAGGCTTCGCGGACGTGGCGCATAGTATCGCTGGCGCGGCCATCGCGACCACGAACGGCTCATATGGCAAACCGTTGGTTAATCATTCGAACGTAGCTTAACGATTTGAAATTGCTGCCCGCGTAAATTGAAGACTTCATGCCCCTGCAACGCTCGACCACGGCGGACAAGTTTATTGTGGACCGCAGGAAACGCCATCGCAACAGCGATGTCGCGCGCGCGGTGCGCAAGACGCGCGACCGTCTTTCGCAGCAAGCCGGAAATCCCGACTTCGACCGCGAGCTGTTGAAGCTCCACGCGCTTTCGATGACCGGCGGCGTGATCGTTATCCCGCTGCTCGTTCTGGCAACGGCCGCGGCAGGCTTGTTCGCGGGCCTCGGCAAGGAGATCGGCGTCTGGGCGCTGTTCACATTCATCTGCTATACCATCGTTGCGTTCATGGCCAGACGCGTCACGCAAGCGTCCGAGCTCAACCCGCTGGAGACGCACAGGGATTTCCTGATCGGCCATTTTCTTTGCGGGCTTGGCTGGGCCTGGTTCGCATGGCTTGGCTGCGAAGCTTGCCAAATCGACCAGTTCCAGGTCGCCAAGGCGGTGGTGCTGCTGCTCGCCATGTCGGCAACCGCGATCCTGGCATCGTCCCTTCGCGGTGCGCTGTTGGCGACCTTCGCCCTCCCGGTCGCCATCTATGCCTATGCCAGTGCAAAATTATGGATGCCGGTCGAAGTGATCATGGCCGGGTTGCTGATCTCGTCGCTGCCGTTCTTCGCCTATGTGGCGCGCCAGCTCAACCGTTCCTCGCTGATGCTGTTTTCGTTCCGCTCCGAAAAGGATGCGCTGATCGCCGAACTGGAGACGGCGAAATCGATGTCGGACGAGGCACGGCGGCGGGCGGAAGACGCCAATCTGGCGAAATCGCGTTTCCTGGCCTCGATGAGCCACGAATTGCGCACGCCGCTCAACGCCATTCTCGGCTTTTCCGAAGTGATGGCCAACGAGGTGCTCGGCCCGATGAGCAACCCGACATACCGCGACTATGCCCGTGACGTGCACGACTCCGGACAGCATCTGCTCGACCTGATCAACGAAATCCTCGACCTGTCGCGTATCGAAGCGGGCCGTTATCAGCTCAATGAGGAGCCGATGATGCTGCTTTCCGTCGTCGAGGATTGCTGCCACATGATGGAGTTGAAGGCGCGCAACAAGGACATCCGCATCGTCCAGGATTTCGAAAACGCCTTGCCGCGCCTGTTTGCCGACGAACGCGCGGTGCGGCAGATTGTGCTCAACCTCTTGTCCAATGCCATCAAGTTCACCGCGACCGGCGGCGAAATCCGCGTGCGCGTCGGCTGGACGGCGGGCGGCGGGCAATATCTCTCCGTCAAGGACAATGGGCCGGGCATACCGGAAGACGAGATTCCGATCGTGCTCTCGGCCTTCGGCCAGGGCTCGATCGCCATCAAGAGCGCCGAACAGGGTACAGGGCTTGGCCTGCCGATCGTGCAAGGCCTGCTGGCCATGCATGGCGGCGAATTCCAGCTCCATTCCCGGCTGCGCGAAGGCACCGAGGCGATCGCCATCTTCCCGCTGAGCCGGGTGATGGAGGAACTGCCGGCGCTGCCGACCAAGGCGGTTGCTTCGCGCCGGCGCTGAATGCTTAACCGCCGACCGCGGCTGCCATGCCGGAGCTGGTCAGCGCGGCCGCCTTGACCAGGCCGGCGGCAAGCGCCGCTCCTACCCCCTCGCCTTGACTGACGCCCAGATCGAGCAGCGGGCGAAGGCCGAGGCGCTCGGCGGCCTTGGCATGGCCAGGCTCCGGCGACAGGCTTGCGAGGAGACAGTGATCGAGCGCGGCGGGGTTGGCGGTATGTAGGACGCCAGCGGCCGCAGTCACCGCAAACCCGTCGAGCAGCACCGGGATCTTCTGCATCCGCGCCGCCAGAATGGCGCCGCAGATCGCTGCGAATTCCCGTCCACCGACCCGGCGCAGCGCTTCCAGGGGGTCCTTGAGGCTCGCGCCGTGAAACGCGACCGCGGCATCGACCACCTCCGCCTTGCGCCTTTGCATCGCTGCGTCGGCCCCTGATCCGGGACCGACCCAGTCGGCGCCGGTGCCGCCGAACAGTGCGGTGCAAAGGGCCGCGGCGACAGTCGAATTGCCAACACCGAGGTCGCCAAGGCAAAGCAGGTCGGTGCCGCCGGCAATCGCCTCCATGCCGAAGGCCATGGTGGCGGCGCAACCGCGCTCGTCCAGTGCCGCATCCTCGGTGATGTCGGCTGTCGGAATGTGCAGAGCCAGATCGAACACCTTCAAGCCGAGATCGTTGGCGATGCAGATCTGGTTGATCGCTGCACCGCCGGCGGCGCAGAGCTCGACTGCATTTGCCGTAGCGGCGGCGGGGCGCGGCGAAATACCGTGGCGGGTGACGCCATGATTGCCGGCAAAGATCGCCACCAATGGTCGAGTCACCGCCGGCGGCGCGCGACCGCTCCAGCCGGCGAGCCAGGCGGCGATGTCCTCGATGCGGCCAAGCGAGCCTTCGGGCTTGTCTGCCTTGGCAAACAACTGGCGAACGCGGGTGTTGGCAGCCATATCTGCCGGCGGCAGGCTCACCAGGAGGTCGCGAAAATCGTCGAAAGGCAGTGCGCTGGTCATGTCGATGGCAATCGTCCTTGTGAATTGGTGAGCGGCATAGCCGCCTTGGCGGGCCGGCACAACCTCGGCAAAACTTCGAGGTATTGACGCGAACGCACCCGTTGGCGGCGCATCCCGGAGGGCTTGCATTGACTTTGTCGTTGCACCATGTGGAGGCTAGCCAAGGAAATCCTTATGACGGCCATTGAATCCCCGTGCATCTTGGTCTGCTCGATCGACATGAAAACCGGCTTCTGTTTCGGTTGCGGGCGCACGCGCGAGGAAATCGCAGCCTGGATCGACATGACCCCGCAAACCCGCCGCAGCGTGATGGCCGAGCTGCCGGCAAGGCTGGAAACGGTCGAGCGACGCCCCCGCCGGGAAACCCGTCGCAGCCGCATGGCACGCGAACGCGACGCCCTCTCGTGAACCGGCCGCACAGATGAACCGACTGCTGTGGATTCTGATCGTCGCGATCGGGGCAGGTGTACTCCTGCTCATGCTCCACGATTCCGCCGGCAGTACATTCGGCATTGAGAATTACGATTTCAGCCAGTTGATCTGGCTTGGCGCCTTAGCGGCACTCGTCGGCGCCGGCCTGCTCAGATCGGGCAGGCCGTTGGGCACCATGGCCCGCAGCCTCGGCGCCTGGGGCGCCATCGTGCTGGCGCTGATCGCCGGCTATCAGTACCGCTATGAGTTGCAGGATTTCGCCAGCCGCGTCACCGCCGGCCTTGTTCCCGGCAGTCCGCTGGCGCTGGGCGTGGAAGAAGGCCATGCCACCGTCACCCTGGACAAGGCCGGCAGCGGCCATTTCGAAGCGCGCGTCACGATCAACGGCACGCCGATCCTGACGGTTGTCGATACCGGCGCGACCAGCACAGTGCTGACCGCCGAGGACGCTCTGGCGGCCGGGTTCAATTCGGCGGCTCTCCACTTCACCATCCCGATCTCGACCGCCAACGGCATGACGCGCGCAGCGGCGGTGCGAAGCGACGAACTGTCGATCGGCGGCATCGTGCGCAAGGACATGCCCATCATGATCGCCGCACCCGGCACCCTCGGTCAGAGCCTGCTCGGCATGAATTTCATTAGCTCGCTGTCGGGTTTCGACGTGCGCGGCGACCGCATGATCTTGCGGGATTGAGTTCGCTCAGGCCGCCTCTGCGGTCCTGCCGAAATCGACCTCGGCGAAGGCTGACTTCAGCACCTCCGGTCCGGCACCCGGCCGTGTCGCCTCGGTGGAGAGGATCTGCCGGTAGCGGCGTGCACCGGGCAGGCCGTGAAACAGCCCGACCATGTGCCGGGTGACATGCCCGAGCCGTCCACCCTGTTCGATATGGCGTGCCGCATAGTTCGCCATGGCGTCGATCAGCGCGGCAAAGTCGAACGACTCAGCCGTGCTGCCGTAAAACGCGGCATCGATGCCGGTCAGTATCCCTGGCGTGTGATAGGCGGCGCGGCCGAGCATGGCGCCATCGACATGGTCGAGATGCGTCAGCGCCTCTGCGAGAGATTGAATGCCCCCGTTGATGCCGATGAATTTGTTTTGTTTTCTGGCTTTCAGCCGATAGACGCGGTCATAGTCGAGCGGTGGGATGTCACGATTTTCCTTTGGGCTCAGTCCTTCCAGCCAGGCCTTGCGGGCGTGCACCCACAGCGCGTCGGCGCCGGTCGCGAAAACACCATCGGCCAATGCATCGAGCGCCGGTTCCGGATCCTGCTCATCGACGCCGATGCGGCACTTGACGGTAACCGGTATTTTCACCGCCGCCTTCATCGCCGCAACGCAATCTGCGACGAGCACAGGCGCCTTCATCAGGCAGGCTCCGAAGGTGCCCGACTGGACGCGGTCGGACGGGCAGCCGACATTGAGGTTGATTTCATCATAGCCGAAGGCTTCGCCGATGCGCGCCGCCTCGGCCAGCTTTCCCGGATCGGCGCCGCCGAGTTGCAGCGCCACCGGATGTTCGCTGTCGTCGAAGCCAAGCAGGCGCTCGCGTGCGCCGTGGATGACCGCATCGGCCACCACCATCTCGGTGTAGAGCAGCGCCTCGCGCGTCAGCTGGCGATGGAAGAACCGACAGTGCCGGTCCGTCCAGTCCATCATCGGGGCCACGGCCACTCTATGATCTTGATTTTTCAGCATTTTTTCTTTAACATCAAATCGTTACAACCTGCCGAGTGCACACGAATTTACGCCAGAATACGACCCTTTTCGCCACGTTTTGATCTCTCAGTGCACACGGAGCGCACACGAAAAAATGGCCACCTATACAAAGCTCTCCTCCGGTTCCTGGCGTGTGCAAGTCCGTCGCAAAGGTCGCTACGTCAGCGAGACCTTCCTGCGCCGAGACGACGCACGCCGCTGGGCGACCGAAACCGAGCGCCAAGTCGATCGCGGTGAGACGCCGACTAAGTCCCGCATAGCGCGCCTTAAGACTTTCGGCGAACTCATCGACCTTCATATCGACGACATGTGCGATGTAGGCAAGTCCCCTCGCCGCTCCAAGGCCGCAGCGCTGGATATGCTCCAAAGACATCTGGGGAAGTGCAGCATCGCGGCCCTCGATCGCGAACGGCTCATTCGTTTTGGTCGTGACCGGGCCGCACAAGGTGCTGGACCGATGACGCTCGGTATAGACATCGGCTTTATAAAACTTGTCCTGTCTCATGCTGCAGCCGTCCACGGCCTACCCGTCAAGGTGGAACCCATCGATCTCGCGCGTTTGGCACTTAAGCGCCTCGGTCTTGTCGGCAAGGGGTGTGAGCGCGACAGGCGGCCCACCCAGGATGAACTCGATAGGCTAATCGCACACTTCGATTCAAACCCTCTTCAGAAAGCGCCGGTTGGCCGGATCATACGTTTCGCCGTTGCAACCGCGATGCGTCAGGAGGAAATTTGCAAGGCGCGTTGGTCCGATCTGGAGTCTCGCACGCGGATGCTTCTCATCCGCGACCGGAAAGACCCACGCAACAAAAAGGGCAACAATCAGCGCATACGGCTATTTGCAGCAACTGGATACGATGCGTGGGCCATTGTTGAGGAGCAGCGCGCAAAGCGAAGCAATGACGATGATCGAATTTTCCCGTTCAATCATAGATCAGTCGGGACGGCCTTCCGCCGAGGGTGCTCGGACCTAGGCATCCACGACCTTCATTTTCATGATTTGCGCCACGAAGGCACGAGCCGCCTATTCGAAGCTGGGTTCACAATCGAACAAGTAGCGCTGGTTACAGGACACAAGGATTGGAAGATGCTGCGACGCTACACACATCTAAAGCCCGAGATGCTTCATACTATCCACGCTGCGAAGGCTGCATAATTGAGGTGCGAGGGGCGGCATCAATAGCTGGGCCACCCTCAGCGCAGTGTGCGCGCAACCACGGCAGTGCTTCGAAGGAGCGGCGGTTTTGGAGACCGAATAGCCTTTGCGCATCTCATTGTTTAATAAATGGTATTTGGCATTTTTTGGGATGTTGTGCAAGGATTTGTGTAACGGAAGCTGGCTTTTCAGCCGAACTTTTGGTGCTTCTCATTCACTTTTCGCACCGTGAACGGTGGGATCAGGTGGAATAGGCTCCGTAGGCCGGGTAGCTTCCCCTGAGAAAGCGACAGGCAGCTAAAGTGTCGACTACGGCAGTTTCTGCACAGTAGAATTACGAAAGAAAAGGACTTCGACATTTGTTCCTGCTATGTTCGCTACTCCCCACCCAATTTTTGAGGTCATAGAAAGCAATGCATACTGTTCGTTTTTTCCCGATAGGCAACGCGGACTGTTGCTTCATCCAACTTGAAAATGGGCGTACCGCACTTTTCGATTTTGCGGACATGCGCAATCCTGATGACGCGGCTGACAAACGCTGTGACTTGGAGAAGGAGTTGCGCGAGTGCCTAGGCGACAAAAAAGAGATCGATGTGGTCGCCTTTACGCACCTTGATACTGACCACACCAAGCGCGCCAAAGAAGTATTCCATCTGAACCATGCTGATAAGTACCAAGGCGACGGTCGGATTCGGATCAAGACGCTGTGGGTGCCTGCAGCCGCTGTTCTCGAGGTGGGGGTCGAAGGTGAGGCGCGGACCTTGCGTGCGGAAGCCCGCCATCGGTTCCTTGAGGGTGAAGGTGTGCGGGTGTTTTCGCGCCCTGATCCCTTGAACCAGTTTTTGCTTGATCGGGACATTGACCCTGCGAAACGCAGAAATCTAATTAGTGACGCGGGGACGCTGTGCCCAGAGTTCAACCTCGACGCAGACGGGGTCGAGTTCTTTGTCCACTCTCCCTTTGCCGAGCATTGTGAAGGTGACCTGATCATACGGAACTCCTCCGCTCTCTTTATGCAGGCCACCTTCCGGGTAGCGGAACGCCTGACTCGTCTCATCCTGTCGGCGGACGTCGAACACGGTACGATCGACGACATTGTGCGCATTACGCAATTCCATGGTCACGATGACCGGCTGTTGTGGGATATCAACAACGTGCCTCACCACACCAGTTATAAGTCATTGGCTGATGACAAGGGTGACGGTGAGACGGTGCCGGTAGACCGGTTAAAGTGGCTTTATGGAACTCAAGGCGCCGAAAAGTGCCTGCTGATTTCGACTAGCTCTGTCATACCCGAAACAGATACCACGCAGCCGCCACATAGGGAGGCAGCAGCCTACTATGAAAGCGTCGCCCAAGCCAAGGACGGCCAATATCTGGTGACAATGGAACATCCGACCGCTTTAAACCCCAAGCCCCTGGTCATCGAAATTGGCGGCAGCGGATATATCATCAAGAAAACGGCGGGCGGTTCGGCAACCATTATAAGCAGTGCGGCCCCCCGGGCCGGAGGAGCATGACGGTTTTGAAGTCGGCCAGAGCTCGCGCGATCGTCGCCTATCTGGCAGCCCATGACTATCCCTATGCCCGCCTGGAGAACGTTGAAACGGGCTCCAGCCATGATCTGATCGATCTGGTGGTCGAACCGGAATTGCCCCAAGACCGAGCCGTGGCAATCATTGATGCGGAGCCTATCCGCCTCAGCGTCCCTGTAGACGATTCCGCCTCTCCCTACGTGTTTTCTCGGCGAGCCGACTTCCCACACGATCAGGTGCACACAAACGCCGCACCAGATTCGAACGGAATCTGTCTTTGCATATGGGAAGAGAATTGGGCAGACCTCCGCCGCGGGCTCACGGCGCAGGCGCTTATTGAGCGCATCCGCAATTGGTTCACACGTATGGCAACGAATACCTTGCACCAGGAAGGGCAGGCGCTGGAGCCATTGCTGCGGGCCACCACGAACAGCCTCATTTTGCCTGCAGCCACTTTACCCACGAATTTGGCCGTTTGGAGTGCGGACAAGTACAACGGTCAGTGGACAATCCTACTGGGGCCGCCGACGGCGAAGTCGCGAGAAGAGCAGTTCGAGATTTCCGTATTGCCGATCACGTTCCCTCCACAGGTTCAAGGTGCCCTGCACCAAGCACCGCAAACCCTCAGTGAGCTTATTGAATTTGCGGCGGCCCACGGTGTCCCTGATTCTCTTACCCAAATTAGGAGTTGGCTATTGCAGCCGGAGCAGCTTCAGCGAGCTGACAAACGCCACCTGCTGTTGATGTTGAAAATCCCAAAACTCAAGCAGGTCGGCGGCGAGGTTGAGGCCTGGGAAGTCCGGGCTTTCATGCCTGACGAAAAACTCTCAGAGCTGGGTGAGCTCTTGGGAAGTACCTATTTCCAGCGAGGTACAGTCGTCGCACGAATCCCTGCCGGTGCAGCTGGCGATCTCAGCAAAACCTATCTGGATCAATGGCGTGTAATTCGGAGACTCGACCGTGCAGCCGCACGCCTTTTTGCTGCGTCACCAACAGGAAAGGACCGGCGCTTGGTGGCAATTGGCGCTGGTGCGATTGGGTCAAATGTCGTCGTCGGCACGACGCGCGCCGGGATCGGTATATGGACGATTATAGACGACGATATTGTGCTTCCCCACAACACCGTACGTCAGTTTCAAGACAACCGTGCCGTGGGGGTTGGCAAGGCCCTGGCCCTAGCGCTTGATGCGAATTGTATTCTGGCTGACCATGACTCCGCGAACGAGATTAGGGCCAATATCCTTGATCCCGGAGAACTGGGTGCAGAGATCGACGAAAAATTTGAACAGGCCGATTTGGTCGTAGACTTCAGCGCATCACCGGCTGTCCTTGGGTATGTAGCGGACCACGGTCGGGTTCAGCGCGCCGTAAGTTGCTTTTTCAATCCCTCAGGCAGCGATCTTGTCATTTTGGCGGAGGATCCGGGGCGAGCCTTGCACCTGGATGAGATTGAGGCGCAATATTTCTTGGCAGTCGCCAGCGATGACCGCCTGCAGGGGCATTTAAGCGGCGGTCGCCTCGACTTTATTCGCTACGCCAATGCGTGCCAGGATTTGTCCCGTCCTCTCCCACCTTGGCAGGTACAGACACTGACTGGCCTTGCAGGGGGGCAGTTGATCGGCTTATTCGAACGGTCGGTTGCTTCATCTCAAGTCTGGCGCCTTGATCCTCAGAATGGCGCGGTTGCGCCGGTTAACCTAGAACTTTCAGGCGTCGAGCGTCACACCATTGAGGATTGGCGCTTTACGATTAGTCACTTCGCCCTCAATGAGATGCAACGGCTTCGTGGTGAAGCGGCTCCCAATGAAACCGGCGGAATTCTGATTGGCACCTTTGATCTGAGCCGGCGCATTGTACACATTGTTGCTGCGCTGAGAGCTCCGCCCGATAGTGCCCAGTCCCCCACCTATTTCATCCGTGGAGCAAAGGACCTGAAGCCTATGGTCGACCGCCTTGGCGTCGCTAGTGCAGGAAATCTTGGTTACGTTGGAGAATGGCATAGCCATCCTGACGGCACCGCAGTGCGGCCCAGCAACGACGATGAACAGGTTTTTGCGCATCTCGCCAAGCACATGGGCCCTTCCGGCGGCCCATTTCTTATGGCGATATGTGGGAGGAAGGAATTCTGGTTCAGACTGGGAGCCGACGGGCGTACGTGTGGCGAAGCTGTGACACATGGTAGAGCCTAGTACGAGTACGGCTACCAGCGATGCAAACCAGCCTGAAAGGGTAGCGCTAGCCCTGTCTGGCGGTGGTGCACGCGCCATGGCGTTTCATCTCGGCTGTTTGCGAGCCTTGCATTCCTCAGGTGTTCTGGGACGAATCGAGGTTATTTCATCCGTATCCGGCGGCAGCGTGCTAGCCGCGCTTTATTGCCATCATAAGGGCGATTTTTCTGACTTTGAAAAGACCGTCAGGCAGGTTCTGGCGAGAGGTTTCTCACGGCCTGCGATCTTCAAAATGTTTGCTACATTGGAGGGTGTCAAGGCAGCGCTGCATTTCGTGCCAATTGCGCTGATCCAATTTTGCAGGCTTTTGATCCGGGTTCTCTTGTCACTTCTGCCTATACCGGCGCGAGTGCGGCTGTATCTTAGTAAGTGGCTCCGTTCGCCATTGTTCCGGCGTAAGGCAAGCCGGACTACGATTTTGAGACGAGTCCTATCCGAAGACGTCTTCAATAAAGAGACACTGGCCGACTTACGAACTGATCGCCCAAAACTCATTATCGTAGCTTGTGAGCTTCAGACGAAATCAGCTTTCTATTTTGCGCGCGACAGTGTCGGGTCTTGGCGGCTTGGCAGGGGACAGCCGCATGGAATCGAGATTGCTCATGCCGTCGCAGCTTCCGCTGCATTTCCCGTCCTTCTGCCCGCCCTCGACGAGTATCTGATGTTAGAAAAAAACGGCGTATCGAGCTCTCAGCGGGTAATCCTGACGGACGGCGGTGTCTACGATAATCTTGGCCTAGCGCCGCTGTGGCCGGACCGCGATCCCGCCATCAGCCTTCATGCTGGAAAGTTTGACACCATCATTGCTTGCCGTGCGGGCTACGGTCTTGATCTTTCTCCTCCGTCGATGCTCTGGCCATCTCGTATGATCGCAGTGTTGGGGAGCATCCACGGTCGTGCCCAAAATCTTGCGATGAACCGCCTTTTTGACCTGAAGAAAGGCGGGACGTTAAAGGGCTTCATCATTCCCTATCTCGGCCAATCTGACGATAAATTGGCATTTCCCCCTGTAGATCTCGTGACGGCAAAAATGGCTGCGAGCTACCCCACGGATTTCTCTGCGATGCCGGTCGAATGGATTGATCGGCTGTCGAAGCGAGGGGAGCAACTGACATTGGCCCTGCTACAGGAGCATTTGCCACGCCTTTTGAAGGTTTGAAGAACTTTTTTGTGGTGCCTCGCCAAGGCGTTCTTCCAAGGTGGAACCAGCATCAATCAGCCGATGCCGGCGGCGCTTTCGACGGCCAGTCTGGCGGTTGCGAGCTTGGATATCCGATATCCACCTCAACGGGCGAAGCCACTCTCAAGAAACCAGCAGCGATCTATTAAGTGAGCCGCCCATGGCACCGTTTGTACTTTTCGCCTGATCCACATGGGCATCGTTCGTTACGACCTACCTTCCGCACTGATGCAGGGCCCCGCACAGTTGGAACGCCCCCGTTGCTCTTCAGCATTGCCGCGGCTTGCTCCAAGGCGCCCGGTGGCGGGACCCACTTGGGTGGCGGCCCGAATGCACGAAGATTTCTGATCAACTCCCTTTGATGGGCCAGTTCCTTTTGTACCAGTGGCTTAAGCCCAGGCTCGTAAGGATCAAGCCGGGCCATTTCTGCCTCTGCATCATCAAATCGGCCGCAATATGCCAAGACCACGGCGTAGTGCGAGCGAACGGTGATAAGGTAATCCGCCAACTTCCATTGCTGAAGTTGCGGCAGAACAATCGACTCCATGATGTTTAATGCGCCGTCAAAATCCCGGCGACCGAGAAACTGGTCGACAAGATCCTGCGCAACACGGAACATTGAGTTCGGCGCATGTGCCAGATCGTAGAACTTCAGGGCATGAATTCTTGCAAAGGGCAAAGGCTTGCCCTGTGCATCTGTTGCCTTGGCTAGAACGTCGAGGGAATCCGCGAGATGCTTGATGTCGTCAATATCCGCACCCTTTTTCAACATCTTGGCCAGGTCCGGCGCATTGTTGCCTATGACCAGTGCGGGCGTTAGCCCGATGAGATCATAGTATTCTCCCACCAAAGGCTCAACCCGCTCGGCGGCCGCCGTCGGCTCTCCAAGTGCGAGTTCCGCACAGGCAATATTGTATGAAAAGATGCGTCGATGCGCGGCGGGCAGTTCTTCGACGATTGGGGTTAGGCTTGCTATCAGGCGCACTGCCCCCCGACGATCACCATCTTTCGCCAAGAAGTTCATGCGCTTCATGCCCACACGAAGCCGCTCTTCTGCGCCGAGATCATGAGTCGTGATTAACGCGTCCATCTGATCGAGCCAAACGGCCGCCCGATCCGATTCGGCTTTCATGTCTGCAAAGGCCAAAGCATCGAGAGCCTTGATGCGCTGGTCTGGAGGAACTGTTGCATCCTGGGCACCGTGCTCAAGATAGGCTTCAACCTCGGGCCAGACGCCCATCTCGTGAAACAGTTCTTCCGTCGCCATCTCGACCAGTAGGTCGAGCCGACCAACCTCACCGGTGAGCCGCAAGAACAAAGAGAGCCTCGCCGGGCTCCAGCTCGCCGGAAGGCTTTCCTGGATTACTGCTCTTAGTGCCTCCTGACGCGCCCTCATCGGCTCCGCACCGTGCAGACCGAGCCGCCCCTTGCCGACGACACGGGCCGCATCATGCAGCTTGATCTTGTCGCCAGCGAAGGCCTGCAACAGACCCTGGCTCAGGAGATGGCGAAGAGCCTGCGAGAAGATCGAACGTTCTGGCCCCCGGGCTGCGGCGACATATGAACCAGCTTCAACACGCGTGATGGGCACATCACAAAGACTGAGCAGATCCGCGACCTCGGCCGCGGCGGCCGGCAACCGTTCAAAGACGCGGCCAAGAATATGTTCTTGCACCATCTCTCGGGTGTGGGTTGAGCGCGCCAAGTCTGCACAAAGGCGCTTCACCGAACCCTCGTAGTCGGATCCCGCCACAGACAGAGCATTGAGGACGAAAAGCGGGAGGCCACCCGTCAAGTCGATCAAGTGCTGATAATCCGCCGCATCGCCATGAGATCCTGCTTCATGCGCGGCAGTAGCAACGGTATCAGGCGCCCACCCTGATAGATTTTCGCGTGGAACGCCGACAATCGCTTCGATCGCAGCGACTTCACCCTCCGGCCGGCCAAGAAGTACGAAACGAAGATCCTTGCCCGCTTGAATCACACCGATCAGGTCGTCAGCGGTCAGTTTATGGACATTGTCTAGGGCGACCGTTACGACCTCCCCGCGTTCATTCATGCGACGAGAGAGAAGCTGCAGGATTTCGCGGCCAGAAGCCCCAGGAAGAAAGATCTCGCCAAGGCCCTGCCCGCCTCCGAGCACCCGCCCAGCGACCTCGCGCGCGACGGCATTGGCCAGAGCCGCGCCTGGCAGGTCAGCAACGTCGAGATAGACCAGAGGATTTGGAGCATGCTGGGCGGCTTGTGCCAGCCATGACGTTTTGCCTGAGCCCGAATAGCCAACGATCAGGCGGACGCGTTCGCCCGTTGAGAGAACCGGTTCATCCTGTTGCACCCGATAGGGGACCGGCGGCACCGGCAGATCCTGCAATTGCAGCACCAACTGCTCAAAAAGGGCCGGAAGGTCCGGTACAGCAAACACATGGTCGAGCGTCGCCCTTTCTCCCGTGGCCGCCAGCGTCACAAGCCCAGCCAACTTCCAGACAAGGGTCTCGGGCGCCAGGGTTGCAAACGGCAAGGTTTCTGCCAGTCCACAAGTTGCCTGGACTGCTTCCATCAAAGAGGGTTGCGGGACAGGAAGGATCCGCCTGGCCGGTTCGGCCACCGGCCAGTCGATGGTTACGTCCGCGGGCCAATCGCCTGCAGCAAGCCTTTCCAACAAAGGGCCGTTTGGCTCCGCATTGCAGACGATGACGAAACGCGCAGTGCCGTCACGCTCTCCTCTGGCATGGGCCGCACGCAACTCCGCAAATCGCGCCATGGCGCTCTCGATATCATCCCAGGCAAGGGCTACCTTCCGGTGCTTCAACTGGACATAGATACGGGTGCCGTCGAGTTGGACCTCGACATCTTCGTCGCTTTCGACGGAAACGGTCTGCGCCTTCAACGTTGCAGCCGACAACAAGCATTGAGCGGCGTAAAGGTGCTGGAAAAGGAAGCCACGATGCACAGCTTCAATTCGCCCCAGCTGCGCGGGATCCAGAACGCTGGCTTCGGCTCGCGTTGACTGCGTCAAGGGCGGCGCGTCCTCCCCGTTTACAGCGTCCATTGCAGCTTCCATTTTCATTGTGCGACTAGAAACGGGACCAGCACGTTGCCCATGCCTCGCCGGATTTCGATGCAGTCCTCGCAGAGGCGCAGGGATGGCACTCCTGGCATGGTCTCCGCGCCATTGACCAACCGATAGTCCAGGGTTGGTTGGTCGCCACATGATGAGCAGACAGTCGCCTCGCCCTCCCTTTCGACGGAGTTACGGGACAGCGCCGCCAGGGTTGGTTCGATGCGGTCAACAATCGAGTACCAAAGGGCGCTATGAGGCTCGATCTGTTCCATATGTCGTTTCAGGTCATCTGGATAGTGTTTGGACAGCCATGTGTAGGCGACTTCCCGGCGCATCTGGTCGTTCCGAACCAGGGTATCATAAAGCTCTACCTCCAGCCGAAGCGACTCGCGCGGGTATTGGACATGCAAGGCACGCAACAGAACGAGATTGACAGCAAAACGGATCTTGCCGCTGTAGGCCTCCCTGACTGTGCCGATGCAATAATCCCTCAGATCCTCGGACGACCCGGAAAATCTTGTCGATGAGGCCCGGAACGTAGCGCCAGGGGTGCAAATCAAATTCCGTTCGCCACAAATCAAGGTAACCGCTCTCATGAAGGGCAGCTGCTATAATTGGGTCTGCATCAGGCCTCTTGACGAGCAGCGAATGGAGATCGTTGAAGTTCTCCACGCCCGGATCAACAGAACGCGTGGCATCAAGCACAGCATTTTGCGCGCGATGCGTAGCGCTGATGGGATTGTCGCGTGCTCTCGACCATTCCAGTTCCTCCGCAGACACCGTCTCTGTCGAGACCGGCACCTCCACCAGCAAGGGGCTACGCCGTAGATCTTCCGGGGAGCAATAGTCGGGGTCCGGGACAAGATCGATGCCGGCCCTCTTATAGACCCTCGCGACCAGACGGGAGCAGAACTGGCGGTTCGACCTCGGTTTACGCACTCCCCCACTGATCGGATGGCCTCTGGCAGGGAATACCGCGCACCGATTTCGGCGCGGGCATAGTCGATAACATTCGACAGGATTTCAGGAGCAACCGGCTCCTTCAGGCGGAAGTGAAACACCTTTTCGTCGTCCTCGAACAGCTCGCGCTGCAGATTCCGCGCTTGGACGCCATCCATCGTTGAGTCGATGAAAGAGCCATGCTGTACGCAAATCATCGCGTGGGACACGATGCCGTGTGTCGCGATGCGGATCGCTTTGCTAGTGCTTGGTCGAGCCGTGAACAGAATGTCTCCCGGCTCCACACTATCGATCTTGATGCGTTTCATACTCTCCTTCCAACCTACACTGCTTGGAATCCCGTTACATGAAAGCTACATGGAGGCAATCGACTTGAATTATAGGCGATGTAACTATTTGAAAAACATGGTGCCGGCAGAGAGGATCGAACTCCCGACCTTCGGTTTACAAAACTTGTTTGTGCAGAGGCGGGTCGTGTCCCATCAGGTGGTGTAGGTAAGGGTTATGAAGCCGCTCGCGAGCGCGCCGTTAGTAGCGCTGTAGCGAGCGAGCGGCCTGTCGGTGGTCACTTTCCGGTAGGGTTTGGTTGTTGACGCCAACCCATTTCGGAAGGAACCACCGATGACCGAAGACATGATGAACCTGCGCGCGCTCGTGGAGAAGACCCCCGATGCCGATCTGCTGCGCGAGATGATCGGCTTTGCCGCCGAGCGGCTGATGGAGCTGGAAGTGGGTGCCGCCACGGGCGCCGGCTATGGCGAGAAGACCCCGCTGCGGACCGCCCAGCGCAATGGCTACCGCGACAGGGACTGGGAAACGCGAGCGGGAACCGTCGAACTTCGCATTCCCAAGCTTAGGAAGGGGTCCTACTTCCCGGGCGTGCTCGAACCGCGCCGCATGGCTGAGAAGGCGCTGACGGCCGTCATCCAGGAGGCCTACGTGCAAGGCATCTCGACCCGCTCGGTCGACGACCTGGTTAAGGCGATAGGCATGAGCGGCATCTCCAAGAGCCAGGTGTCGCGGCTGTGCGAAGAGATCGACGGCAAGGTGAACGCCTTCCTCGAACGGCCGATCGAGGGTGACTGGCCGTATCTTTGGATCGATGCGACTTATCTCAAGGTTCGTCGCGACTACCAGGTGTGGGCTTGGGGCGGCGGGTGTTGATGTCCCTGCTACCTGACGCAAAAACCTAGGGAATGACAATCCGAAAAAAGGCAACCCGTCTTCAGCTGCCGCCGATTGTTGCAGGCGAATGGCGTGGTGAGATCGTGGGCTCAGCCAACATCAGTTTTGGCCAGGTCGTCCAGCCAGGCCCGCCGCGCCAATCAGTCGAGTTCACCTATGTCATACTGGCCGCCTCGCTCATCATGCCGAATGCAGCATTCAGATGGCCTGGCGTCGTCATGATCATGGCCCCGACTCCCATGAAGACAGAACATCCCGACGCGGGCGCTCTTTTTGAAGCCGATCAACTGGCGTCTCTAAGCCTCTCCCTTGAGGTCACCAGGGCGCAATTTTCCGACATGCTGCCTCGGTTCGAAGCGAAACGATTCAGAGATTTTCACTTCACGGTAGAGGAAAAGGAGGGAGGCAATAGATGGCCGGTGCGAAGCTGGGGCATGGGCACTGCCCAGCTTTGAATCCCGCTGACGAACTCGCGGATTGCTACGAAGCCGCTGCACCCACTTATCAAGCGGTCTTTCGGTCAGCAGGAATTGCTTCGCCGGCTGCGTTGATGTCCCTATTCGCGTCGAGCTCAGCCAATTCCTCCCCCAGTGCGGCGATTACGGCTGCCACGCGACCACGCACCCGCGAAGGAAGCAGCATCAGCCCCGCAATCAGACGGCGGCCTTCCGCGCTGGCGATAAAATCGATGCGCTCATCGACCGGCAGAGGTGGAGCTTCACGGCTAGTCTCATTACTAGGCAGGCCTTCGAAGAAGCGGCTGACGGGAACGTCCAAGGACCTGCTAATCTCGTAGAGCATGGAAGCGCTGACGCGGTTCCTCGCGTTCTCGTACTTCTGGAGCTGCTGGAAGCTGATTCTTATGGATCGCGCAAGCTGAGCCTGCGATATGTCCGACTGGACGCGAACGATCGCGATCTGCTTGCCGACGTGCCGATCTGCGGGATGCGGGCTACACTCGGATTCAGGCTTTGGCCACGTTTGGGTGACGCGGGGGCGCGTTGAGTCCACCAATGCCTTTCGCAATCGCATCACTCCCTCATAGAGATTGGTCGCGGTAGGCTTCCCTAGCGACACCCTCCAAAGATCCGAATGATAGGAAGCTACCGAGTGCTTGAAACGGCCTCGTGCGGTCAGCTCGGCCCTGGCTGCCCGCTGATCCGACCAATATCTTCCAGAACAGAACGGATTTGTGGCCAGGGAAACTCGGCATCGCCTTTCGACGGCTGTCCTTCCCTGAGTATGGCATCAAGCTTCGCTGCCACACCGGCAAGGGAGGTGGCCGGCGTTTTCGACAATGCCTCAAGCAACGCCTCCGCCCGATCGGCTGCCTCACTTTCAGCGCGCAGCGTGGCGGAATACCCAATCGCCCGGTCGCAGGCATCCCAGCGCGCCTGATGGGCCGCCAAATCGACCTCGGCCTTTGCGCTGACCGCCGGGTCGACAGAACCTACGCAGAGCACGTCGCGAAGTGCCTCATGTGAAGGCGGCGTAGCGGTCCTATCAACTGACAATCGGGGCAAGACTTTGGGAAAGCCGACTTCGTCTACGAGCTTACGCTCCAGACGCTGCTGCTCGCGGCTCAACCGATCGGTCTCTTCATGAGCAGCTTGCCATTCGCGCCACACTTCAACGGCAGCGTCGGCTGTTGCGCGAAATAGTCTCCTGCGGATGACGGAAGGCAAAGTCGTGCTATTGTCGGAATCAGCCATGATCCGAGCTCCAAACAGCTTGGGTTGTGGTCAGGCCGAGCGACGTGTTCGAGCACGTCGGTCGGCTGCAAAGCGCGAACCACAAATTACGTACATACCGTACATTACGGACATAGCCATTGTCAAATACGCCCGATCCTGTTGATAACAAAACTGAGCGCTTCGACCTCCGGCTCTCGAGTGACTTGCTTGCTCGCGTTGACGAATGGCGCCGCAATCAGCCCGATCTTCCCACTAGATCGGAGGCGTTCCGCCGACTGGTGGAGGCTGGTCTAGCCTCTAAGTAACTGAGGCCCAGCGCAAGGCTCAGCAAAGATGTGCTGTTCGGTTGATCTTTATCGACTTATATGTCGCAGCCACTCCGCATACCCATTCGATTGTCTGGCGTGCGCCCTTCTGCCCGGCAGCTATAGGGCCGCAAACAGACTAACAGTTTTCGGCCGTGGAAGAGCGGAAGTGGACGTACGCTGTGCTCAAAAGGTGGTCTCGATGTGACCCAAACGAGCCATTCCGGCAGGCAAGCTCTAATGTCTCGAATGTGGTGACTACGACATTGGTTACACCTCGCCGTATCAGCGGTCCATTAAACGTGCGGAAGAAGGGATTTGCTGGTTAGGTCGGTTTCCTTTCAGAACAACCAATACTATGATCCGCTAGGGCAAGGCCGACAATGGATCGCAAGCTTTCCGCGATTTTAGCCGCAGATGTAGTGGGCTATTCGGCTCTGATGGAGCGCGATGAGGCCGGTACATTCGAACGCCTTCGTGCCGGGCGCAAAGAACTGTTCGAACCCGAAATTGCTCGCCACCACGGCCATATCTTCAAGCTGATGGGCGATGGGATGCTGTCCGAATTCGGCAGTGTCGTCGATGCCGTCGAATGTGCGGTGTCGCTGCAGCGCGGCCTGTCCGAGCGCAACGCCTCGCTTCCCGAAGCGGAACAGATTCAGGTGCGGATCGGGATCAACCTCGGCGAGGTGATCGTTGACGGCGACGACCGGTATGGCGATGGGGTCAACATCGCGGCCAGACTTCAGCAGATGGCGGAGCCAGGCGGCATCTGCGTCTCGGGAAAAGTGGCCAAGGAGGTCGAGAGGAAGCTGGCGTTCACATTTGAGTCAATGGGCGAACAGAGGGTCAAGAATATCACCGAACCAGTTCGGGCTTATCGCGTACTGCTCAATCCAGCGGCAGCGGGCAAGGCCCTCCATGCTCACCGCCATTCGCGCGCCTGGCGTTTTCCGGCCGCGGCGGGAATTCTCGTCCTGGCTCTCGGCCTTGCAGCAGCATGGTGGCAGCGATGGGAGAGGCCTGCACAGCCTGCCGTTCCGACCGTCAGCGAGGCAGCCGACGCTCGGCCCTCGCTAGTCGTCCTGCCCTTCGACAATCTCAGCGACGACAAGGAACAAGAATATCTCGCCAACGGCTTCACTGAGGATCTGACGACCGCACTGGCGCGTGTGCCGGGTCTTTTCGTCTTCTCCCCCAACGCGGCCTCCGCTTACAAGGACAAGGACCCGAAGCCGGAGGAGATAGCGGCGGCATTGGGCGTCCGGTACCTGCTGAAAGGCTCGATTCGCCGCGTTGGCGACGACATGCGCATCAATGCGCAGCTGATCGATGGCTCGACTTCCAGACATCTCTGGGCGCAGCGTTTCGACGGCCGGTGGGCAGACGTATTCGCGCTGCAGGACGGCGTTGTCAGCAGCATCGCGGGTGCGCTCCAGCTCCGCCTGGTGAGCGGCGCGCCGGCTACCCGGGCCGGAGGCACCAGTAATCCCGAGGCCTATGAGGCCTATCTCAAGGGGATGGACATCTACAACCGTATCAACACGCCCGAGGAGTTTGCGCAGGCTGTGAAGTATTTCCAGCAAGCCGTGCAACTCGACCCCGATTTCGGCGCGGCGTACGCCCAGCTCGCCTGGGCCTACTGGGACGCGGATGTCGGTCGGGTCGTAGTAATGGGGCTTACGACCGACGTGGCCCAGGGCAAGATCTATGAAACCCTGGAAGCGGCGGCCAGGGATCCTTCGCCGGGCTACTATCAGCTCGTCGCCGAGTTGATGGTCCGCGAGCACGACTCGGACGACGCAGTTACCGTTCTTCTGAAGTCGGTGGCGCTCGATCCCAGCGATACTTGGAATTATCTCTCGCTGGCCAATGCTCTGAATTTCAACGGCAGGCCGAAGGAAGTGCTTAGCTATCTCGATGCGGCTGCGCGCGTCGACCCAAACTCGTGGATGGACTACAGGCGCTACCAAGCCGGACTGGCCGAGTTCGGCCAGGAGAAGTTTGAGGACGCGGTTCGCTCTATCGAGAAGATGGACCTTATATCGGCCGATCCACGGGCGAAATTTTATGCCCTGCAGGTCCTTATTTCGGCTTATGGGCATCTTGGGCGCACAGACCAGGCCGCGGCGGCTTTGGAAACGCTTAGGAAGGTTGTTGGGCGGGTGGACAGGGGGCCGAGCCAGTTGATGACCCAGGATTACATGGTGTTCAAGAATACGGCCGATATCGAACGCCTTTTGGCTGGGCTGACCAAGGCAGGTGTGCCAGAGCTGCCGGCATTGGCAAAGGCAGGCATGAATCCGAAGGACCGGCTCACAGCGGCGGAAATAAGGTCTCTAATGTTCGGCCACGAAACGCGCGGAAAATTGGTAATGCCCACGTTCCTGCCGATGCAGCGCACAACCTCGGTCGACGGCGCCGTCAGCGAGACCGTTGGCCAGAGGAGCCGCTCAGGAACCTCCTGGGTGCAAGGCAATTTCCTGTGCAATGCCTTTCCAAGAGAGCTGACAAGCTGTGGAGCAATTTATCGCAATGTGTTCAGGACGCCGGGGCGCGACGACGAATACAAGGCCGTTTACCGCGGGCACCAGTTCGAGTTTTCGGTCGTCAAGTGAGCTCCCAAATGCCGCAAGGCCGTAAGTCTGCTTGCCGAGTAGACGCGACGTTGTTGGCATAACTGCAAACGTCGACAATTGGCGCACCCTCGACCTCCAGCGTATCGCCGACAATGTCTGCTTTCAGGAAGCGGCAAAGCTGACCCCTACGGCAGACATGCGGCGCACACCAGGCATTCAGTAGCTGACCGAAACCGCGCCTCGGTCGCCTCATCCCCTCCACATTGTAGAGTGGAGAACGGCCCGCATATGCTCTGCCAGGTCGAGCTCACCGCGCGCCTCGATCTCTAAAAGGTACCGACCCTTCGCTAGGCGGTCCGCTTCCCCCACCGCAGGGTAGCCGCAGATGGCGAGCAGCGCCCTCTCCTCCTCCCGGCTGGCTCTATCGGATTCGCTGCTGCCACCGCCCATGTCATGCAGGGCTTCACCGAACGCAGCATAACCTACCTTGTGCGCCTCAATCAGCGCTCGCAGACTATCGGAAGGTCCTCGGTCTCCACCTGCCGGCTCAGCACCGAGCGCCGTTGCCGCAACTGTCGAGGCGACTGCGCTGCCAGAGTGGAGGAGCAAGGCGCGGCGGTTGATCCGAGACGTGGCGAACTCTCCCATTTGCTTTGATGGCGATCAGGCCAGTGACGTAAAACCATCAGACCGTAACACGACACTTTGCGCATTCGTGTCAGCATGGAGCGATCCCTGGCGGCGGCGCTAGCACGGCTGGACCGCCCGCAGCGCAGGCGGATGCCGGCCCGACGAGCCCTCCGGTGGACGCGCCAGCCGACAAGCCTGCGCTCGGGCGCCATCCTACGGCCGACGCTGGCGGCGTCGGCACTCGGGGCAGCGGCGAAAGATCGCTGCGGCAGCCGTGCCGACCGCCCAGCGAGTCACCGCAAGGCAGGTCGACGAGGTGCTGACGTCGACTATGCGCCAGTTCGTTATCTGCCGACGACAGGCTATCTCAGCGGGTCGTCTCTGACCACGCCCCCCTTCCCGGCCCCACCCTCCTCAAGCGCTGACAGAGCCCTCGCACATTGCACTAAGCCACGGAAACAGCTGACAATTCGCGATTCTGGCAATGTGCAGTAGACATGCACACATTGCGAAACCACCTCATAACCCATTGAAAGACAACAACCCGACCGCCGCGCAATGTGCGCCCTTTTATCCTGCCATCTTAATCGGTTGTGTTTGGCGATACTTTGTAACCATCGTCGTTCCTCCTTCAGGATGCGATAATATACGAATCTATGCTCTGCGCTACGATTCCGCTTTTGAACGTCGAGTTCCGATGCGCCGTGCAATCTTCCGCGCTCTGCGACGGTGTGGTTCGGCTGCATGGTTGCAGCGCTCAAACCGTCGTGGCGCACTTTTCCATCGGACTGACGGAGCATCGTCACAGGCAATCGAGCGCGGTCCGGCCGGCTGTTCGTCGGCGCGGCCGCAGGCAAGATAACGTGCGTTCCGTCGTTCCTGGTCTGCATCGGTTCTCATCCGCCAGGGCGGATCTCCTTGTGTCAGATGGCGTCCGTCAGCGTGCGGGCGCCAGGCGTTTCAACCGCCGTCGCGCCGCTCATCGATGCGCTCCGAGGAGGCGTCGATCCTTGATGTGGGCGCGTTGCGCGGCGTCGGTGTCACTCATGGCCGCGTCGCCGACATAGAACGTGCCGTCGCTCCACATCGCGTGCATGATCACCGCCAGCTTGCGCGCCACAGCGACACAGGCCTTGCGGTGGCAGGAGCGTTTGGCGATCTCCCGGCCCCAGCTCCTGACCTTGTCCTTGCCCTTCAAGCGCGTCATCAAACCCGACGCCGCCTCGTAGAGCGCGCGCCGCACGTCGGCATCGCCAGCCTTCGAGATGCGGCCCTGAACGTCGATCGACGTCCCCGACTGCCAGCGCCGCGAGGTCAGCCCGAAGTAGGCCGCGACGTCGCGTGAGCGGCGGAAGCGCGTTGGATCGTCGATCGCCGTCATGAACGAAAGCGCCGTCACCGGGCCGACGCCGGGGATCGCCATGAAACGCCGGCACAGCTCGCTGCGGGCCACCATTTTGACGACGAGATCGTGCAGCCGGCAGTACTGTCGCCACAGCGCCGCGCGCGCCGACAGCATGGCGTCCATCAGTTCGGCCGACAGCGGATCGTCCGCCACGGCCATGCGCACCCCCTGCTCGAAAGCCCCGCGTCCGACCTTGCCCAGGCGGATGCCGAATGACTTCAGCGAGTGCCGGATGGCGTTCTCCAGGTCGAGAAACTTGGCCTTCAGATTGCGCCGGTGAGTCAGCAGAAGCTTCGTCCGGTAGCAGCTCTCCGACTTGATGTAGGCTTGGCGGAACCAGCCGGTGCGCATGATGTGGGCGATGCCGAGCGCATCGGCCTTGTCGGTCTTGTTGCGCTGCGCCGACAGCGCGGCGCGCACGTGCTGCGTCTCCAGGCAGATCGCCGGCAGGCCAAGTTTCTTGAGTTCCGGATGCAGCCAAGGCGATAGCGAGCCGGCCTCGTGGCCGACGCGCCGCAGTCGCGCCAGAAACGGCTTCAGCACCGCAAACAGTGCCTCGGGATCGGTCATCACCGCTGCCTCCAGATGCACCGCGCCCTGATCGTCGACGACGCAAACCGCCGTCTCGTCCATCGCCACGTCCAGTCCACAAAAGAATTCCATCGTTCGCCTCCTGCGCTGTTTGACAGACGCAGAATGTGCCGCCGAACTACCGGCCGTCCGATGCCGAGATCTACTTGATGCGCAGTTCTTCCCATGTCGCTGGCATGATCTGCATCAGCCCCATCACGCCCTTCGCGACACGGCATGAACATCGTGAACGCACTCGACGTGTATGACGGCGCAAGCAATCTCCCCGGAATGGTGGAGGCTCTGCGCACTCGCGAATATACGCTGGCCACGGACCGCCGGATGAGATGCTACTGTCAGAGCGAGCCGTGCGCTCACCACGCGATTGCGAATCGGCCTAGCTTGCCGACACAACCGCCTGACGGGACATCGGCCGAAGGGTTTGACCGGCGCCCAAGCGATCTGGCACAGAACGCTGACTGAGCCGCAATTGGAGCATCCGATTGCCTCACTCGTGGCGCCTTGATGGGTGGCTCATCGCGAGGCCCAGGTACTTTTCTCGGCGTCGAACTGGAAATAGGTTGGCGCGGATCGGTCGTTTGAAGGACGGATCGTTACGGCGAGATGGGCGCCGGCCTTGCCAATGCGATCCCACGCCGCGCCGGTCTCGATGCTTTCGCAAGACGACGCGATGGTGTGGCGCTTTTTTGCCTCCGACTTTCCCCAGGAAGAGCGAGAGGTTCGCGTCCAGCGTCAGCGTTGAGATGTGCCGAACAAGCCGTTATCGTTAGGGAATGGTGCCACTCAGTTGCACCTTTCATGAGCGTTGACGACTGTCGCGCGCCGTCACAGCTCGCCTCCACGCGATCTTGGAAATCTCTGGCTCTGGCGGGGTGCGGTTGCTGGTTCAGACCGGCACCGCGCCGCCGATGATCGAAGTCCGCGGGAGCGAGCCGAAATAATGGCCGTCAAAGTGTCCCCGGTTCATGAGAAAGACTTCGTCACTGGCGGCCGCGCCGCACTCCTGCCAGACGGCCAGTGCTCGGCCGCGCGGTCCCGCTCAGAAATTCAAATCCTTGAAGCGACATATCGGAACGCATTACAATCTGAGCCCTGACCAATACCGCCAAAAATGGAACCTTCCCTCAGATTATCCGATGGTGGCGCCAAACTACGCGGCCACCCGCTCGGCCCTGGCAAAATCAATAGGGCTGGGGCGCAAGACGGCAGCGCCGGCAACAACTGCGGCGGAAAAACCAAAACGAGCTGCTCGCGCGGCGGCAGCGGCGACAACAACCCCATCGGCCGCCAAGTCGCCGGAAGGAAGGCACGCAAGGCACTCGTCAAAGCGTAGCGTGCTGCACCAGGCAGTGGTGCCGTGGCGAACCTGGAGTGGCGAAGCCCCGCCTTGCGGCGGGGCTTCGTGTTTAGTCGGATCACTCAGCGGAGCGGCGGGACCAGATGAGCGAGAACTCGCCCCCGGTGTCGGTTTCGACCAGGCTCGCATAGATCGGAGCGGGAAAGCTCGGATCGTCGAGCTTGACGGAGTGGTAGTCGCGGCCCTCGCGCGAGGTCTTCCTCCATGCCGCTCCGAACTCGGTGGCTCCGGCGAAGATGCGGAAGTCCGGACCTTTCTCGTTGTCGCCTTCGGCCGGTGCCAACGTCACCGTCTTGACGTTGAGGTTCAGGGTCTTGACCGAGCCGGAGAAGCCGTTCGCGGTGCGGGAGAAAGTGCCGATGGTAGCCATTTTGGTCGTTCCTTCTGTTTTCTCGGGCTGCGCCTATCGCGGCCTCGATGGTGGTCGTGAGACCGGGGACGATCGTTCCGCACCCCAAAGTGGCTGAAACGAAGTGGAAGACGGCGGCGCGAGGCTTTCTTGAGCCGCGAGGAATGGACGCAAATCGGGGTCCCCGCCACCGCCTGGGTGGTGGGGTGGTACGGCAAGGGGAAGAAAACGAAGCGCCGTCGTTTCGGGAAGACGATCGAGGCGCAGCGGAGCGAAGAGGATCCTTGGTCAGACCCAATCCATTCGAGGGCGCCATGGGCGTGGCTTGAACGCTTGAACGAACGGATGGCAGGAACCGCTATGACGGCGATCGCCTTGGTCGCGCCATAAGCCGCCGTTCCCGACGGTTCTCCGGACCGGACGTTCACGCTCCGGTAGGTGTCGATCCCCTTCCGGACCTTCCGCTTTAGAAATCAAACTCCTTGAGGAGGAGCGAAAAAGCAGTTCACGTCTTCCTCCGTGGGGTGAAGGCAGAGGTGATAATCTCCGTCCCCGGACACGATTTTGTTGCCATACGGAATCAGAAACTTATGCCTTCTGGTGATCCGGTGGTGGTCACCGGGATAGTTCATCTTGCGGGCGGCAGCCCACCCATTTGACCACTTACCCGTCTTGTAACATGCGGTCGAGTTCGGCCGGAAGGCGGATGGAAGAGTATTTCGCGAACCAGCCGGGAAAAGGGCGGGTGCGTTGGCTTCAGTAGAAAACTGGTGAATCGTGTTGCTGATGGCCGATAACGGAACTCATTCGAGACTACTGGGATGGAAATGGCTTTGGATGGGCTATCATGGTAAATACCGGAATGACGCAGCGTTCGCCGCAAGTGTAGCGAAAAATCGGCAGAAACTCTCGAACGTCCATCGCAATGGCCGAAGACAAATTGGAACGGCGGCTCGCCGCGATCCTAGCTGCCGACATCGCCGGCTATTCGCGGCTGATGGGGGAGGACGAGGAAGGAACTCTGCGAGATCTCAGGGCCGTGGACGAGGAGGTTCTGTCTCCCCAAACCGCGCAGCACCAGGGGCGCATCTTCAAGCGCATGGGCGATGGCTTCCTCGCGGAATTTCCCAGCGTAGTCGAGGCGATGCGCTGCGCGCTCGCCATTCAAGGCGATATGGCGGCGCGCGCCGCGGCCAGCCCCGATACCCGCAAGCTCTCGTTTCGCATCGGCGTGCACCTGGGCGACGTTATCGCCGATAGTGGTGATGTGTTCGGCGACGGCGTCAATGTAGCCGCGCGCCTGCAGGCGCTGGCGGAGCCCGGCGGCATCTGCGTGCATCGTTCCGTCCGTAACGAGGTGCGCGATCGCTTGCCTGTCAGGTTCGTCGACATGGGCGAAATCGAGGTCAAGAACATCGCCCGGCCGATCCGCGCCTTCCGGGTGGCGCTTGACGGCGTGGCGGCCGGCACCCGAGCGGCCCAAGCTCGCAAGCCGAAGTTCGCCCTACCGGTAATCGCCGCGGCACTGCTCGCGTTCGTCGGGTTGGCCGTGGCGGCCCTCTGGCTGAGCGGCGCGCCTCGACCTGATGCCACCGATCCGGCAGGGGCCGGCAAGCGGTCGATCGCCGTCCTGCCCTTCGCCAATGTCAGCGGCGATTCCGACCAGGACTACTTCGCCGACGGCCTGAGCGACGGTCTCATCACTCAGCTCACCGGCCTTTCCGGCCTCTTCGTCATCGCCCGCGGCTCGGTGCTACCCTACAAGGGAAAGACCGTCAGCCCCCAGACGGTCGCCGGCGAATTGGGCGTTCGCTACGTCCTCGAAGGCAGCGTGCGCAAATCCCAGGACCGCTTGCGCATCAGCGCCGACCTGGTGGAAGCAGAGACCGCCCAGCAAATCTGGGCCAAGCAGTTCGACAGGCGCCTCTCGGACATCTTCACCGTGCAGGACGAGGTGATCAACGAGATCGTGGGAGCGCTTGCGGTGGAGCTCACCTCGGCGGAAGCGGCCGGGCTGACGCGCATTCCGACCGCTAATCTCGAGGCCTACGATTGGTTTCTGCGCGCCGAAGCGCAAAGCTATTATGTCGTCGACGCCACGACGCAAGCCCGGGCCTTGGCCGCCTACGACAAGGCGATCGCACTCGATCCTTCATTCGCCGATGCCTATGCCGGCTATGCGCGGGCATTAGCGGAGATCTGGCGGGCCGTGGGGGACCAGATCCTCTCAGCGACGGTCGCCCGCAAGCGCGCCTATGAGGCCGCCGGCAAGGCACTGGAGCTCGATCCCAACAATGCGCGGGCCTTCGCGGCGCTTGCCACCTTCCAATTGGCCGACGGCCGCCATGACGATGCCATCGCCTCGGTGCGACGCGCAGTCGCGCTCAATCCCGGCGATGCCGAGGCCAAGGCGAACCTCGCCATGGTGCTGGCCTATTCCGGCGAACTCCACGAAGCGGTGGACACCTTTGCCCAGGCGATGCGCTTGAACCCGAAACCGCCGCCCGGCTTTCTTCAGGTTGCGGGAATCGTGCACACGCTGGCTGGGAAATACGATTTGGCACGGGTCGAGCTCGAGACGGTGATGGCTGCCTGGCCGACCTCGGAAAACACCCATGAATATCTGGCTGCCACCTATGCCGCGCTCGGCCGAACCGACGAGGCGCGGGAGCTCGCTGCCTTCTTGACAAATTTACCATTCGGCAACTTGGCCGCCATTCGCATTCTCTACACTGGCTTTTTTCGCAATCCCTCCGATCTCGCACGCTACCTCTCTTTGCTCGCCGAGGCCGGCATTCCCGAATTGCCTCTCGGCTACCGGGGCAACGAGCAGGTTCGCGTTCGTGGCGAAGCCCTGACTGCTTTGGCCGTAGGTCGTAGCTGGCAGGGAGTTACGGCCATCCGACGCAGCGAAAAAGTACCATTCTTTCTGCAGGTCACCAAAGACTACCGTGTCGCCTATCGCGGCGCCAACACCTTTCTGACCGGGCTGGCGCGAATCGAGAACGACCAGCTCTGTCTGCAATTTGAGGCGAGCTTCCGCGGGCACTGGCACTGCGGCGCGGTCTATGCGGACAAGAGCGCCGGCCTGGACTACGCGCTGGTTCTGCCCGACGCGCTTCGCTATTTCTCTGTCAAATAGCGTGTTCTATTTCTGCAGCTCGGCATGCACGGCCGGCCAGTTGGCGTCCGCCTTGGGCCGATTTGCGGCAAGATCCTCGAAGCCCGCGCCGGCGGAAAGATAGAGCTTGCCATCGATGATCTGCCAGACCTCCGGTTCGATGTTGACCGTCATCTCGTTAAAGGCGACGCCCTCGCTGCACAGGCCACCATATTGCGGCGCGTAGTCCATCGGACTAGCATCGAACTTCTTCCGGTTTTCGTCGCTGGAGAACTGCCAGGTGGCGCCGAGCCATTCCGATTGGAACTTCTCAGAACCCTTCACCGCCCGTTTTTCGGTGAAGTAGGCAACCGTGTCGTAGCCCTCGATGGCGACGTTGCCGAAATAGCCGGTGTTGACCTCGCCGGCCAGCGCCGGCATGGTCCAGACGGCAGCGATGCAGAGACACGTCAATCCGAGGCGTTTCATGGTGCTCGTCCTTTCATTTGGAGACTTAAGGTAGACGCGCCGTTTCGGCCGCCAGCTTCAGGCACTCCCCACTCCACCCACCCGCTACCTTCGCCGGCTGGCAACGGCCACCGCGCGCCAGCAGGAAGGCGATTGTCTCCTTTCGCGCCTTGAATCCGGCTCGGGTTAACGCCGTAAAGCCGTGCCGCTCGGTTGCTTCCGAATCCGCACCGGCCGCCAGCAGCATCGCCAGTATGTCCGGATGGTTTTCTTCGGCGGCGACGATGAATGGCGTCGTCTTGAATCGGTTCTCAGCATCGCCAGGCGAAGCCCCGGCCACCAGCAGCTGCCGCACACATTCCGCGCACCCCGCATAGGATGCGCCGTGCAAAGCCGTCATTCCCCGGTTGTTCCTTGCCATGACATCGGCACCGCGTTTGATCAGAAAGGCGACTGCTTCCGGCCGGCTGGCGAGGCAGGCTACGACCAGCGCCGTCTCACCGGTGGGGTTTTTCTCGTCGATGGCCGCGCCGCCATCGAGCAGGGCCTTGAGTGCCGTTTCATCACCGGATTGCGCCGCATCATGAAGGGATCCGGCCATCGCGGCTGTCGCCGTCAATCCGAACCAGAACGCCACCGCAGACAGTGGTCTGAGCATATCGCTTCCTGCTGAATGAACAATACTAGCACGCTGACCGTTTCCTGGTCCAGCCCGGCGCTGCGGAGCTGGGGTTCCGTTCACAGCTGTACGAGTGATGCAGGCCATCGCCTCGCAGAACCAGGACGCTGGAACCATCTCACCTTTGAGCGATGATCCCTTCATCAGCCTGCCAGCCGCGGCGCGCTGATCTGCCCGGCCTGTGCCGGAGAGCACAGCGATCGAGCCGTCACCTAACCCACGTCACGGGCGCGATCCACTCGACTCGAATGCTGCTCTGGCTAAGCCGACGGTCTGCTATGGCACGGCACGCGACGTTGATGTCTCAACACGCGAGGTCCGGATTGGGTCAAACTTTGCGGTTTAAGGCGGCGCCCCGGAACGGGCAACTTGCGCCACTTGCCGCCATTCATCGTTTGGCCAGTGAACTGTCGCTTTCGATGCACAGCGGTCGTTCCTGGCAACGCGCGCCGTTCGCGCGCTGGCGAGCAGCGGCCCTCGCCTTTCTTTGCACAGGGGTGTTCTATGGCTGCCCGAGAGGCTTCGCCTCCCCCGCCTCGCATTCCGACAGTCGCACAGGTTTGGCGAGTTTTGCCAGCGCCTCGGGCTTGGCGCAAGCCGGAAAGCCGGCGAGCGGCATTGTTTCAATAAACCGGCTGCGCTCTTTAGTGCTCAAGCCGACTTCATTAATCATGCTCTCGACGGTCAGGTCCGGGTACTGCTTGAGAGTTTCCCTAACCGAAGCATTCGCCTCATCCATTCGACCCAGAGCCGCAAGAGAGCTGCTAAGCACCACCCACTTCCACTTGTCGTAGTTGTTAGGCGTCATGCGCTCCAGCATCTTCAACGCGTCCTCATACCGGCCAGCCATAAAATAGGCAGGGGCGAAGAAGTTGGACGTCCACATCGGGTAGTTCGGGTCGAGCCGCATTACTTGGTCGACCATCTGAGCGCCGCGTTCGGGTTCACCGAAGCGTGCCGCATAGCCGGTATAGAATGTCAGGATTTCGGACGAACCGGGAGCGAGACGAAGGGCCGTGTCCAGCTCAACCTTGGCGCGGGCGTTGTCGCCCTTTTGGCTGAGGCTCATACCAAACACGGCGTGTGCCTCAGCGTCACTTGGATCGAGCCGCACCGCGCGTTCGGCCACATCGGCAGCCGCCTTGATCTCGCTCTCGGGATTGATACCGAAGCCTGCCAATATACCATGAGCATGATAAAGTTCTACCCAGGCGCGGGCCAGTCCGGGGTCCAGCTCAACGGCGCGGTTGAGAAGCGCGATGGCCTCCTCCTCATCCGCTATGGTGATCTTTTCAATCTTCTCGGTCCCGAGCAGATAATAATCATAAGCATTCAGGTTTTCAGGTCGTTTACGTTTGGCCGCGGCCCGCCCGGCCGCCTGAATTAACCCTACGCCGCCGCCCAGACGGTTGGTGACTTGCTCTGCGATCTCGGACTGGACGGCGAAAACGTCCTCAGTGGGCCGGTCCCAACGATCCGACCAAAGATGATTGCCGGTTTGTGCATCGATCAACTGCGCGGTGACCCGCACCCGCCCATTTTGCCGCTGGATAGAGCCTTCCAGTACGAAGCCGACATGGAGCGCACTTGCGACCTGGCGGGCATCCACCGGCTTGCCTTTGTAAACTTCCGTCGAATTCCGGGCCACGACCTCAAGTTCGGGAAACCGCGCGAGGTCGGTTATGATATCCTCAGTCAAGCCATCGGCCAAACGCCCCGTGGCCTCGTCGCCGCCGTAATTATTGAAGGGCAGCACCGCGACCGACGGCTTGGCCCCCTGCGGCGCGGGCTGAAAGAACCACCAGGTCCCTCCACCCGCCAGAGCCAGCACGACGATGGCCGCTGCAGTCGTCCTGGTCCAGCGCGGCATCGCCTTGCGTAAGGTCCTACGCACCCGCTTGCCCTCGAGCCTCAGTCGGTACATCCGCACGGGGCGGCTGATGTTCTTGACCTGCTGCTCGCCGGCGAAATCGAGGGGCAAATCAAGCTTGCCCTGCAGATGGTCAAAAGCCGTGCCCGATACGATCACGCCGCCCGGCTCAGCGAGTTGCTGCAACCGCGCGGCGACATTGACGCCGTCGCCATAGACATCGCCGTCAACCAGCGCAACGTCGCCCAGATTGACCCCGATGCGGAACACGATGCGCTCAGGCTCTGGCAGACCTTCATTGCGCGCGGCCGCCGCGCTTTGGATTTCCGCTGCGCAGGCGACTGCGTCGACCACGCTGTCGAAGGCGACAAGCGCGCCATCGCCCATCAGCTTGACGACGCGGCCATGGCGCTGGGAGATGGTGGGATCAATCAACTCGGCGCGCATGGCCTTCAGTCGCGCGATGGTGCCGGCCTCATCAGCCTCCATCGCCTTTGAGTAGTCAACCATATCGGCCGCCAGGATCGCCAGCAGCTTCCGATTGAGAGGGGGAACCGCCATATGCGCCTCTTTATGGCACAAGCCTACACCCATGGAGGCGCCGGAGCCAGAACGCGCCGTTGGCCGCGCGGTGAATGACCGCTCGTCAGCCGATCCTGACTTTCGACCGGGTGCGGATGAACGTCTTCAACGGGTCACAACTTCTTGACCGGCGACCGTCGGCGAAGGTCCGAGAAAGATGGAAGACTGTCCTTTGAGTTGAAGCATCGAGAGGCTTAGGGCTCCGCCCTCGGCGCGCTTCGGAGCGCCTTCCGCCCAACTTCGGTCGCTTCGCTCCCTGCAGCCGGTTCCCCGCGAAGGCGCCCACTCCGGTTGCACACCCGCTGCTCGCCGCGAGGCAGGGCTGCAGCGCAGTGCTGCGCCGCACCCCGACCTCAAGACCGGCATGGACGAGAGTGGTGGCTGGGTGAAAATCAGCCTTGCAAGAAGGTGGGGAGTCCTCCGCCAGCCCGCTCTTGTCCTCTGCTATCTTGGTCTCGGCGATGGCCAGAAGATTATTGCTCAGCTGCGATTTGTGCGGCAATCGGCGGTCTAGAGGGCCGGGAGGGTTTCGAACTCCGCGTTAGGAAGAGCGTGCTTCTCGTCTTCACCGTGCAGGCTGGTTACTCTGGGCGGCAGAGTGCCCTTCCGCGCTTCGCAAACCTGCCGTGGGAAAAGCCTTGCCGTTTTTTCCGGCGGGGCTTTGATCAGATCGCGACTATTAGTGATTTATGCTGGAACTGGTTGCGGAGGTTGGAGTCGGACCAATTTGCACCGATTAAGAAGCCCCGTCAGCAAACGAACTCGGTCACAGCACTGTATTGGCGGTATCCCTCTACCGATTCGAACCCCCACAGATGCTTGAGTCAAGGTTGCACCACAGCGGATCCACGCATCCCAACCTCCTTTGCGAGCGCTCGCAATTCGGCTGGCGGAGCAAGGCAGAAAGTTCGAAAAGCTTCCAAGAACCCCAGGCAAATTGGACGCCGCATCGGACAATAAGGGGCACGGATATCGCAGCGAACGTCCGCGATGGAACGGTCAATATCATCGGCAAAAGAGCGTCCGAATAGGGCTGTCGGCGTCTCCGTCGTGGGAACGAAAAAAGAAGAAAAGCAGAACTTTCGTGTGCGATTTTTGCACACGTTCTCCCACAACTATCTGATATTACTTATCTATCGGCCCCATCCATCATGGGCGCCACGGCAACTTTGTGGCGTAACATATTCATTTTTCTAGTTTCTCTGTCTCAATCCGTCCGACACTCCGTTCGAATGACAGAGCAATTTGGCAAGAGATACAACACCTAACTAACGCGATATACGATTTTGCCGCCGCAACTGAAAGCAAATTGGCATGTCACAATGTCACTGTACGCACCAGTTAGATGCCTGCCGTGGAACGATGCACCGCCGGCGGCATACCAGTCAGCCAAGGCGAAGCGTGTTGCGGGCGATCTGCCACGCGTTCGACATGCCGCCGCGCCGCCGCCTCGTCCGGCTTGCGCGACCGGATTGCATCCATGATTTCGGTCATTCGGCGATCGCCGGCTTTCAGGACCCGACTTCCGGCGATGTCTTGCTGGAAGGAAAATCACTGCTTGCAGTGCCTTCACAAGCGCAACATCGGCATGGTCTTCCAACGCTACACGCTGTTTCCGCATCTGACGGTGGCCGAAAACCTCGCTTTTCCGCTGCGGGTTCGCCGCCGGCCGGACGCTTCGCAGCGATGGAGGCGTGCTTAGGATGTGGTTCGGTCCATCATCAGCTTCGGTCGGCAAGCGCGTAACGTGTTCGACACTACCGGCTGCTGATTGGATGGCGGGGGTAGCTCCTGTATCCATTGACAGTCGTCATGCTCGGTTGGAAGATGAAGAAGGTCAGCGGCGATAGCCATACGGGAAGGCAATGGTCCAACCGCCAGATACCGGACACCATCCTGGCAGCGTCGTCGCGGTCATCGTCATTTGTTTGATCATCGTTGCTTTGTTCTTCATAGGCTTCAGATACTCAAGGCCGGGCCAGGGTACTCTCGTTATTCCTGGCGGTACTCAGCAGCAACCGTGAATCCGCCCCTTGGCGCGCGCTGATGCGGAGCCGCTCTCGGGCTGCCAAAAGTAGCCGGCGGGACTGGGGGACGCAGCAGAATGGTCCGGCGCTTCGCAGCCGGTCCTTTGCTTCCCGACACGGCTTTCCTTTCCCACCTAAACAACCAAGCCTGGCCGTTGTGAGGTCGACCATGCTGGGACACGACGAGCCCTCATCTCCAGGCACTAGACGGCCCTGATCAGCCGGAGCAAAGAAAGCGCTTCGAAAAAGGTCCCGTTGCGAAAGGCGAGATAGGTCGGTTCTTCGACACCATGGAACCGGCGCTTGAAGGCCGCCTGCCCCTGCAGGTTGAAGCGGGTGCGATTGACCCACGGCGATTCATAGGCACGCTGGAAGGCGCGCCGCCAGAAATCGCTTTCGGCAAACCCGCTAGGTTCGATTTCGACAAGCGGCGACAGGCCGAGGGTGACCACGGAAACACCTTCGTCGCGAAAGCGGTCGACCGCGAATTTGGTCAGGCCGACCTCGGCATGCGCCGAGGCATCGATGTGCTTGCGCTTAAATGAGGTGCTGTAGCCGATGACCTTGCCGTCGCTGAACAGCGGATCGAAATCCAGCAAGGCCACGAGCTCTCCATCCGGACCGTGCAGGACGAAACGGCGCATATCGACGCCAAGGTGATCGGCAAAAGGCCTGTTGAGAAACCTCATCTCCCAGCGCTTGACGATGCGGTCGGCCCGCCAATTCTGGGAGAGCCTGGCAATCTCGTCGAGGAAGACGGTCCCGTTGTCCTCCGCGAAGGAAAACCCCTTCCTCAAGAGCCAGCGTTCGGAATAACGCACTGTCTCATTGCGCTTTCCGGAAAAGTCGTGGCCGGGCAGGACAAGCCTGGTGTCGACGCCGAGGCGGTTGACCTGATAGCCAAGTCCGGCAAGCACGCGCGCCGTCTGTTCGCCGATCTGCACGAACCACGGGCTGCCGGCAACCTCGATGAAACGTTCGATATAGTCGCGCCGATCGGCCGGGGCAGCCATTGGATCGCCGAGCGCGAAGTGATGTCGCGTTTTGGTTCCGTAAGCGATGTAGCCCTGGGCATCGCCGAAGTAGTGAAGCCCCTTCTGCACGGCGGTCGAATAGGCAAGGGAAAAATCACCATGGCGACGGACCAGCGCCAGGCGCTCGACATGGTTCAGCTGCAGCCGCGGTATTCTAGGCCCGCGGTTTTCCAGGAAACGATCGAGGCGTCTTCGCAGTGACGACATGGTCGACTTTCGCGTGCCGGCTAGGCGGATGAAAGAGCTGACGGACCCCAAATCGATCATATTGCCGCGAGCTGATCCTTATCTCAGCACGGCATGCTTCCCAGCCGGAACTGCCAGATTCCTAGGCGCAATATGCCCCGATCCCGCCCCGAGGCGGCACCACGCGTTGTTGCCGACGCCGATGCCACTTCGGAAGCGCCCAGGTCACCCGCCAAACACGATGCTCTTATCGAACCGCGCTCTGAGAAGATTCTGCCTGATCGGAAGCCAGGAACTCGTCGCGTTCTGCTATCCACAAGTCGGCATAGTCGACATTCTGCCACTCGGCAAACCACGGGCCGCCGCTCGTATAGTGGACCGCCTTAGGTGTGCCGACAGCAGGCTTTTCGTTCCAGCCTTCGAGCCAATTCCACTCTACCGGCAATGAACCCAAATCTTTGTCGGCAACCCACTGCATTCGGTGAAGATAGGCGCCACTTTCCTGATTCACGACCTCTGGCGTGAGCGATTTGACCGAAGGATGCGCGCAGTTGAACAGCATCAGCGACGACCAGTTTTTCCGAGGATAGGATGTCTGGACCACGCCATCCATCTTGGTTGTGGCCTTCGGCGTATAGTCATGCTGGACGCAATAGACCGCCTTGTCCGAGTCCGTATATTTCAGCAGGCCAGCGACGTCACCAAGCCACAGAAAATCGCAATCACAAAACAGGGCCCAACCCGTGTAGTCGGCGAGAAAAGGCGTGAGGAAGCGCGTGTAGGTGAACTCCGTCGAGGCGAGTGGATCTTTTTCCCGCCAATACAGCCTGCGGGCACGCATCTCGTCCTGTTTGATCGGAATGACGGAGACAGGCGCCGACGCATGTTTGAGCAGCGAGTGTCGCGCGACGTCGTACGCGATCGGCTCACGGCTGTCCCATCCGATAAATACCCTAAACGCATCAGTCATATTCACTACCCTGGCTTTCGATTTTAACGGTCGTACACTAACTAGTTGGCGATGGCTCGGCAACAATTGCGGTCAACCGAGCCGGTTTCTCACAGATTTGTCCTGGCCTCAGCCTTGCTTTTTTGGGTGGACCTGGCCTCGCATTCCCAATGCGACACGCGCCCATTTCTGATAGGTGTAGCTGGCCGAATACGCGGCCACCATCGCACCAATGGAACCGTCCAGAAATCCCAGCCGGAAAATATAGCTGCGCACATAGGCCCAGACGGAACGCAAAACTGCCTTGCCTATCGAGCTTTTTTTGCCCTCGGCAAGCAGCTGCGCGGCGGATGCTTCTGCGTACCGGCCGATCTTGTCGTGGGCATCTGCCAGGTCGGTGATCGAATCGTGCTCGATCGGCTGGGACAATCGCCCGACCTTTCCGTTCAGCACTACTTTCTCGTGCACGGTGTCGTCGCTGAAGCGCCCGGAGCGGCGACGGAAGAGCCTGAGCACCAGATCGGGCGACCAGCCACTATGGCGGACAATGTGCCCGCAAAAGCGCGATCTTCTCGGTATTTCGAAGCCGTCATAGGCTTTTGGGTCGGCGATTGCGGCCCTGATTTCCGTGCCGAGCGGCGCCTCCACCCACTCATCGGCATCCAGCGAGAGGATCCAATCCCCCGTTGCCGCGGCCAGCGCACGGTTTTTTTGCGCGCCGAAACCGGGCCAATCAAGGGTCATCAAGACCTTGGCCCCCAAGTCACCGGCAATCTCCCTGGTGCTGTCGCTGCTGTCATTGTCGAGAACGATGATTTCGTCTGCAAAATCCACCGAGCGAAGGCAGCGCGCGATGGACGCCTCCTCGTTGCGGGTGATGATAATGACCGAGAGCGCCGGCACGGTCAGAAGGTTCCGGCATCAAAGCTGCCACTGTCATTCGAATGCATCTGCAGCATCGGCTCCCGGCCCGTTAGCACATTGAGGGTACTAACCTAATTCAACAAAGTCGAAAATCATTTCAGATCAAGGCTTTCATACAGCGCCATCATTCGCTTGATCATGACATTGAAATCATAGTGTTCGGCCGCCGCTCTCACCCGGGCTCCGGTTTCAGGTCGTGACGCCAACTGCAGCGCGTGGGCGAGCGCTGCTGCGAGGTCACTTTCGCTGGCCGCATCGCAAACGAGCGTCGGCTCGAACCGCTCGACAAGCTCGCGCGCTCCACAGCCGGTGCTTACCACGACGGGCAAGCCGCTGGCCATCGCTTCGATGACCACTGTGCCGAAAGGATCATAGATGGAAGGCAGCACGGCAATATCGGCCGCGCCGTACCACGGCAGCATGTCTTTCTGCGGCCCCAGCATCTTGAGCCGTGCGCCGAGACCGAGCCTGTTACCGGCCTGCCTGAAGGCGTTGGCGCGCGAATCGTGGCCGATGACCCACAATTCCGGCTCGCCATCGAGCGTGGCGACAGCCTTCATCAGTGCAAGCAGTCCTTTTCGCGCAAAGCCCGAGCCGACAAACAGGACGACCCGCCTGTTTTCGTCGACGTCGAGCCGCGCGCGGACCGCGGCCCGATGCTGTTGGCGCAGTTGCGGATTGAAGCGGTCGAGGTCCACCCCGTTGGGAATATGGTGCACATTTTCGGCCGGATAATCATAGTGACGGACAATGTCCTCGGCGACCATCTTCGAAATCGCTATGACAGCTTTGAGCCGTGGGCTGGCATAGGTTGCGCGCTCGAGGCGCAGCGTCTGGCGGTGAAAGGGGCTCAGCGCCATTGCCGCCCTGCCAAGCCGCGTCTCGAAACGCCGCCGTTCGGCAAGATAGGCGGCATGAACGCCCTCCCCGGCCCGGAAAACATCGCAGCACGGGAGGCGATCGTTGCTCTGCACCAGCGCCGGTGGCATCTCGGCGATCTTGCGGCAAGCGGCTTGAGCAAAGGACGCCGCCCGCAGCGAACGCGGAAAGCGGCGGCCGGCGCAATGGATGAATTCTATGCCTTCATAGCGCGGCCAGTCACCGGAGAGCACGGCCACCGGCCGCTGACGCGCGGCGAACGCGGCCATGATGTTTTCCAGCATGATCTCGCCGCCGCCAAAGGGCGCATAACGCTGGCGCACGAACAGGATCGGCCTGTCGAATTGATTTTCGATGCCACGAATGCCGGCATGCATTGGGTCAGGGCTCCGGCCTTGTTGCCATCGGACGATGTCTATAGAGGCCAGCGCGCATCGGCAACAGTTGGAAAGCTCACTCGCGGAACTCAGAACAGGTCTGTGTCCATTGTCCGCGACTGCTTGCGATTTGCCTGACGGTGCTGCATGTAGAAATTAACTGCAAACAGCGGATCAGCGCCAGCTCCAGCCGGGTAGTGACCGCTATGAGGGGGAATCGACGGCTTGAGCAAAGCAACCTGGCCCGCCATTGTCCGCCGGACGATTACCGACACCGCCATATATCGGCTGAGACGCACCTTCGGAAGGCGGGCAGAAGTGTCATCGCTGCGGCCGATAACGCCCCTCAAAGTGAATGATCTGCCTTTGATCCTCGTCATCCGCAACGAGGCGGACAGGCTACGCCCGTTCCTGAAGCACTACCGCGAGCTCGGCGTCACCAGATTCGCCGTCCTTGATGATCGCTCGACCGACGGAACAGCTGAGCTTCTGGCCGAGCAGCCAGATGTCGATCTATTCAGCTCGCCGCTCACCTATTCTCAGTCGGACCTGGGAAACCTTTGGCGGCAGCGTCTTGTGCAGATTTATGGTCAGCCTCGCTGGTATCTGACCGTCGATGCGGACGAATATCTTGTCTATGACGGCATGGATCAGAATCCGCTCGGCGCGATGGCCGCCTGGCTCAAGCGGCGCGGAATGACACGCCTGCTGGCGCCGATGATCGACATGTATCCGAGCGGAAACATCTGGGACGTACCCTTCGATCCCATCGTGCCGCCATGGCAGGTTGCGGACCATTTCGACGGCAGCGGCTATGAGGTGACGAGGAGCCCCCGGCATCTCAAGATCACAGGCGGCCCGAGAACCCGGCTTTTCGCCAGGCAGCACAAGTTGACCAAGTTTCCTCTGATATATGTTGATCGCCAGACGATTTTTACGTCAATTCACGCACCGCTGCCCTACTGGCGAAACTATATAAAGGGATTGGCCGGCCTGCTTCATTTCAAGTTCTTCGCCGATTTCAACGACAAGGCGCAGGTCGCGGTGGCGGAAGGTCAGTATTGGAACGGCGCTTCCAAATATCGCCAGTATCATGAGGTATCGAGCGGTAAAGCCGCTCTCAGCGCGATGAGCGAACAGTCAATGCTGTACGAAGGCGCTCACAGCCTGTTCCAAACGGGTTTGATCGACAAAATTGATTGGTAGACGGCACTCCAGCAGATGCCGAACCAACATCATGCATAACCGAACGCTTTCATGAGCTGGGCACCTCGTCCTTGTACCAGGTCCTGTAACTCGGCGTTTCCAAGTTCGGAGCGCCATCTCCCGCTCCCGTCATAGATTGGCTGATTGACCTGTTGGTTCCGGAGCACCTCGTGTGGCGTCTCGACGCTGGCGTCGGTCGGCTTGAACCATTGCTGCGGGTTCTTGTGGTAGTCGAGGAGATCCGGGCTGAAGGTCACATCAAGAAAGCCGCATATCTGCTCGACGACTTTGGCCGGATTCTCGACCAGATCCTCATAGCGATAGATCAGCACATCCGGCTTTCCCCGTTCCGCGAGAACCAGCGCATTATCGTTGATCCAGCGGTCGAGAGCCTCCTGTGGGTCGTCAAGTCGTTTGGTCAGCGACGCCACGACGTCGCGCCCATCTCGCACCGGCATGATGAAACGCGCGCCGGGCACGAGCCGGCGGATGCGGGCCACACGGCGGATATGCCGCGGTGTCTTTTCAAGCAGCACGTTCTTTCCAGCCTCGCGCGCCGCCCGCTTCAGTTTCCAGAAGCGGAACATGGCCAGTGGCGTCCACTTGAAGAAAATGTTGGTTTCCTGAAGCGGCAGGTAGACGTCAGGATGCGACGCAAGGATCGTCGCAATCAACGTCGTCCCGCTATGGCCGCAGCCGCAAATGAATCCGGTCCGCATCACCATGTCGGCAATGCCCCCTAACCCAAGGCGACCCGGGCGCGGTTATCGACGCGAGCGTAGCACAAGCCGTTCGTGCTAAAGACCTTGTCCAGCTTCTCCCAATATTCGAACTTGGCCAACTGCTCGTCACAATAGGCCACGTCGTTCTCGGAAAGATATTCGCCGTAACCGCCTATCTTACCCTTGCGCACCTTGAAGCTTTCGGGATCATTCGCATCGCGCGGCTGTAATATCTTGCCGTATCGATCGGACAGATCACCAGTCGATTCACTCACTTTCATCTTGTCGAAGGTTCGGTTGTTCGCCACCTCGACAAGCGTCTGATCGTCAGCCTGCTGGTTCAGGAATCCAAGGATCGCGCGAAGGACACCAGCCGTATCCCGATGCATATCTTCATATTGAAGATACCGGATTTCGCGCATCCGGGGCATGGCCGCGAACCAATGCAGATTGAATCTGATGATCTTTTCAATCCCATGATTGTCGCTTCTGATAAAATCACTGAACGATCCCGCTGGAAGCATGTGGCGTTTCTGAACCTGAAAGTACCCTGAGACCACCGTATCTCTTGGGTCGCGAACAAGCATTATTGTTCTTCTCTTTTTGTATCGAGATTTATTCTCCTTGAGGCTCGATTTTGGTCGAAGTAACTTGTGGTCGGTTCCGTCGTGAATGTATTGAACTTCAACTCCCAGATCGTCCAGCATGACACGCAGCCACGTGCGCCCTGATTTTGGAAAGGATACGATAAGAGGAAGAGGCGGCGCTTTGGCCTGGAAAAATTTTAGAAAGGACATGGGAGAGACCTCCTTTAGATTATCAGAGCTGGCGCCCGAACCGCTGCCGGCCAGACCAACCCCATTACTGGGCGCCTAAGCCTACGGCTGATTCGAACACAAGGCAGAAATGCCGGCAAGAATTGCGATCCTCTGCGGGGCGAATTGGCCTTTACTATATCCCGGTTCGGAATGCCTTATGTTTTTTGGCCTGTTGCGACGAGTGTTCGACACGGGCGCTCCATTCCGCGATCCGTCGGCCGACCGCTTAATGCGGATCGCGTCGATGCGTATTCAGTGACGCGCTTTCGGACGACATGCATTAGCCACTCACTTTTGTGATCCATGGCGCAAGGATGGCCTCAGCCTCGCTCATCACCACGGACCAAGGGCGTTCCCGTTTCGAGACCAGCACGGCCGATGGATAGTAGGGCGTGCGGTCGCCCTCGACCGGCCAGGAGCGCTTGAAGCCGTCGCCTAGAATGAAAACCGAGGGGATGCCGAGCGCGCCCGCCAGATGCGCTCCGGTATTGCTGATGGTCACCACGGCGTCCATCGCGGCAACCTGCGCGGCGAAAAGGTCCATGTCGACGAGCTGATCGACCGATCTGTCATGAAGAATGCGCTCCGGCTCACCGTCGGTCAGGATCTTCAGATCGGTCTCGATCTGGCCGTACTGCAGCGAGACGAACCGGAGGTCCGGGCGGCCGATCAGGTTTCGCCAGGCGGCAAGCGGCGGCAGGTCTTTGCCAGGATTGGAGCTGCCCCATGCGATACCGACCAAGGGCCGCCCTTCCTTCCGGTAGCGGGCGCGAAGTTCAGCGACCCGGGCCGGATCCGGCTTAAGGGGCACGAAGTGCTCGCGGATCGTTGCCTCGTCAGTCTCGAAAACGGCAGTCAGATGCTGGACGCCGGCGAAGGCCTGCGCCTCGGCATAGACGGCCTTGCCGCCAGCGCCGACCGGCCGCACATCGGCAGTCGGAAAAGTGCGCTGAAAGAGCGGTACCAGGCGGCGCTCGACGAGGACGATCGAACGGGCGGCGCGCGCCAGGGCACAGCCGACGGAGCTGGCATGATGGATCGCGGTGGCCAGACCCTGCTTTTCGGTTTCCATCAGATCGATCAGCAGTGTCTGGCCAGAAATATCCTGGCCCAGCCACTCGCCATCGACGCGGCCGTTGACGATGTGGCGTCGTGCAATCCTGAGCTCGGCGGCTGCGCCATAGGCGCCCATCCGCATCAGCGCCTTGCTGAGCTCGTCGATCAGGTGGACCTCGCCCCTCGATTTTGCAATGGATCCAAGAGCCAGGGCTTTCGGCAGTGCCGCCGGCCAATCGCGGGACTCGACGCTTCGCCGATAATCCGCCATCTGATCGGCAATGTCGCCGTCACGCCAGCGAAGGAAGAGCTGCCGCCGGTGACGTCGGAACCAGACCTTGTATTTGTAGCCTGCAAGCGCGACAGCGCGGCGCAACCGGCCGAGAAGTAGGCTACCTTCCATCGCCAGCTCCGCCGATGATTTGCATGACGCGTCCGCCTGCTTCCTGCACTGCCGACGCCCAGGTTCGGCCGCCTTTTCGGACCAGTCGAACGCTCGGATACGCGGCGACGGTCTCGCCGAAGGCAGGCCAGGACAGTCGAAACCCGTCGTCGAGCATGACAACCGTCGGCACGCCGAGCGCTCCGGCCAGGTTGGCACCGGTATTGCTGATCGTCACCACCGCGTCGAGCGCCGCGATTTGGGCGGCAAAGCGGTCCATGTCCGTCAACTGGTTGACGGAAGCGTCATGGATGATGCGCCCCGGCGCGTGGCGCTCGAACTCGGAGAGGGCCGGCCCGACATCGCCATATTGCAAGCTGACGAGGCGCCCCGGCAGGCTGGCGAACAGCGTCCGCCAGTCATCCAGGGCCGGCAGATCCTTACTCTTGTTGAGGCTTCCCCAGGCAAATCCGATCAGGGGACCTGGGCCGCCATCGAGATAGGTGCCGCGCAGCTCGGCAACCAGTCGGCGGTCCGGCTCCAACGGAACGAAGGGCGCGCGTGCCGCCGGGTCGTCCGGCCAGAAATGCTTTGCGAGTGTCTCGAAACCGGCAACGACATCGGCGTCCACCGCCGCCATGTCCTCTTCCCCTTCAATCCTGACATCGAGCCCAGGATATGTTCTGCGATAAAGCGGTGCCAGTCGCGGCTCGACGAAGACGATGCATCGACCGGCAGCCGCGACGACTGGACCAAGCAGCGACGCGAACTGGAAAAAGATTGCCAGGTCGCCTTCGCGACGATCGACTAGAAGCGTGCGACCCGCAAGATCACTGCCATCCCAATCGGGTCTGCCGCGCTGCTTGCTCGCCGCCATCAACTGCCAGATGCGATTTCCTCCGTCGAGACGCCTCAGTCCGCGCCCCGCTTTCTTGATCAGGCCGAGATCGCCAAGCTGCTCACCAAGCGCGCCAAGCGCCAGTGCATGGTCGCGAGCAGTTTGCCAGTCACCACGCTGCACGCTTTCCTCCATCAGCCTCATATGCCTTTCGGCACTTTCGTCGGGGTGGCGCGAGGGACGTCTAAGAAGTTCCTTTGCCCGCTCGAGAACCTTCTGCAGCCGCTTGCCGACGGCGCCCTGCGGGCGCAGATCGGCGGTTTTTGCTTTCTGAAGGATGGTTCGTCTGTTCTGCACGGCGATGTTCTATCGTCCTGGGGGAGCGTCGGAAAGCGTCGTCAGGATCGATGAGAGCCGCCGGCCGGCCTCGTCGAGCACCAGCGACCAAGGGCGCCCCTCCTTGCGAATGACAATGCCCTTCGGATACCAGGGTGTCCGGTCGCCGGTCACCGGCCATGCCGTCTGAAAATTATCGTCGATCAGGAAAACAGTCGGCACGCCAAGGGCTCCGGCAAGATGGGCTGCCGTATTGCTGATCGTCACGACAGCATCGAGTGCGGCGACCTGTGCCGCGAAACCGTCCATGTCGACCATCTGGTCGACGCCGTCGTCAAAGATCAGACGCGCGTCATTGCCGTTGCGAAGGCGCCGCAACGCCGGCTTGATCTGTCCGTACTGGAGCGAAACGAAGGTCGCTTGTGTCTGGGCGATGAACCGTGCCCATTCAGGAAAATCAGGCACGTCCTTGGTGTGGGATTTGCTGCCCCAGGAGAGGCCGACCAGCGGCAGATCCGTCATCGCCCGATAGCGCTTGCGGAATGTCTCGACGTGTTCAGGATCTGCCCGCAGCGGCACGAAGTCGGCAGCAAGCTTTTCGGCATCGCGTCCGAACACCCAGGCGAGATCTTCGAAAGTCGCACGTTTGTTGGCGACCACATCCCGCTGCGCCGGGACCACGGTCGCCTTCGGGAACGTTCGCTGCAGAATTGGTACCAGGCGCGGCTCGACCCGGATTGTTGCGCTTTGCGCATAGGCAGCGGCAGCGCCGGCCAGTCGCGCGTGGCGGATAACCCGGCCAAGGCTGCGCGGGTCATCCTCCACAAGGTCGATCAGCAGTGTATCCGATCCGAGATTCTCGCCGGTCCACTCGTTCGCGCTTTTCCCTTTCCGCAGCCGGCGAGCGGAAAGCCGAAGCTCAGCTGCCCGCGCAAAGTTGCCAAGCCGTTCGAATGCCTGGCCCGCCTTCTGCATCAGCTCCGGGTCGCGATTATGATCGGCCGCGACAGCTATCTCATCGGTACCGGCTTCAAGGCCTTTCCAGTCCCTGCGAACGATCAGGGCCTCAACCTTGGCTTGCAGCTCAAGAATGGATCGCGGTTGCTTGGGGCCGGAAAACAACCTGCGCACCGCCTTTTTGTACCGGCGCACCTGAAGGCCCAGTCCACCAATCACATACCGGACATAGGAACCGTGATAAAAGCTGGTCATCGGCCTTCAGCGCAATACGCTCTGCCGCAGCTTTTTGCCGCTTTCGACCATCGGATCGGGCGTCTCCAGGTGGAATATCGAACGATATATCTCGCTGTGCTTGGCAAGCTGGTCATGCGTTCCAGCATCGACAAGCTGTCCGGCGTCAAACACGAGAATACGATCGGCCGCCTTGATTGTAGACAGCCTGTGCGCAATGCAGATCACTGTGCGCTGAAATGTGTTGTCGAAGGCTGCCTCCATGACTGCCCGTTCGTTTTCACCGTCAAGCGCCGATGTCGCTTCATCATAGACGATTACCGCAGCATTCTTGAGCAGGGCGCGTGCGATGGCGACGCGCTGTTTCTGCCCGCCCGACAGATTGGTGCCGCTCGGCCCGACAAGCGTGTCGAGCCCGTTTTCGAGCGCCGAAGCAAAGCTGGTGACCCGGGCGAGGTTCGCAGCGGACTCGATTTCCTGATCCGTGGCGTTCGGGCGGCCGTCGCGAATGTTGTCGCGGATCGAGCCTTCGAACAGGAAGACGTCCTGTGACACCAGTGCGATGTTATCGCGAACGTCGGCCAGGCTGATCTTCGAAATGTCCTTTCCGTCGATCAGGATCCTGCCCTTGTCCGGCTCCATCAGGCGCAGGATCAGATTGACGATGGTGGTCTTGCCGGCGCCGGAGCGGCCGACGATCGCCAGCTTCTCACGAGGTCGCACGTCGAAGGAAACACCCTCCAGCGCCGGGCTGTTGCCGTCATAGGAGAAGGCCACATCTTCAAAGCGGATACCACCATCGACATCGGCCAGGCGCTCGCCCGCGATTGCAAGTCGCCGCTGCTCGGGCGTGTCGATCAAATCATACATCTGCTCGACGGCGACCATTTGCTTCTGGATGTCGACGTTGACCCGGGCCAACCGCTTGGCAGGCTCATAGGCAAGCAGGAACGCGGTAATGAAGGCCATGAATTCGCCGGGCGTCTTGCCGTTGCCGAGGGTCTGCCAGCTGGCGTACATAACGAAAAGCCCGATGATCACGCCGCCGCCGGTCTCCATCAATGGGCTCATCAATGCTGACGTCCGGTTGATCTGGATGCCACGTCTTTCCATCTTGCGGACGGCCTTTGCAAAGCTGGCAACCGCCTTGTCCTCGAGCTGGAAGGACTTGATGGTGCGGATGCCTTCGACGGCTTCCGTGCCGATCGACTGGACCTGTGCGGCCAATTCCGTCTCGCCCCTCGCCAGCGCCTTGAGCTTCCTGGTTATCGCGCCGACCGATAGGAACAGCATCGGCAGAACCGCCACGGATATCAGCGACATTACCGGGTCCTGCTTGACCATGACGCTGGCCAAGGCAATCAGGGTCAGCAGATCAGAGACGGCGCTGCTCGTGAGGGTGAGAATAACGGTCGCCCCGGCGCGCGCGTTGAACATGATCTTGGAGATAAATTTTGCCGGATGCTGGTTCGCGAAACGGCTGATGTCGAAATACACCATTCGGGAAAATTGACGGTTTTGAAGGTCTGAAACGATAGCCCGGCGAATCTTGCCCGTGGTGATGGTCTGGCAGTAGGCAGCTATGCCCTTGACCAGGAAAATGCCGATGATGACGACGCTGATACCCGATACAGCGGCAGCGTCTCGCTCGACATAGATGGTGTTGATCATGACTTTCATGATCCAGGCCGCTGCCCCGGTCGCCGCAGCAGCAGCGATCGAGCACAGCAAACCTGTCACATACAGCATCTTGTGCGGCGGCAGATTTTCGCCAATCAGACGCTTGATCAGCGGATATGCTGGGCCCGTTGACACTCGTTTCTTTGCAATCATCTCGTCGCCGCCCGTTGCGATCCCGTCCGGTCTTCGTGTTGTCTTGAAGCGCGAAACGGTTTCGATCACCTGTCTGTGGCTTCGTTCCCGACCGCAGTCAATGCCGAACCGGATCCTTGCACGTCATCGGCTTACGACCGTCGGTTCCTCGCATACGAGCATAGCGGACCCAGCCACGCGGCTCTTGCGCCATTCGCCGTCGGCCGCGCTATGCCCGGTCAGTGTTTCGCGAGGACCATGAGATGGCTTCCAAGAGGCGAGGTGTGATTGCTTTTGATTGAAAAGCCCACATCCGAAAGCACCGCGATCATCTCTCTATCCTTGCCAGGAGGAACGCGGGCAACGATCGTTTGAGCACGCCTGGCGATATCGCACAGCACGCGTCGCGCCTTGTCCGCGCCGAGGCTCCACTGCATGTGATGGTAGACCGCCAGCAGCATGACGATGTCATACTGCGGTTGGAGAACATTTTGCAGCTTCCGGCTGCCAAGATCGAGACAATCGAACCGGCTTTGAACCGGACAACCCAGGAAGATCATCCTGGCCGTCTCGATATGCGGCTTGAGAATGTCGATCCCATGGATCGAACTTGGTCCTAGCTTGGATATCTCATAGGCGACAACACCCATGTTGCAGCCAACATCGAGAATGGACTTCCCGGCGTAGTCGACCTCTGCTGAGAATAGGCCGTCCAGTCGGTCGTCCCACGTTCCCTTGAATCTCTTTTGCTTATTTGACCACCACAAATCATTGTTCTCCAAAAGCGGCGCCGGACTGGTTTCCTTGACGGAGGACGACTGTGCGCTGGGCCTTGGCCCCGGACCAGTTGCTGGCGCGCAAACGACACTGTCCAGAACGTCCTGTAAACGTAACCGCGGGAGAAAGGAACTCCTGATCACAGCATCCTGCGAAGACGTTTCGGGAAGCTGACGAACACCAGCCCGACAGATCGACACATCGGTTGGAAACCGCAATGTCGCTTGGCGCCCCCTACCCGGGCCTGCCCTCGAGTTCCTGAAACGTACGCCCTTTCGGCAAGGCAAGCCATGTTTGTTCTTGCTTTGTGCCGGCAGCTATGCTACTAATTTGCCTATGGTGCTGATTTGCACCAACGACCGTCTTGCCGCGAGATGCGGTTTTTCAGCCAGGCTCGATCAAAGCTCGCCCGCATTGCGGGGTCTTGGGCGATCAAGGTCGAGCGCCAGCCTTTTCGGCAGCTTCCGAGAAGGGAAATCGGAAAAGCAGCTTCCGGTTCTCCTCGCAGATTTCGAAGGAAAGACCTGTCAGGACTGGGCTGCCGCTGAGCAGACCCTCGGCCAGGGTTTCCTTGGCCGAAGCCATGGCGTTGTCCTGGGCGGCAGACAGGCCATCCACCTCCTGCCTCTCGAATCTTCCGTCAAGCGGCCGTCATTGTTTCGGAAATGAAAAAAATATCTCGGCGTGCCTGCTCCGGCTGGTTGGTTATGTCGTCGCGAGCGGTCTCAGGAACAGCGTTGAATTCGTACGTACAGGACAGCACTGTACGATTTTGACATCGGGATTCATGGCGTTCAGGCCTTCATGCGTCAGGTCGATCGAACAGCACCCCCAGCCCATGTTCGAACGCACATGCCGCAATCATGTCGTCCAGGGCTTTTCCGGAGACCGGGCAATTCGGCATGACTGCCATGATCGCGATCTCAGCCGCTGCGGTAGAAACCTCATCGTGGCGCCTCTTCCTGGTCTCGATATATTGCTCGATCAGAATTTTCAGGCGCCGCGCTGCAATCTCGTCGACGACCATCGTTCTCCCTCGATTCGGCACAATGTCCGTCTTCCGGGGGCGGTCCTCCGGGTGAAGGTCCGCTGCCGTTGGCTAGCAGCGGACCTCTCGGCTGGGTGAGCCAATGGGCCGAGGCGGGGGTCTCGGACCGTCACACAATAGCTTCGAGAGGCCACTCGTTCCACAGAACGCTGTCGTTGGTAATTTTCGTACACTGAGCATTGCCGCCGTCAGTCTGCGGCCGTGGGATTTTTGGGCTATGCCGCGTCGCCGGGGTACCGGATCAGATCCGGCTTCGATCGAGATAGCTGTAGATGCCCGCGCCGATCGCGACCGCTCCGACGGTGATCAGAATCGATGGCACCCCCATCAGCGTCGCGACGATCCCCCAGACGATGGCGACGGCGATTGCGCCGGCAGTTCCCAGGACCAGTCTAAGCCGTTTCGACATTATCTATTCCCCCAAAAGTGCATCTCTGGCCTTTCCGGTCGAAATACCGCAATGCGGCACCATTGTCTGCGCTTCGTTCAACTTTCTATGCCGCCCCTGAGCCCGACCGCTGAGAACGCGTCGTGCGCAAGCTCATCGGCGTCATCGTTACGCTCACGACCATTGCCGCAGTCTACTGGATAATGCCGGAATACCGGCGTGAGTTTGCCGCAACGGACCGGGCAGATACGCCAGCATGTGCGGGGCTGGATCGTCAAAGGCTTCTTCCTGCCGCTGATGTTCGTCTATCTGTGCTCCACACTGGGTTCGATCCTTGCCGGGCTTGAACAACCGTATCAGCTCGACATCATGCGCTGGCACGCTTTTGCAATCGATCTCCTGTTCATGGTGGATGTTCTTGTCGCGATCGTCAGCTATATCTTCACGCTGCGCGTACTCGACAACCATATCCGCAGCGTCGAGCCCGCCGTGTTCGGCTGGCTGGTTTGTCTTGCCTGTTATGAACCCATCAACACCGCCACCCGTGCCTACCTGAACTACGAAACGGGCGCCAACTGGACGGCGGTGATTCCCTCACCGGCGCTCCAAGTTTTCTGGGGATCGGCTGTCCTCTTCTGCATCTTGATTTTTGTCTGGTCCACCGTGAGCTTTGGCCTGAGATTTTCCAATCTCACCAATCGCGGAAATCATTACCAGGGGACCGCATCGCTGCATCAAGCATCCGGCCTATGTTTCGAAGAACCTCTCCTGGTGGCTGATCTCCGTACCTTTCCTCACCGCCGCAGGACCCGCTGAAGCGCTACGGCACTCCGCACTCCGCCATCCTGCTCGGACTCAACGCCTTCTACGCACTCCGCGCCATCACCGAGGAACGCCATCTGTCACGCGACCCCGCTTACGTTGCCTATTGCGATTACATCGCCGAGAACGGTGCTGTAGCCCAGCTCAAACGCCTGTTCGCAAAAGCGCATCGGTCGCCGATCGGGCGCTCCGGCTGAATGCCACCCGTGCTCTGACGATCAGCGGCAGTTGGCGCCTATCGCCTCAACGCGTGATCGCGATGCCGATCCTCGCCGCTCATCGGCAACGGCCGATCGCCCTCGAGCAGGCGGGTGATCCGGGCAAAGCCGGTAAAAGCCTTTCGCGCTTCCTCGGCCGACATCCGGCCGGCCATGGCCGCAGCGCAGCAATTCACGGCGCACTGGTAAACGGGCCCGCGCCGCCCGGCCGGCCATTTTCGCAAGAATGCCATTGCTTCGGCAACGCTGTCGATCTCCTCCACGGGCTGTCCCTGTCCGCGCAAAATCCGCACGGGTGAAAAGAATTGCAAGCGGTCCATCATTTCCTCCCCGTCGACCGGATGCGTGCGATCGAACCCCACTAAACTCGCGAACCGGGCTTTGGTTCCCGGCAAAGAGGGCTTGGCTTGGAAAATGTTGGCGGACCAGACGAGCAGCGGTGGAAACGCCCCGCAGCCCTTATCGGATGACATCTTGCCCCAATTGGATGACATCTTGCTATGGTACGGGAACGTTAGCGCGGCTGATGCATTTCGATGCCACGAGCAGTCTTTTTTGAGGGAAATGCCAAAACATGAGAATAGCCCATGTGGCGCCGCTCCATGAATCCGTGCCACCCCGGTTCTATGGAGGGACGGAGCGCATCGTCTCCTATCTGACCGAAGGATTGGTCGAGCTTGGCCATGACGTGACCCTGTTCGCCAGCGGCGATACCAAGACATCGGCAAAATTGGTGGCGTGTCGCGAGCGCGCGCTCCGTCTCGATCCGCGCCCGCACAAATCCGAAACCGCGGCGCATCTCGCGATGCTCGCCGAGGTGAGGAACCGGGCGCAACAGTTCGATATCATCCATTTCCATCTCAGCCACTTCCTGCATTTTCCTTTCTTCGAACACATGCCTGACCGGACGGTGACGACACCGCATGGCAGGCTCGACTATGTCGACCTGGCCCCGGCCTACGAACGTTTTCCGCGCTTTCCGATGATCTCGATTTCGCGCAGCCAGAGAACCGGGCTACCCATGGCCAATTGGCTGGCGACCATCCATCACGGGCTGCCGATCAATATCTACGAGCCGACTTTCGAGACGGATGCGGACGAGCCGTATCTGGCCTTTCTGGGCCGGCTGTCGCGCGACAAGCGCCCGGACCGTGCCATTGAGATCGCCTTGCGCTCCGGGCTGAAACTGAAGGTTGCGGCAAAGATCGGCGACGACGACCGCGCTTTTTTCCACAGCACGGTCGAGCCGCTGATCGACGGCGACCGTGTCGACTACATCGGCGAGATCGAAGAGGACAGAAAAGCGGAATTCCTCGGCAAGGCGGCCGGCCTGCTGTTTCCGATCGATTGGCCGGAGCCGTTCGGTCTTGCCGCGATAGAGGCTATGGCCTGCGGCACGCCGGTGATCGCCTGGAAATGCGGTGCCCTGCCAGAGATCATCGACCACGGCGTGACCGGTTTCCTTGTCGATTCAGTCGATGCTGCTGTCGCCTCGATACCGGAATTGCTGCGCCTCGACAGGCGACAGGTGAGAGCCGTATTCGAAAACCGTTTTTCTGCCACGAGAATGGCCCACGACTATGTGACTGCCTATGCGCGCCTGATCGGCACTCCCGGTGAAGCGAGAGCGTCCTGATCGGCGTCATTGTGGACGTTGGAAACGAAACGACAGAGCTTGTGACGTATGAATCAACTCGACGAGCGTAAGCTTGATCCCGCTGTAGCCCTTGCCTCGCTCGACGAGGTTGCGCCCCGGGAGCCGCACCGACTGTTCGCCCTCAAGCAAGGCGACTGCTTCGCGGTGGCCGACGCTTATGGCGACATCCGCGGCGCCGGCGACGGCTTTTTCCGAGACGACACGCGTGTGCTTTCGGAATTCCGGCTGACGATCGGTGGCCGGCAAATGTCGCTGCTGGGCGCATCGCTCAGCCAGGACAATGTGCTTTTCACCTCGAACCTGACCAATCTGCCGATCCAGAGTGTCGGTGGCCGCGACATTCCGCAGGGCGCGATCCACATAGAACGCGTCAGGCTGCTTTGGCAGGACCGGCTGTTCGAGCGCATCACACTTTCCAACTACAGCCAGGAATCGTCGGCCATTCGGGTTTCGTTGCATTTCGCAGCAGATTTCCGCGACATGTTCGAGGTGCGCGGTTCGACCCGGCTCAAGCGCGGAATAGCCCACGCCGCCGAGACCAGTCCGACATCCGTGGTGCTTCGATATGACGGGCTGGACCAGCTCGTACGCCTGTCGGCGATCTCGTTCTCGCAGGCGCCGGACAATTTGACCGCCAGCCGCGCGGATTTCCTGGTTGCGGTGACGAAGCGCAGCAGCGAGGTCCTCTATATCGAGGTCGGCCCGGAGGTGGCGGAGACACCCGACCGTGACCGTTTTCGGGCTGCCGCCGCCCGCGCTCGCTTTGGCATGCGCGCCAAACGCCGCCACGGCGCGACGGTGCACAGCTCCGGCCGCGTCTTCAACGACTGGATCGAACGCGCGCGCGCAGACGTGGCGTTGCTGACCACCGAGCTTGCAACCGGACCTTACCCCTATGCCGGCATACCCTGGTTCTCGACGGCATTTGGCCGTGACGGGGTGATTTCCGCACTGCAGATGCTGTGGTTGAATCCTGGGCTGGCCCGCGGCGTACTCGCCTTTCTCGCCCAGCATCAGGCAACCGAAACGTCGCCGTTCAGCGATTCGCAGCCGGGCAAGATCATGCACGAGACCCGCAAGGGCGAGATGGCGGCGCTGCGGGAGCTCCCGTTCGGCCGCTATTACGGCGGTGTCGATACCACGCCGCTCTACATTCATCTCGCTTGCGCCTATGCGGATCGTACCGGCGACATGGCGTTCGTCGACAGCCTGTGGCCGTCGCTCTGTGCAGCGGCCGAATGGACGGAAGAGACAAGCCGCGCGACCGGCTTCGTTACCTACCAGCGCGGCGCCGAGACCGGCCTCGCCAACCAGGGCTGGAAGGACAGTTTCGATTCCGTCTTCCATGCCGATGGCCGCATGCCCAAGGGGCCGATCGCCCTGGTCGAGGTGCAAGGTTACGTCTTTGCCGCGTTCCGCGGGCTGGCGGCGCTCGCCCGCCGCCGCGGCGAGGACGACAAGGCCGATCATTGGGAGGAACGCGCCGAAACCATGCGCGCCGCGGTGGAACGCCATTTCTGGATGGACGATCTCAATTTCTATGCACTAGCGATCGATGGTGCAGGCGAGCTCTGCAAGGTACGGACGTCGAATGCCGGCCATCTTCTCTATGTCGGGCTGCCCGAGCCGGAACGGGCGCAGATGGTCGCCGATCAGCTGCTCTCCGCGTCGTTCCACTCTGGTTGGGGAGTGAGGACGCTGGCCGACGATGCGATATTCTTCAATCCCATGTCCTACCACAATGGTTCGATCTGGCCGCACGACACCGCCATGTGCGGTGCCGGCCTGGCACGTTACGGCGTGCGCGACAGCGTGGTCCGGCTGATGAGCGGCACGTTCGAATCGGCTGTCCATTTCAACATGCGGCTGCCGGAACTGTTCTGCGGCTTTACCCGGTCGCCGGGCGAAGCGCCGATCGCCTATCCCGTCGCGTGCCTGCCGCAGGCCTGGTCGGCGGGATCGGCCTTCATGCTGATGCAGGCCTGCCTTGGCCTCGAAATCGACGGCTGGAAGAGCGAAATCCGGGTCACCCGCCCAAGGCTGCCGATCGGCATCGACACGCTGACATTGCGGCATCTGGGTGTCGGCTCGACGGTGGTCGACCTCACATTCCAGCGTGTCGGCGACCGGGTCGTCGCCTTTCTCGCCGATCGGTATGAGGGGATGGTGCCGCTCATCGTGCGCACTTGATACCCGCCGCGCTGCGGCGCATCGAAATGACGCCCGGCATTACAATCGTCCGGAACCGATAGCCTCTTTGTGCGTTGCAAAAATGGGCAGCGGGGGATGCTGTCGTCGGCACACGGCAGCGAACCAGAAAAAAAATAGAAACGGCTATCGGCCGGCCGGAGGCGAGATCACATTCCATGTCAGATTATACTGTAAACCTGCTCTGGGTTTTGCTGATTGCAAGTTTTGGCTTTTCCGCTTTTGCCATTCTCCTATCGATATCCCGCCAGCGCCGCGGCCGCGCAACGGCGGCCGCATACACGCCGAGCGAGGATGTCGCGTCGGAAGCGGCACGCAAGGTGCTGCGCGAGTTCGAAAAGAATGGCCAATCGGCCGATGCGGCACTGGTCACATGGTCGCCCGACACCTTGCGCAAGATCCTGGCCGACGACCTGCCGGACGCACAGGTCATCGTGGTGTCCAACCGCGAACCCTACATCCACAACATCAAGGATGACGGCGTGCAACTTTTAGTGCCGGCCAGCGGGCTGGTTTCGGCACTCGAGCCCATCACCCGCGCCTGTGCCGGCACCTGGATCGCCTATGGCGGCGGCACGGCAGACCGCCTCACCGTCGACAAGGACGACCGGGTGCAGGTGCCGCCAGGCAATCCGTCCTACACGCTGCGCAGGGTTTGGCTGACGGAGGAGGAATATCAGGGCTATTATCTGGGTTTCGCCAATGAGGGGCTATGGCCGCTTTGCCATATCGCCTTCACCCGCCCCGTGTTTCGCGCCGCGGACTGGGACGCCTACGAGGCCGTCAACCGCAAGTTCGCCGATACGGTGGTTGCCGAAGCCCGCAACGAACGGCCGATCGTGCTTGTGCAGGACTACCATTTTGCGCTGCTGCCGCGCATGATTCGCCAGCGCCTGCCGGATGCGATAGTCATCACCTTCTGGCATATTCCCTGGCCCAATTCGGAAGTGTTCAGCATCTGTCCGTGGCGTGAGCGGATCCTGGAGGGACTGCTCGGCAGTTCGATCATCGGCTTTCATACCCAATTCCATGCCAACAACTTCACCGAAAGTGTCGATCGCTTTCTGGAGAGCCGGATAGAACGGGCAGACGCGGCAATCTCCTATGGCGGACAGACGACCTTGGTCCACGCCTATCCCATTTCCATAGAATGGCCGGCCCAATTGCTGGCAAGTTTGCCGTCTGTCGAGGAGTGCCGTGCCCGTGTCCGCGACAGATTCGGCCTGTCAGCGGATACCAAACTGTGCATCGGAGTCGAGCGCCTCGACTACACGAAAGGCATTCTCGATCGCTTCCATGCCTTGGACGAATTGTTCACGAAATATCCCGAATGGATAGGCAAAGTGGTTTTCCTGCAGATCGCGGCGCCGAGCCGGGGGACATTGCCCGCCTACCAGCAACTCCACGACGAATGCCGCCGCTATGCCGACGAGCTCAACCGACGCTATGGCAGCGAGACATACAGTCCTATCCTGATGGTCGCCGAACATCATCGGCAGGAGCAGGTCTACGAGGTCTATCGCGCCGCCGACATCTGCATGGTCACCAGCCTGCATGACGGCATGAACCTTGTCGCCAAGGAATTCGTCGCAGCGCGCGACGACGAACAAGGCGTGCTTTTGCTCAGCACCTTCGCCGGTGCCTCGCGCGAACTGCTGGAAGCACTGATCGTTAACCCTTACGATGCGGCCATGATGAGCGAGGCGCTGTTGCAGGCGCTGACGATGACGCCGGAAGAGCAGCGCGAACGTTTGCGGCCGATGCGCGAGATGGTCCGCGACAACAATGTCTACCGCTGGGCCGGCAGCATGCTGCTGGACGCCGCGCGCCTGCGCAAACGCGGCGATCTCGACAGGGTGACCGGAACCGGCGAGCGCCCGCCATCGAACACCAACAACGTCATCTCGATGTTCGAGCGGGCACGGAAGGCAGCATCGTGAAAAGCTTTGAACAACCGCCGGCTTTGAACCTGCCGCTAGGGCAATGGGCGCTCTTCCTCGACATCGACGGAACCTTGCTGGAACACGCTGCCCATCCCGACGCGGTGTTCGTCGGCGAGGAATTGCGCAATCTGCTTGGACGCATCGAGCGGGGGCTGGATGGTGCGGTCGCTTTCATCACCGGCCGATCGATCCCCGCCGTGGACAAGCTGTTCCATCCGCTGAAGCTGCGGATCGCCGGGCTGTATGGGCTGGAGCACCGGCTGACGCCGACCGGTCCGATCGATACCGCCGACGCGCCGGCCGACATCGCCGCCCTTGCCGACGAGATCGAGGCCGAACTGGGCAGCGGCAAGGTCTATGTCGAGCGCAAGGGGCCGGTCCTTGCCGTTCATACAAGAGCAGCACCGCAACTGCTTGCGCCCGCAATCCAGCTCGTCGAACAGGCATTGGCCCGGCTTCCGAAGGGTTATCGGGTGCTTCCGGGAAACGCCGGCGTAGAGCTCATGCCCCTGGAAGCCGTCAAAGGTGCAGCCATCCGGCGTTTTATGGACATTCCGCCCTTTGTCGGCCGGCGGCCGATATTCCTCGGAGACGATACATCGGACGAACACGGTTTCGAGGCGATCAATGAAATTGGCGGCATCTCCATCCGCGTGAAGCCGAACGGGCCGACGGCCGCAAACTATGCCCTCGACGACGTGACCGGCGCAATAGCCTGGCTCGAGGCCAGTTTCGAGACGTCGGCGGTCTCCGGTGCTCTACCGGCCGACAAGCAGGCAGAGACCGAATCAAGGGCGAAGATCAACGTCGCAGCCACGGCATCGTCCGGTCGATAAGCGCGGTTCTCATTGAATGTCTTTAAGGCCAAAGCCGGCAAATCGTCTGCTTGCCGGTTCCCCTGCGTCAGGCTTAACCTGCTGCCATGCGTGGAGGCGCGTGCGGTTGCAAGGGGAGGACATAGCAATGACCATACAAGGCGCATCACCGGACCTGTACAATGACGATCTCGCCCCGGCGAAGGTTCGAAACTGGGGACCGTTCTCGATCTTCAACGTCTGGACGTCGGATGTCCACAGCCTGTGGGGCTACTATCTGGCGGCCAGCCTGTTCCTGTTTTGCGGCGGCTTCGTCAACTTCATCATCGCCATCGGTATCGGTTCGCTGATCATCTATGCGTTGATGAACATGGTCGGCTATGCCGGCGTGAAGACCGGGGTGCCCTACCCTGTCCTGGCGCGTGCCTCCTTCGGCATCTGGGGCGCCAACATACCGGCGCTGGTGCGCGCCATAGTCGCCTGCTTTTGGTACGGCGCGCAGACGGCGGCGGCCTCAGGCGCGATCGTAGCTCTGCTGATCCGCTCGCAATGGTTCGCCGACTTCAACCAGAGCACACATTTCCTCGGCCACTCCGGGCTCGAGGTGATCTGCTTCGCCGTCATCTGGGCGCTGCAGCTCCTGATCATCCAGAAGGGCATGGAAACGGTGCGCCGCTTCCAGGATTGGGCCGGACCGGCGGTGTGGGTGATGATGTTGATCCTGGCCATCTATCTTTGCATCAAGGCAGGCACCTTCGCCTTCACCAGCGACATACCGATGGATGTGCTGCTGGAAAAGACGAAGGACGCGGGCGTGCCGGGCACGCCGGGCTCCTGGACCTCACTGTTTGCGGTGGCGGCTATCTGGGTGACCTATTTCTCCGCGCTCTATCTCAACTTCTGCGATTTCGCCCGCTATGCGCCGGACAAGGCATCGCTGCGCAAGGGCAACATCTGGGGCCTGCCGGTCAATCTCATCCTGTTCTCGCTTGTCGCCGGCGTCACCACGATCGCCGCCTTCGACGTTTATGGCGAAGTGCTGCTGCATCCCGACCAGATCTCGGCGAAGTTCGACAGCTGGTTCCTGGCGGCGCTCGCAGCGCTGACCTTTGCGGTGGCGACGCTCGGCATCAATGTGGTCGCGAACTTCGTGTCGCCGGCCTTCGACTTCTCCAACGTCTTTCCACGCCAGATCGACTTCAAGAAGGGCGGTTACATCGCGGCGTTGATAGCGCTTGTGCTTTATCCTTTTGCGCCCTGGGAAGGCAGTGCTGCCTCCTTCGTCAACATCATTGGCGCGACGATGGGGCCGATCTTCGGCGTGATGACGGTCGACTATTACCTGATCCGGAAGGGCGAGGTCGATGTCGAGGCGCTCTACAGGGAGAATGGCGAATTCCGCTTCCAGGGCGGCTGGCATGTCAATGCCTTCATCGCCGCCGGTATCGGCGCGGTCTTCTCCTCGATCCTGCCCAACTTCACCAGCCTGCTGCCGTCATGGTGGGGCGTCTATGGCTGGTTCTTCGGCGTGGCAATTGCCGGCGTCATCTATTACGTGCTGCGCACGATGGCACTCGGTGCCGGAGCCAGGATAGCCAAGGCTTGAGCGATTCGGGGCGGCGCAAGCCGCCCCGTTCATTCTGCGACCATCTCGGCCAGGCGGCGTACGGTGTTCCAGTTGCGCGAGGTGCCGATGCCCAGGCGTTTGTGACTGACCGCTGCAAGCAGCCGCGAACTCGGCGTCTCGCGGGAAAAGACGATCCAGATGTCGCCGCCGACAATCCGCAGCTTCTCGCCTTTGCCGGCATAGGCCTCAAGCGCCGCGGCAGCCTCGGCGGGAACGGGCGCCCGCATCACGCGCACCGCCACCTGGTCCGCGGCCTCAGCCGATTCGGCTAGGAACGGATTGCCGGCCGCCAGCCTCAGCCAGCCGTCGGCGCGGCGCACGATGATGTCGACGTGGCGGCCGAAAGTCTTTGCGAACGCCGCCTCCAGCCGCTGCTCCAACGCCGCAAGTTCTGTTTCTTGCGCCTCGAAAACAAGATTGCCGGTCGCCACCAGCGTGCGCGGGTTATTCAGGCCCAGGCCTTCGGCCATCGCCTTCAGATCGGACATGACGACCCGCCGCCCCTCGCCCAGGACAATGCTGTAGAGCAGCGCGACGTAAGTTTGCATGGGCGGCTAGTCTAGACCAGCCGCGACTGCTCTACCGCCGCCTCGATGAAGCTGGCAAACAGCGGGTGTGGATCGAGCGGCCGGCTTTTCAGCTCGGGATGGTACTGCACGCCGATGAACCAGGGGTGGTCTGGATATTCGACCGTTTCCGGCAGCACGCCGTCCGGCGACATGCCGGCAAACACCAGGCCGCAATTCTCGAGCCGCTCCTTGTAGTCGACATTGACCTCGTAGCGGTGACGATGGCGTTCGGAAATCTGGGTATCGCCATAGATCTCAGCGATCTTCGATCCCTTGGCGAGGTCGGCCTGGTAGGCACCGAGCCGCATGGTACCGCCAAGGTCGCCGGTTTCCCTGCGCTTTTCCAGCATGTTGCCCTTCAGCCATTCGGTCATCAAGCCGACGACCGGCTCCTCGGTCGGGCCGAACTCGGTCGATGATGCGTGCTCGACGCCGGCCAGCGAACGCGCCGCCTCGATGCAGGCCATCTGCATGCCGAAGCAGATGCCGAAATACGGCACCTTGCGCTCGCGCGCGAACTTCGCCGCCAGGATCTTGCCCTCCGAGCCGCGCTCGCCAAAACCGCCGGGGACGAGAATGCCATGGACCTTCTCCAGCCACGGCGCCGGGTCTTCCTTCTCGAATATCTCGCTTTCGATCCAGTCGAGCTTGACCTTCACCCGGTTGGCAAGGCCGCCATGCGACAGCGCCTCGATCAGCGATTTGTAGGCGTCCTTGAGGCCCGTATATTTGCCGACGACGGCAATGGTCACTTCGCCTTCCGGATTGTGGATGCGGTTGGACACCGCTTGCCACCGTTCCATGCGCGGCTTCGGCGCCGGATCGATGCCGAAGGCGGCCAGCACTTCCGAGTCGAGCCCTTCATTGTGATAGGCCATCGGCACGTCGTAGATGTGCGGGACGTCGAGCGCCTGGATGACGGCGCTTTCGCGGACATTGCAGAACAGCGACAGCTTTCTGCGCTCTTCCTTGGGGATCGGCCGGTCGGCGCGGACCAGCAGTATGTCGGGTGCAATGCCGATGCCGCGCAACTCCTTGACCGAATGCTGCGTCGGCTTGGTCTTCAGTTCGCCTGCCGTCGGAATGTAAGGCATTAAGGTCAGGTGGACGTAGACGGCGTTGTTGCGCGGCAGGTCGTTGCCGAGCTGGCGGATCGCCTCCAGGAACGGCATCGCTTCGATGTCGCCGACGGTGCCGCCGATCTCGCACAGTACGAAATCGTAATCGTCATTGCCGTTGAGGACGAAGTTCTTGATCTCGTCGGTGACGTGCGGAATGACCTGCACGGTGGCGCCGAGATAGTCGCCGCGCCGCTCGCGCTCGATGATGTTCTTATAGATCCGGCCGGTGGTAATGTTGTCTTGCTGGTTGGCCGAGCGGCCGGTGAAGCGCTCATAATGGCCAAGATCGAGATCGGTCTCGGCCCCGTCATCGGTCACAAAGACTTCGCCGTGCTGATAGGGCGACATCGTGCCGGGATCGACATTGAGATAGGGATCGAGCTTTTTGATGCGTGCGCGATAGCCCCGCGCCTGCAAGAGAGCCCCAAGGGCCGCCGCAGCAATGCCTTTTCCAAGTGAGGAAACCACGCCGCCTGTGATGAATACATATCGCGCCATGGGAGTCATCGCTTAACGCGGCCGAATTGATTCCGCCAGAGAAAAAACCGCCGCGAAGGCTTTTTCCCAAGAAGGCGCTCTGGTCGTTGGCTTATCAAAACAAAAGGGCCGGCGAGGCCGGCCCTTTTGGCACGATCTGTCAAAGCGTCAGATGATGACGACTTTGGTGCCTACTTTCACCCGGCGGTAGAGATCCATGACATGCTCGTTGATCATACGGAAGCAGCCATTGGAGGCGCTGGTTCCGATCGACTGCGGCGCGATGGTGCCGTGAATGCGCAGGTGGGTATCCTTCTTGCCGTCGTAAAGATAGATGGCGCGCGCACCGAGCGGATTGTCGCCGCCGCCGGGCATACCGTCCTTGTATTGGCCATAGTGCTTGGGTTCGCGCTTTTGCATATCCAGCGTCGGAATCCAGCGCGGCCATTCCTGCTTGTCGCCGACGGCAACCGTACCCTTGAACTGCAGGCCTTCCCGGCCGACCGCGATGGCATAACGGCGGGCGGTTGACGATGATTCGACGAGGTAGAGACGGCGAGCGCTGGTATCGATGACGATGGTGCCCGGGTTGTAGCCAGTGAATTCGACCTCCTGCGGCACGAATTCCGGCTTGACCTTGAACTGCCGCTTGGCCTGCTTCCTTTCGAGCGCGGCGTCGAGCGCGCGTGTTTCCGGAAGCAGCGACATTGACGAAGAAGATGTGCCGCCGAACAGTCCCGCGAACAGCCCGACGCTCTGCGGCTTCTGCCCCACCGGTTCGCTGCGCAACTCGCCATTGTTGCCGGTCAGGGCAACGTTCATGGCCTCGGCCGGGATCGGCTCGGCCGACTGGATCGGCGCAATCGGTTCGATGATGTTGAGGGTCTTCTTCTTCTTGGCTGGCGTAGCGTCAGCCACCTTCGCCGCCGCGAGCGGCTGGCTCTTCTTGGCAAGGAATGCCTGCCGTTCCGCATCGGCTTTGGCTTTCGCCGCCTCCCGCATCGCCAGCTTCCTGGCTTCGAGTGCTTTGGCGCGAGCGGCTTCCTTGTCGGCTGCGATCTTGGCTTCGATCTTGCGGATCTGCGCAAGGTCGTCCGGCGTCGGATCTTTCTTCTTCTTGAGAAGCTTCAATTGCGCCGCATCGCTTTTGGCAGCGACGTTGACGACGTCGGTTGTTGCTGCGGCTTTATGGGCCGAGTTTGCCGTCGGCATGGCCGCGTAAGCGGGCGCACCTAGGCTGAGCACGGCACAAAGGCCGGCAAAAATGAAGCTGCGAAGCTGCATGGGGAAGATCCGATCGTTCAATGCTTGTTGCCCACGGCGTCGCCCGGCGCCCCCCAAGGACGCCGAGAATGCCGCGTGCAACCTATAATCGATTAGCCGGAAGCGCCTCAAGCGCGCGGTGCGGTCGAATCTTCGTGATCGTGCAGCATTTGCCGCGACTGTGTTCAAACGACAACAGATCGCGGCATAAGATGCCCGATTACTGGTTGGGGACCTGCGGCGTGGCCGGCGCGGTGGCGCCGTTTGTCGCTGGCGGCGTCGCCGGAGCGGTTGCCGGCGGCGGCGTTGCCGCGCCATTGCCGGACGGCGGGGTCGGCGCCGTGGTGCCCGAAGGCGGCGTCGGCGTCGTGGTTCCGGGCAACTGGTTGAGTACGCCCTTGCCTGCCCCGTCCGAAGTCGCCGGCACGCGATCGAGAATGTCGATCGGCTTCTCGCCATAGCGCGCTACGATCGACAGTGTCAGCGAAGTGACGAAGAAAGCTGCGGCCAGGATCGCCGTCGCCCGCGTCAGCGCATTGGCGGCGCCACGCGCGGTCATGAAGCCCGATCCGCCGCCGATGCCGAGGCCGCCGCCTTCGGAGCGCTGCAGCAGCACCACGCCGACAAGCGCGAGCACGACCATGAGGTGGACGACGATCAGTACGGTTTCCATAATTTATCCTGGCAAGGCCTGGTGCGGCCGCTGATTTGGAGGCGGCTCAATACAATGCTTTGACGGCATTTCCAAGCCCGTGGCCGGAATATGGGAAGCAATGCGTCCTTTGCAACGATTTCGGCGCCGGCCGTCCGCTCAAATGCAGCAAGCAGCCTTGTATCAAGCGATGTTTCGATAGGCTTCCGCGATGCCGAGGAAGTCCGCCGCCTTTAGGCTGGCGCCGCCGACCAGCGCGCCATCGACATTCCTGACGCCTAGCAACTCGACGGCGTTGGACGGCTTGACCGAGCCGCCGTAGAGAATGCGCATCTTGGCCGCCGTATTGCCGAGCTTCCGGGCCAGTTCTTCGCGGATATGCGCATGTGCCTCGGCGACGTCGGCGGCGGTCGGGGTCAAGCCGGTGCCGATCGCCCATACCGGCTCATAGGCAATGACGGTGTTGGAAGCCGTGGCGTTTGGAGGGACCGAGCCAGCGACCTGGCGCGACAGCACGTCGAGCGTGGCTCCTGCTTCGCGTTCGGCTCTTGTCTCACCAATGCAGATGATGGCCACCAGCCCGGCACGCCATGCGGCGGAGGCCTTGGCCTGCACTAAGGCATCGTCCTCCTTGCGATCGGCGCGGCATTCGGAATGGCCGACAATGACATGGCTGGCTCCTGCATCCTTCAGCATCTCGGCCGAAATGCAGCCGGTATAGGCGCCGCTTTCCTCGGTGTGGCAATCCTCTCCGCCGGCCCGCACCGGTGTGCGCGACAGAATCTCGGCGGCGTGCGCAAGTAAGGTCGCCGGCACGCAGAGCACCGCTTCGGTCTCGGCGTCGAGCCCGCTCATGAAGCCGTTGCCGATCATCCTGAGCTCGTTGAGCGAGGCGCTGGTACCGTTCATTTTCCAGTTGCCGGCGACGAGCGGGCGGATTCCAGGCGTCATGGGATTGTTTCTCCGGGCAATTTCCAGCTGGCCCTCACTATCAAAATCAGGCCACAAAGCAATCGACAGTGAGCAGGAAGGGCGCTATTGCGCTTGTTTCAGACTCGGCGCATGCGAAATGCGCAAAAATCGGAAGTACTCATGCTTGGTATGTTGAGAAGTGCGGCGGGGACCTGGGTCGCGAAATTGCTGCTGTCATTGTTGGTGTTGAGCTTCGCCGTCTGGGGTATCTCGGGACGGCTGATGGGCGGTCTTGCCGGCCATGACGCCGTGATCACGGCCGGAGGCACCAAGGTCTCTATCAACGAATACCGCCTCGCCTACGATCGCCAGCTCAGCGTCATGTCGCAGCAATTCGGCCAGCGCATCAGCCGTGAGCAGGCGACGGCGCTCGGCATCGACAACCAGGTGCTGGCGCAACTCGTATCGGGTGCCGTCCTCGACGAGCAGGCCCGCAAGCTCGGCCTCGGCCTGTCCAAGGACCGGCTCGCCGAACTGACGCGTGAAGACCCGGCGTTCAAAGGGCCTGCCGGAACCTTCGACAGGAGAACGTTCGAGTACCTGCTTCGGCAGATCGGCATGCGGCCGGAAGACTATTTGAAGAACCGCGCCCAGGTCGCGGTCCGCCAGCAGATCGTCGAGGCGGTTTCGGACGGCCTCAAGGCCCCTGATACATTCTTCAAGGCGGTCGCGCTCTATCGCGGCGAAGATCGCACCATCGACTACCTGACCTTGCCGAAATCGCTTGTCGAGCCGGTAGAAGCGCCGTCCGACAGCGTGCTTTCGGCCTATTTCGAGGAAAACAAGAAAACCTACGCCGCGCCCGAATACCGCAAGTTCTCCTATGTCAGGCTTGAGCCGGAAGACATCATGGATTTGAGCGCGGTGACCGACCAACAGGTCAGCGACGACTACAACAAGAACAAGGCGCGCTACACCACGCCTGAGATGCGCACCATCGAGCAGCTTGTATTCAAGACGCCTGATGCCGCAAAGGCGGCGCTCGATTCGCTCAGGACCGGCGCGACCTTCGACAAGATCGTCGCCGCCGAGGGCAAGACCCCGGCCGACACGCTGCTCGGCACGCTGGCCAAGGACAAGATCGCCGACAAGTCGGTCGCCGACGCTGCCTTCAAGCTCAACGTCAATGAGGTCAGCCCCGTCGTACAAGGCGCATTTGGTCCCGTTCTGCTGCGCGTCACCGAGATCAAGCCGGAAGTGGTGAAGCCGCTGGCCGAAGTATCCGAGCAGATCCGCAAGGACCTGGCACTGGGCGAGGCAAGCCGCATCTTGCTGGACGTGCACGACAATTACGAGGACACGCGCGCCTCGGGCAGTTCGCTCGCCGAGGCAGCCGCCAAATTGAAGCTGAAGGTCGTCACCATCGACGCCATCGACCGCACCGGCCAACGGCCGGATGGAAGCATCGTCAAAGACCTGCCGGAATCGCCGGCGCTCATCAAGGCGGTGTTCGAATCTGAACCCGGAACCGACAATGAAGGTCTCACCACCGCCGATAACGGCTTCGTCTTCTACGACGTGAGCGCGATCACGCCGGCCCGTCACCGCACGTTGGACGAAGTCCGCCAGAAGGTCGTGGCCGACTGGACCGCGGCGGAGACCACCAAACGGCTCACCGCAAAAGCACAAGAGCTCGAGAAGCGTCTCAAGGCCGGCGCCACGCTCGAGGTGATCGCCGGTGAGCTCAAGCTCGAAAAACAGACCAAGCGCGGCGTCAAGCGCGATGCTGACGACGTCGATTTCGGCAAGGAAGGGGCCGCCGCCATGTTCGGCGTCGGCGAAGGCGGCACCGGGCTGATCCCCTCGCCCACCGGCGACGGACAGATCCTGTTCAAGGTTGCCGAGGTATTCGAGCCCGCCGGGGCCGACGCCAGCTCAGTACCCCAGGACGCACAGAAATCCTTCACATCCGGCATGTCCGACGACCTGCTCGACCAGTTAGTAGCGCAGTTGCAGACGCAATATGACGTCCGCATTGATCAGACTGCCGTAACCCAAGCCCTGGCCAGATGAGCGCACTGAAGATCCACATCGCCAAGGTCGCCGCCGGCAGCGCTCTTTCTTTCGAGGAGGCGCGCGAGGCCTTCGACATTATCATGTCGGGCGATGCTACTCCGGGCCAGATAGGCGGCTTCCTGATGGCATTGCGCGTGCGCGGCGAGACCGTCAGCGAGATCGCCGGCGCTGTCGCCACCATGCGCGCCAAGATGCTGCGCGTCGAAGCCCCCGAGGGCGCCATCGACATTGTCGGCACCGGCGGCGACAATTCGCACAGCGTCAACATTTCGACCGCATCCGCCTTCGTCATCGCCGGCAGCGGCGTGCCCGTCGCCAAGCACGGCAATCGCGGACTGTCCTCGCTGACCGGCGCCGCCGATGTGCTGATCGCATTGGGCGTCAAGATCGACATCCCTCCGGAGACGATCGGCCGCTGCATTCACGAGGCCGGGGTTGGCTTCATGTTCGCGCCGGCGCATCACCCGGCGATGAAGCATGTTGGCCCGACCCGGGTCGAGCTCGGCACCCGCACCATCTTCAACCTGCTGGGCCCGCTTTCCAATCCGGCCAGTGTCAGACGGCAGATGGTCGGCGTGTTCCTGCCCGAATGGATCATGCCGGTGGCAGAAACGTTGAAGGAGCTTGGCGCCGACCACGCCTGGGTCGTCCATGGCGACGGCTATGACGAGATCACCACCACCGGCGAGACGCAGGTCGCCGAATTGGCCGGCGGCGAGATACGCAGCTTTGTGCTGACCCCGGAAGCAGTCGGGCTGACGCGTCACACCAAGGACGAGTTGCGCGGCGGCGACGCCGCCCACAACGCCCAGGCACTGCGCGACATGCTGGGCGGCGCCGCTGGCGCCTTTCGCGATACGGTGCTGATGAATGCCGGCGCCGGGCTGGTGGTAGCCGGCAAGGCGACGACGCTTGCCGACGGCATGGTAACGGCGGCGCAGGCCATCGATAGCGGCCGCGCGCTGAAAGTGCTCGACAGGCTGGTCGAGATTTCGAACGGTTAAAACCATGTCCGACATCCTGCGCAAGATCGAGGCTTACAAGCGCGACGAGATCGCGGCGGCCAAGGCACGCGTGCCATTGGCCGAGATCAAGGCACGGGCGACGGATGCCGACGCGCCGCGCGGATTTCTTTCCGCCCTTGAAGCAACGCGCAAATCCGGCGGGTTTGCGCTGATTGCCGAAATCAAGAAAGCTAGCCCATCCAAAGGCCTGATCCGCGCCGATTTCGATCCGCCGGCGCTGGCCAGGGCCTATGCGAAAGCCGGTGCCGCCTGCCTTTCGGTGCTGACCGACACACCCTCTTTCCAAGGCGCGCCCGAATTCCTCACCGCTGCGCGCGCTGCCGTCGAGTTGCCTACCTTACGCAAGGATTTCCTGTTCGACCCCTATCAGGTCTACGAGGCCAGGGCATGGGGCGCCGATGCCATCCTGATCATTATGGCCAGCGTCGACGACGCGTTGGCAAGAGAACTCGAAGCGACAGCTTTCGGGCTCGGCATGGACGCGCTGGTCGAAGTGCATGATGAGGCGGAAATGGAACGTGCGCTGCGGCTGTCGTCGCGGCTGATCGGCATCAACAATCGCAATCTCCGGACTTTCGAAACCAGCCTCGAGACCTCGGAACGGCTGGTACCGATGGTGCCGGGCGGCCGCCTTCTAGTCAGTGAGAGCGGAATCTTTTCGCATGACGATTGCCGCCGGCTGGAGCGGAGCGGCATCGCTACTTTCCTGGTCGGCGAGAGCCTGATGCGTCAACAGGACGTGGCTGCGGCAACGCGCCTGCTGTTGACGGGCAAGGCGCCGGCTGAGGCGGTCTGAGATGGCGGCCGCCCTCACCCATCTTGGCGCGCAGGGCGAAGCCAACATGGTCGATGTCGGCGACAAGGCTGAGACGGTGCGCACGGCAGTCGCGGAAGGTTTTGTCGCGATGCGGCCCGAGACGCTGGACGTGATCCTCGCCGGCGACGCCAAGAAGGGCGACGTGCTGGGCATCGCGCGCATTGCCGGCATCATGGCGGCCAAGAAGACGCATGAGCTGATCCCGCTTTGCCATCCGCTGCTGCTGACCAGGATATCTGTCGATATCGAGCCGGACGTCGCACTGCCCGGCCTGAAGGTGACGGCATTGACCCGCGTCACTGGCAAGACCGGCGTTGAAATGGAGGCCTTGAGTGCCGTCTCGGTCGCTTGCCTGACCATCTACGACATGGCCAAGGCGGTCGACCGCGCCATGGTCATCTCCGGCATCAGGCTGGTTGAAAAGACCGGCGGTAAATCCGGCGACTACAAGATCACCGGGGCCACCGAGGCAGGCCGCTAATGGCGCTGGTCCCAGTTGCCGAGGCGCTCGAGCGCCTGCTGGACGGAGCAGTTGCGCTGCCGGGCGAACGTGTCGCGCTGCTGGATGCCGCCGACCGCGTGCTGGCGGAGCCGGTTGTGGCGCTCCGCACCCAGCCGCCGTTCAACGCCTCCGCCATGGACGGCTATGCCGTGCGGGCGGCTGACATCGCGTCCCTACCCGCAAGGCTTTCGGTGATCGGCATAGCGCCGGCCGGACGCGGCTTTGCCGGAACGGTGCAGCAGCGGCAGGCCGTGCGCATCTTTACCGGCGCGCCGCTTCCCGAAGGCACCGACACTATCGTCATCCAGGAGAACGTCCGCGACCTCGGCGGCGGCAGCGTCGAAGTGACAGAGCCGACGGTGCAGGGGCGCAACATCCGCCGCCTTGGGCTCGATTTCGCCAAGGGCGATGTCCTGCTGCCCAAAGGCCGCCTGCTCGATCCGGCGGCCTTGTCGCTGGCGGCATCGGCCAACCACCCCGAGGTCGACGTGGTCAAACGGCCGCTGGTCGCCATCATCGCCACCGGCGACGAATTGCTGCCGCCGGGCAGCGAGCTTGGCCCCGACCAGATCATCTCCTCTAACGCCTATGGTGTCGCTGCCGCCGCACAGTCGGTCGGTGCGCGGGCGCTCGACCTCGGTATCGCGCCGGACCGCAGGGAGGCGATCGCGGCATTGGTTGAAAAGGCCGTGAAGGCTGGCGCGAACGTCATCGTCACGCTGGGCGGTGCCTCGGTCGGCGACCACGACTTCGTCCATGACGTGCTGATCGGGCAAGGCATGACGCTCGATTTCTGGAAGATCGCCATGCGACCGGGCAAGCCGCTGATGTTCGGGCGGCTGGGCGACATTCGCTGCATCGGCCTGCCCGGCAACCCCGTGGCGAGCCTGGTCTGCGCTCAGCTCTTCCTGAAGCCGCTGCTGGCGCGGCTCGGCGGCCGCGCCTTTCAGCAGGATATCCGTCGGGCACGGCTCGGTGCTGCCATGCCGGCCAACGATCTCAGGCAAGATTATGTGCGGGCTGTTGTCACAGACGACGCTGGTGCGCTCGTGGCGACGCCGTTCGGCATCCAGGACTCCTCGATGCTGAAAATGCTGGCCGATGCCAACGGGCTGATCGTCCGCGCGCCGTTCGCGCCTGCTGCGGCGGCGGGCTCCCCCTGCGACGTGCTGATGCTACGCTGAACCTGCCTCACTCCGAGATCAAGGTCCGGGTCAGCGGATGGTCTGGATCGGCCAAACCGTCGATGATGTTGAAATGATGCCGGTCGGGCTCGACTACGGAGCTGGTCGCGGCACCCAGGCCGATCCAGATGTTGGCCAGCAACGCGCTCTGGCGCAGGAATTCGGCGCGCTCGCCGCCGCCGGCCCAGCAGGTCAGGCGGGCCTTTTCCATCGGGCGCAGCAGCACCGGACTTTCGGCCTGCGCCTCGGCCTCATCGATGGCCAGCGTCTCGTTCATGCCGGTGCGCATGATCGGGCGCAAATCATGCACCCCCGAGATCGACACCACGTGACGAACGCGCCGGACCACTTCGGGCGCCAGCGGCGTCGTCCTGGTAACCATCCGGCTAACAAGATGGCCGCCGGCCGAGTGCCCGGTCAGCATCAGCGGCCCTGCGACCATCGCCGCCGCCTTGCCTATCGCCGCGCCGACTTCCTTGACGATGCTGCCAATGCGTATCTGCGGACAGAGCGTGTAGGACGGCATGGCAACTGCATAGCCGCGATCAACAGCGCCCGCGGCAAGATGTGACCAGAAACTCTTGTCGAATGCCATCCAGTAGCCGCCATGGACGAACACCACGACCCCCTTCGGCTTGGTGGCCGGCAGGAAAAGATCGAACCGGTTGCGTGGGTTATCGCCATAGGCCAGGTCGAGCCGCGCCCTGCCCTCGGTCGAAAGCGCCTCGCGGAAAACCTGCGCGGGCTCGACCCAGGCCGCCGGCCAGCGATCGCTGCCGGCTATGTTGGCGCCGTTGGCATAGGCGTTGTCCCAATCGGCAATGTGACGTTCGAACACCCGGCGCCCTCCCTTGCAATATGGCCTTGCAACCTAGCCGCGAGCATCGCGCGGCGCGTCGTCGCCAGCCTCACGATTCCAGCTCTCGCATGAATCTCAAGTGACAGCCGCCTTGATGGCGAAGCGCGCATCCTTCCACGCACCGGTGCGCAGGATGTCCTCAAGCACTTCGACGGTCTGCCAGACATCGGCATAGCCGACATAGAGCGGGGTGAAGCCGAAGCGCATGGTCGATGGCGCGCGAAAATCGCCGATCACGCCACGTTCGATCAGCGCGCGCATGATCTGATAGCCATGCTCATGCATGAATGAAATCTGGCTGCCGCGTTTTTCCCCATCGCGCGTGCTTTCGAGCGTTAGCCCGTAAGCGCCGCACTTTGCCTCGACAAGCTCGATGAACAGATCGGCCAGTGCGATGCTCTTCTTGCGCACCGCAGTCATGTCGACATCGTCCCAGATGTCGAGCGCGCCCTTCAGCGTGCGCATCGAAAGGATCGGCTGGGTGCCGCACAGAAACCGGCGGATGCCGGTGCCGGCCGCATAGCCTGGCTCGAAGGCGAAGGGCCGTGCATGGCCCCACCAGCCGGTGAGCGGCTGCTGGATATCGGAAAGATGCCGCTCAGCCGCATAGATGAAGGCAGGCGCGCCCGGGCCGCCATTCAGATATTTATAGGTGCAGCCAACGGCAAAATCGGCGTTGGCTTTGTCGAGTTCGACTGGCATCGCGCCGGCGGTGTGGCAGAGATCCCAGACGATCATCGCCCCGGCTTCCTGGGCCCTGCGCGTCAGCGCCGGCATGTCGCGCAGTTCGCCCGATTTGTAGTTGACGTGGTTGACCAGCACCACGGCGGTGCGTTCGTCGATCAGCTCCTCAATGGTCGGCGCGTCGACCCCCGAGAGGTGCAGCAGCGCATCTTTTCGCGTCGAAACCACACCCTCCGCCATGTAGAGGTCTGTCGGAAAACTATCGCCCTCGGCGACGATGGCCTGCCGCTCCGGTCGCATGGCCATGGCTGCGTGCAACAGCTTGTAGATGTTGACCGACGTCGTGTCGCAGACCACCGTCTGGCCGGCCGCGGCGCCGATCAGGCGCCCGAGCTGGTCGCCAAGTTCAAGCGGCATGTTGAACCAGCCGGCCGTGTTCCATGCGCGGATGAGATCATGCGACCATTCTTCGGTCGCGGCCTTGTACAGTTCATCGAAAGCGGCACGTGAAGCAGCTCCTAGCGAATTGCCGTCGAGATAGATCACTCCTTGCGGCAGCACAAAGCGGTCACGTATCGCGCGCAGCGGATCCGCGGCATCCATCGCCTTTACGGCCACGAGATCGGGAATTCCCGTCATGATTTGCCTGCTCCCCCAAAATCCAACGCAACGCCGGACACGCATCAACTGTTCTTCCATTACCGGGTAGCGCGTAGCAAGGCTCCACCGGCGAGAAGCAGCCTGACTAGGCGGTGGAAACCGGGACTTAACCCCGAGGTTGGCGCTTTGAGTTCGTTTCGTTCACGGTGCATTGACCAAACCGCACATTCGATAGGGGTTCACTTCCGTGCCCTTTGCCGGCGGACGGCCGATGCCAATGCGCCCTTCCGGGACGCCAGAAGGGCGCAAACGAAAGCAGAATCAAGGCGATGAGGCTCGCGGCGGCGAAAATACGGTACGCCGGTAGGGGACGTCGTTTGTTTCCCGAGCCTTAACGTATTCATTAAACTTTAAACAGTTGCGGAACACAACTGGAACAGATAGTGTCTGTTCTGGGTTTGTTTTCTGATTCTGTTGGGGGTCGCTATGCTGACACGCAAACAACACGAACTGCTTATGTTCATCCACGAAAGGTTGAAGGAAAGCGGTATCCCACCTTCCTTCGACGAGATGAAGGAAGCGCTCGACCTGGCTTCCAAATCCGGAATCCACCGACTGATTACGGCGCTGGAGGAGCGCGGCTTCATTCGCCGTTTGCCCAACCGGGCCCGTGCGCTGGAGGTACTACGCCTGCCTGACTCGATCGCCCCCGGCCTCAATGCGGCACGCAAGTTCTCGCCGAGTGTCATCCAGGGCAGTCTTGGGCAAGGTGCCCCTCGGCAGGGCAAGCCGACATCGTCGCGCGTCCCTGCAGCCGGCAATGACGACGATGTCGTCGCCGCCGTTTCGATCCCGGTAATGGGCCGCATCGCCGCTGGTGTGCCGATCGATGCTATCCAGCACCAGACGCATTCGATTTCGGTGCCGCCGGATATGATCATGGGCGGCGAGCATTATGCGCTCGAGGTCAAAGGCGATTCGATGATCGAGGCTGGCATTTTCGACGGCGACACGGTGATCATCCGCAACGCCGATACGGCGAGCCCCGGTGAGATCGTGGTGGCCCTGGTCGACGAGGAGGAAGCGACGCTGAAGCGGTTCCGCCGCAAGGGCGCCTCGATCGCCCTGGAGGCCGCCAATCCGGCCTACGAGACGCGCATCTTCGGACCAGACAGGGTCAAGGTGCAGGGCAAGCTCGTTGGGCTGATCCGCCGCTACTGAGTTGCGCCCTTGGTGCCGGCTTTTGGATTGTCGGCCCTGCGGTATGGCGGCAGGCCGCGCGCCGGGCGTGAAAATTTCCGCTGCACGTGCCAAGGCCGGTATGATTTTTCGACGGCGAAGCGGATTTCGGCGCGTGTTGCCGCTTGTGGATCGAAATAGACGGCCGCACTTCCCGCGCGCGCCAGTTGCCGTTTGGTGACGACGAGGACCAGCCGGTCGTAGTAGCAAGGATTATGGGCTGTGGCGTCGTCGATGACGATCAAGCTGGCGAAGGCGCAGGCTGGCCGTGCGGTATCGCGGTCCTTGGCTTGCGCAATGATCGCGCCGGATGGATGCCTGGCGAGGCAGAGACCGTCCGTGCAAATGAACGGCATGCCCGGCGGTAGGTCGGCCGGATCGGCAATGTCGAATTGCGGATCGTTCTTTCCAGGTGTTTCCGGCGCGACGATAGCCTCTGATGTGAGCGCGCGTTTCCAGTTGTCGATGGTGAACTCATTCGGGCGTGCCCGGTTGACCGCGAGCTCACCGCTGCCGATCGGCAGCGCGACCAGCCGTGCGTCCTCCGAGATCAATACGTCGGGTACGCGCGTCTGCGTTGTCGTTAGCAAGCCGGCGAGCGCAAAAGGAAGTGCCGCGAGCCGCAACCAGGTCGTCGCCATGCTGGCAATGACGAGGGCGATCGTCACCAAAAGGACAGATCTCAGCGAAATCAGTCCGACCGCATCGATCGGCGAGCGCTCGGAGATCCACCCGGACAGGGCGATCATCGCCGTCAGCCCCTTGCCCATCACGTAGAGGAAAGGCCCATCCGCGCCGAACGGCATCGCCAGCGCGCTGAGCACGGCGAAGGGCATGACGACCAGTGAGACGATAGGCATGATGGCCAGATTGGCGAACAGGCTGAGCGGCGCTACGCGCTGGAAATGCCATATGGCGAAAAGCGCCGTGGCGCTCCCTGCAATGATCGAGGTCATCGCCAGGCCGCCCATGCCCAGCAGGACCTTTCGAGTGGCCAAGCGTAGCGGCGATCGCCGGGGCGGCGGCGTGGTGGCCCTGCCGGTGCGGTAATCGGACCAGCCGGCATAGGCGCCGACAAGGGCCGCCGTCGCGGCGAAGGACATCTGGAAGCTCGGACCGACCACCTCGTGCGGCGACACTACGATGACCGCGATGGCCGAGATCGCCAGATTGCGCATGGTGAGCGCGGCCCGGTCGAACAGCACGGCGATGAGCATCACCGCCAGCATGATGAAGCTGCGTTCGGCCGCCACCACAACGCCGGAAAAGACGAGGTACGCCGCAATCGAAAAAAGCGCGGCGGCTGCGGCATATTTCTTGACCGGCCGTCGCGATGAGAAGTCGGGAAACAACGCAAAGGCGCCGCGCAGCAGCGCCATGATGGTGCCGGCGACCAACGCCATATGCAGCCCCGAGATGGAGATGATGTGGTAGATGCCTGTACGCCGCATCGCTTCGTTGATCTCCTCGGGAATGCCGGCGCGCACGCCAACGATCAGCGCAGCAGCAATCTCGCCCTCGGCGCCGCCGATGCGGCTGCGGATATGGTCGGCGATGGATTCGCGCGCGTCTTCGATCGCGGAAGAAAGCCGCGCGGCAAGCGGCATGCTGCCCGAAGCCACGACTTTCGGATTGCCGAGAAAGAAGCCGCTGCCGCCGATACCGGCGAAATAGCTGTCGAAGGAGAAATCATAGCTGTCGGGCCGCACCGGGCCGGTCGGCGGCAGCAGCCGCACATTGCCGGCGATCTCGGAACCAGCGGCCAGCTCAGCCGGTATCTTCATCGCCGAAATGCGGACCCGTTCCGGCATGTAGCGCAGCGTCGGCCTGGCGGTTGAGATCACATCGATTGTCAGTCTGATGCGGCCGCTCGCCATGGGCTCGTACGATACGACACGACCCGTCAGCCGCGTCGAGATTTCGGAACCGAGCATATGCGTCCCGACACGCCAGGTCTCGAACTTGGCGGCAAGCACGCCAAGCGCGCAGAGCAGCGCCACCATGAAGCACAGGCGGGTTCTGGGCCATGACCGCGACATGACGGCACAAAGGGCCGCGAGGAGCACGATTGCGATCGGCTGCGGAAAGGCTGGCTCCACCGACAGCGCGAAATATACGACCACCCCGCATGCGAGGAACACCGGCACCAGCAGGAAGGCGACGCCACGGTCGAGTTCCAGGCCGGCTGCCGAGGTTACGCCGTTGCGGATACGGGACGGTGACGGGAGGCGGAAACGACGGCGTAGGCGCACGATGGGCTCGCCCGCGGGCACGAGAACCGTTGCTGGGTCGCTGGCCGGCAGCGACGGAGCATCGAAGCGCGGAGCGGGCAGCAATGCCGATACCGGCAGGGCAGGCGGGGGAGCGGCAAACAGCAAGCGTTCGCTGACGCCGCTACCAGCGTCCTCGCCCTCGCCCGCACCACGGCCTCGCACAGCCATCGGGTCTGCCCCTTGCGCCCTCGACCTCCTATGCTACATGAACGCGCAACGCGCGAAAGTCCGCAAACCCACTTCCTTCGTCCGCCTGAGAGTTCCATGCCCGATAAGGTCGTCACCCGTTTTGCCCCCTCGCCCACCGGTTATCTGCATATTGGCGGCGCGCGCACGGCGCTGTTCAACTGGCTGTATGCCAAGCACACAGGCGGCACGATGCTGCTGCGCATCGAAGACACCGACCGCGAGCGCTCCACCGATGCGGCAACCGCAGCCATTCTCGACGGGCTTTCCTGGCTTGGCCTGACATGGGACGGTGAGCCGGTGTCGCAGTTCGAGCGTGCGCCGCGCCATCGCGAGGTGGCCGAGGAGCTCGTTCGCATGGGCAAGGCCTATTATTGTTATGCGACGCCTGCCGAGCTGGAAGCAATGCGCGAGAGCGCACGGGCCAAGGGGCTGCCTCCCCGCTATGACGGACGCTGGCGCGACCGCGACCCGTCGGAGGCGCCGCCCGGCGCCAAGGGGGCGATCCGCATCAAGGCGCCGACAGACGGCGAGACGGTGGTGCATGACCGCGTCCAGGGCGACGTGCGTTTTCCCAACAAGGATCTCGACGATTTCATTATTCTGCGCTCGGACGGCAATCCGACCTACATGCATGCCGTCGTCGTCGACGATCACGACATGGGCATCACCCACATCATCCGCGGCGACGATCATTTGACCAACGCCGCACGCCAGACCGTAATCTACCAGGCCATGGGCTGGGAGGTGCCGTCGATGTCGCATATCCCGCTGATCCACGGTGCCGACGGCGCCAAGCTGTCGAAGCGGCACGGTGCGCTTGGCGTCGAGGCCTATCGCGCCATGGGCTACCTGCCGGAGGCGCTGCTCAACTATCTGGCGAGGCTTGGCTGGAGCCACGGCGACGATGAGATCATGTCGATTGCCGACATGATCGCATGGTTCGACATTGGCGATGTCAACAAGGGCGCCGCCCGTTTCGACTTCGCCAAACTCGAGGCGCTCAACGGCGTGCATATGCGCCGGATGAACGACGCGGCGCTGCTCGACATCTTCATCGCCACTCTGCCCTATCTCGAAGGTGGCCCGGCAATCGCCGGCCGCCTCGACGACAGACGCAAGGCGCAACTGCTGGCCGCTTTGCCCGGCCTGAAGGAGCGCGCCAAGACGCTGGTCGAACTTGTTGAAGGGGCTGCATTCCTGTTCGTCGAGCGGCCGCTGCCGGTCGACGAGAAGGCGGCGGCGCTGCTCAGCGGTGAGGCGCGCGCGATCCTGCGGGGCGCTCATGCCGCACTGGCCACGGTTTCGGACTGGTCTGCCGCCTCGGCTGAAGCCGCGATCCGCGACTACGCGCAGGCCGGCGGCCATAAACTCGGCGCCGTGGCCCAACCTTTGCGCGCCGCGCTCACCGGCAAAAGTACCTCGCCAGGTGTCTTTGATGTGCTTGCCGTGCTGGGCCGCGAGGAAAGCCTGGCGCGGATCGCTGATCAAATCGATTAGCGAACTGGCCCAAGAAGATTGGCATTGAAAGGTGTGTTTCGCAGTGCAACATTGGGCCTTGGCCTAATCTGGCGCGCAGATACAATTGCGGGCGCAAATGTGCATATTCCGATGCTTTTGACGTGTTGGGTTCAGATATTTTGCCTTTGCCGGCCTGAGGAAACAAAAAGGAGTTTGCTATGACCGAACCTGCGACGAAAATGGAATTTGGCGGCAAAACCCAGGCATCGACGGCAAAGCTGGAGCTCGGCGGCAAAACCCATGAATTCAAGATCCGAAGTGGTTCGGTAGGACCTGACGTCATCGACATCGGTTCGCTCTACAACACCGCCGGCGTCTTTACCTACGATCCCGGCTTTACGTCGACGGCGAGCTGCGAATCGGAAATCACCTTCATCGATGGCGATGCCGGCATTCTTTTGCACCGCGGCTACCCGATCGACCAACTGGCCGAGCACGGCGACTTCCTCGAAGTCTGCTATCTCCTCCTCTATGGTGAACTGCCGACCAAGGCGCAGAAGGACGATTTCGACTACCGGGTGACGCGCCACACCATGGTGCATGAGCAGATGTCGCGCTTTTTCACCGGCTTCCGCCGTGATGCGCATCCGATGGCGGTGATGTGCGGCGTGGTCGGCGCACTGTCGGCCTTCTATCACGATTCCACCGACATCTCGGATCCTTATCAACGCATGGTCGCCTCAATGCGGCTGATCGCCAAGATGCCGACAATCGCGGCGATGGCGTACAAATACCACATCGGCCAGCCGTTCATCTATCCGAAGAACGAGCTGAATTTCGCAGCCAACTTCCTGCATATGTGCTTCGCCGTGCCTTGCGAGGAATACAAGATCAATCCGGTGCTGGCGCGCGCGATGGAGCGCATCTTCATCCTGCACGCCGATCACGAACAGAACGCCTCGACTTCGACCGTCCGCCTGGCCGGCTCGTCGGGCGCCAATCCCTTTGCCTGTATCGCTGCCGGCATCGCCTGCCTGTGGGGTCCTGCACATGGCGGCGCCAACGAGGCAGCCCTGAACATGCTGGGCGAGATCGGCCATGTCGATCACATCCCGGAATTCATTGCGCGCGCCAAGGATAAGAACGATCCGTTCCGATTGATGGGCTTTGGCCACCGCGTTTACAAGAACTACGATCCGCGCGCCAAGATCATGCAGAAGACCGCGCACGAAGTCCTGGGCGAGCTCGGCATCAAGGACGATCCGCTGCTCGACATCGCCATGGAGCTGGAGAAGATCGCGCTGACCGATTCCTATTTCATCGAGAAGAAGCTCTACCCCAACGTCGATTTTTATTCCGGCATCACCCTTAAGGCGCTGGGCTTCCCCACCACCATGTTCACCGTACTGTTCGCGGTCGCCCGCACCGTCGGCTGGATCGCGCAGTGGAAGGAGATGATCGAGGATCCGCACCAGAAGATCGGTCGCCCGCGCCAGCTCTATACTGGCGCGCCGGAACGGGATTACGTCCCGATCGCGAAGCGGTGAAGATAGCGAGTAGTAGCTGAAGCAGCTTGGCCGTTACCGCCAGCACCATTTCCTACTCACTATTCACTATTCACCCACTTCCTCACCATCCCCGTCACCACCCCCGCAGCAATCTCGCCTGACGGCTTGGCGGTTGCCATACGCCCGGCAATGTCGGCAAAACCGTGCTTCTGCCAGGTGCGGTAGGCGGTATCGGAGAACAGCGCTTCCAGTTGCCGCGCCAGATAATGCGGCCGCACATATTGATTGTAGTGTTCCGGCACAACCGGCCGGTCGGCAATGAGATTGGGCAAGGCTGCGCTCCATACTTTGATCAGCGGCTGCGCCATGCGCATGACCGGATCGAGCCGGTAGCAGGAGATCATCGGCACACTTGCCAGTGCAAGTTCCAGCGATACCGTCCCCGACGCGATCAGCGCCGCATCGGCCTTGCCGAAGGCCTGCCATTTGCGTTCGGCATCAAGGATGATCTCCGGCTTCTCGTCCCAGCTCGCAACCGACGTCCTGACCAGGTCGGCGACGTGCGGGACCGTCGGCAACAGCAGGCGCAAGCGGTGCCCCCGCGCCCGCAGGATCGACACCGTCTCGCCGAACGGCCCGACCAGGCGTCGCACCTCGCCGCGACGCGAACCGGGCAATACGAGCAACGTTTTGACGTGATCTGCGGACAGGTCACGCGGCTGCGCCTGCGCCCTGGCGGCACTGACTATGCCCGGATCGTGTGCAAGGCGATGCCCGACATAGGTGCCGGGCGGCCCGCCCAGGCGAGCGAGTTCCTTCACCTCGAACGGCAGGATGCAAAGAATGTGATCGACATACGGTTTCATCGCCGCCGCCCTGCCCGGCCGCCAAGCCCACACGCTCGGGCAGACATAGTGGACGATCGGGATAGTCGGATCGGCGGCACGCACCTTTTTGGCGACGCGCAGCGAGAAATCCGGACTGTCGATGGTGATAAGGCAATCGGGCTTTTCTCCGGCAATCGCGTTTGCCGTCTGGCCGATCCGCCGCATCAGGCGCGGCAGGTCGCGCAGGATAGCGCTAAGCCCCATCAGCGCGATCTCGCTGCCGTCGAACAATGGCGCCAGGCCGAGTGCCTGCAAATGGCGGCCGCCGATGCCGACAAGCCGAACGGCGCGCCCGGTCATGCGTTTTAACGCCTGCACAAGGTCGGCGCCAAGCAGGTCGCCGGATTCCTCGCCGGCGACGACGGCTATCTTCAACGGCCGCTCATTCGCCATGCGCCGGCTCCGCAGCAGGCAGCCCGATCACGAACAGGCCGAGCGCATTGGCACGCCCGATGGTGGCGGGACCTTCGAGCACCAGCGAGCGGCCGGCTTCTACGGCAATGCCGGCCAGTCCGGCGGCATGCGCCGCCTCGACGGTCAGCGGGCCAATGGAGGGCAGATCGGCACGCAGTTCCTGACCGGGCTTGGCGCATTTGACCAGGACACCGCGCGTCCTGCCAGCCAGCCTGCCGTGCCCGCGCAACTCCCTTGTCCGCTCGAGCAGCCCGTCAGTCCCTTCGACGCCTTCCAGCGCAATGGCGCGGCCGCCGACCGCAACAGCCGCTTGGCCGATATCCAGCGCGCCGATGGCTTTTGCCGCCGCGTGCGCCGCCTCGATGTCGCGCCAGTCGGATTTGCGTGGCGCCGCCTTGGTCAGCAGGCCTTCGGCGGCGACCAGCTCCGGCACGATCTCGTGAGCGCCGACGACTTTGATGCCGCTGCGCTCGATCCTGCGCACGAACAATTTCAGCACCGTATCGTCTCCCCGGGTTACACCGACGAAGAGGCTGGGCAGCCAGGCGAGCAGGCCCAAATTGAGGCGCATGGCGCTCAGCCTGGGGCGGCGCGTGATATGACCCGCGGTTACGAGATGCGTAACGTGATGCCGCTTGAGGATCGGCAGCAGCGAGCCGACGTCTTCCAGCCTCAAGGTTGCCTGCTCATAGGGCTCGAAATCGGCTATGCGGTCGACCTCGCCCGCCGCCATCACGACGAAGGGCAATTTGCCTTGCCGGGCGAGCGCTCGGGCAACTTCGACCGGGAGGCTGCCGCCGCCGGCGATGATACCGACCTTGGCATCTGGCGCGAGATCAAGGCCCTTTCCGGCAGCCTCAATCTTCGTCATCTGCTCTCAGTCTTCATCATCGGCATCGTCGCCGTCGCCACCCTTGAGCGACGGCACGGCATAGTGCCGCTTGCCGCGACCGGCGATGAAATCGACGATCTTCATGGCAGTCGGCGACGAGGCGAACTCCGCCTTGGCGAATTCGATGTTTTCGCCGACGGTCCGGGAGCGATCGAAGATCGCCTTATAGGCTTTGCGCAGCAAATGGATCTCCGAACGTGGCAGGCCGGCGCGCTTCAGCCCAATGATGTTGAGGCCGCGAAGGCTGGCACGGTTGCCAACGGCGATGGCGTAGGGAATGACGTCGCCGACGATCGCCGAGCAGCCGCCGAGAAAGGCGTTATCGCCGATGCGGACAAACTGATGAACCGCGGTAAGGCCGCCGATGTAGACATTATCACCGACTTCGCAATGCCCGCCTAACGTCGCTTGATTGGCGAAGGTGGCGTTCTTGCCGACCACGCAGTCATGGGCAATGTGGGCATAGGCAAGGAAATTGCCGTTGTCGCCGATCGTCGTCTCGCCGCGGCTGGAATCGGTGCCGACATGCATGGTGACGCCTTCGCGGATCGTGCAGTTCTCGCCGATCACCAGCGTGGTACGGCCGCCCTTGTGCTTGGTGTTCTGCGGCGGTCCGCCCAGTATCGCCATCGGATAGACCTTGGTCGATGCACCGATGGTGGTCGCGCCAATCACCGAGACATGGCTGACCAGTTCGACGCGGTCGCCGATCACGGCCTCGGGGCCGACGTGACAGAAGGGCCCGATGCGGGCGCCTTCGCCGATTTGGGCGCCTGCCTCGACGACCGACGATGGATGGATGACTGTCTGGATTTTCATTAGGATTCGTTTGTCAGCCGCTTGCGACCATCATCGCCGAGATCTCGGCTTCCGCCGCCTTGGCGCCATCGACGAGGGCCTCGCAAGCGAATTTGAGAAGATTGCCGCGTTTCTTGATTTTCTTTACATGAATTTTCAACTGGTCGCCTGGAACGACCGGCTTGCGGAACTTGGCATTGTCGATGGTCAGGAAATAAACCAGCGACGGCTTTTCCGTACCAAGGCTGCGGATGCAGATGGCGCCGGCCGTCTGCGCCATCGCCTCGATGATCAGCACGCCGGGCATGACCGGCTGGTCAGGGAAATGACCTTGGAAATGCGGCTCGTTTATGGTGACGTTCTTGATGCCGATTGCGGATTCGTCGCCATCTATGTCGACGATACGGTCGATCATCAAGAACGGATAGCGGTGCGGCAGGAGCTTCATCAGCCGCATTATGTCAACCGCTTCGAGCGTCGCCGCTGCGATGTCAGCCATTTCCCCCCTCACCCTGTCTGCGCGTCCGTGCAAGTCTGCGCAAGGCCGCTATCTCGCGCATGGCTTCCGCCATCGGCTGCGCCGGATATCCTCCCCAAATCTCACCGGCAGGCACATTGCTCATAAACCCGCTTCTTGCCGCAAGCTTGGCGCCGGGCCCGATGGTCAAATGATCCGCAAGGCCGACGCCGCCACCCATGGTGACGTTGTCGCCTATCGTCACTGAACCGGAAATACCCGAAAGCCCGGCTATTATGCAATTGCGGCCGATGCGAACGTTGTGCGCGATCTGCACCAGATTGTCGATCTTGGTGCCCTGGCCGATGATCGTGTCGGACATGGCGCCGCGATCGACGGTCGTATTCGACCCGATCTCGACGTCGTCCTGGATGATGACGCGGCCGATCTGCGGAACCCGCTCAGGACCCTTTGCCCCGGCCACAAAGCCGAAGCCATCCTGGCCGATCCTGGCGCCGCCATGAATGATAACGCGATTGCCGATCAATGCATATTGCACGCTGGCACCTGGACCGACATAGCCGTCGCGGCCAATCTGCGAGGAAGGACCGATAACCGCATGAGGGGCAATGACGGTTCCGCTGCCGATGGCAGCGCGCGGTCCGATGACCGCGCCCGCTTCGATGATCGCACCGGGCTCGACATGGGCGGTCGCATCGATATGGGCGTGCGGCGAGATACCGGTTTCGCCGGTCATCGGTCCAGGCGTCGCAGCCGCCGGGAAAAGCAGGCGCCCGACCATTGCGAAAGCCTGCTGCGGGCGCGGATGCACCAGAACCGCGATGCCCGCTGGCGCCTTGGCGGCAAATTCGGCAGGGCAGAGAACCGCTGCCGCCCGCAGTGACTGCATCAGGGCGAAATTGCGCCTGCCATCGACGAAGACAAGGGCGTTCTCGCCGCCTTCGTTGGCGGGAGCCAGAGCGTCGATCGAAACATCGGAGAGAGCGGAATCGACAAGCATCGAGCCGGTCAGATTCGCGACTTCGCCGGCCGTATACCGGCGTGAGGGCGCGAAGAACACCGGATCGGTCATTCCAGAAGCAATATCCAGCTAGCGCATGACCCCGAAATCGGAAATCGATCCTCGGAAAGGATCATGCGCAAATCAAATTGCTACAACGTTCTTTGAGCGTCCGATAGGACGCACTGCGCTGTAGTGTCGGATCACTGACATCCGGATCCAAACGAGCCGGAAGCATCGTTACCCGCACATTAGAAGCGGGTCGATATGCCGAAGTTGAATTCCTGCACGTCGTCGGTCTTTTCCTTCTTGACCGGGATCGCATAGTCGATGCGGATCGGGCCGAAAGGCGATGCCCACATCAGACCGACGCCGACAGAAGCGCGCCATTCCATGCCGGTCGTCGACTGATTGACGAGGTTGGAGGCAATCTTGCTGCCGTAGAGCGTTGCCGCATCGGCGAATACCGCGCCGCGCAAACCGAAGCTTTCCGGGATGACCGGCAGCGGGAACTGCGCTTCCGCCGAGGCATTGAAGTAAGTGGTGCCGCCGAGATGGTCATTGCTGTTGTCCGAGGCAACCGGACCGATGCCGCCATATTCGAAACCGCGGATCATTCGATCGCTGCTCTGGAAATGGTCGAAGACACGCAGGTCGCCGCTGCCATATCCCTGGACATGGCCGGCACCGCCAGAAATGAGGCCTACCAGATCCAATTGTTCGGACAACGTCTGATAAATGCTGCCGCGCGCTGTCACCTTGATGAACTTGGCGTCGCCGCCCACGCCAGCCACTTCCGTGCCGACGTTGGCAAAAATGCCTTCATGGGGATTCTTCATGTCGTCAATGGTATTGTAAACTAGGCCGAGACTAACCGACGATTTGAGCCACGGACTCTCTTCGACACCGTTTATAATCGCCTGGGAGACATCGCAGGTGGCAGGGTCGCAGTTCTCGTCGAACTCATACTTCTCCTGAGCGATATTATACGCGAGCTGAGTCGAGATGTTGTCGGTAATCGGCAGGCCGAAGCGCACTGTCGCGCCCGTCGTGTCGCTATCGTAATGGTCATAGTTTCGAGTCTGCTTGTAGATGTCGAATCCGGCAGCGATACGGCGACCAAGGAAGTACGGTTCGGTAAACGAGAAGCTGTAATCGCGCGAGTTCTTGCCGCCGCCAGCCGCCACCTTGATGAATTGGCCGCGGCCGAGGAAGTTCCGCTCACTGATTGAACCTTCGACGGACGGACCAGCCGTCTCGCCACCAGTCGAATAACCGGCACCGACCGAGAACTCACCGGTCGATTTCTCGACCACGTCGACCACCAGCACGACTTGATCAGGCTCAGAGCCCGGAACGGTGGAAATCTCGACTTTCTCAAAATAATCGAGTGCTTCCAGCCGCCTCTTCGCGCGCTGGATGAGAACCTGATTGAAAGCGTCGCCTTCGCTGACATCGAACTCGCGGCGAATGACGTAGTCGCGCGTCCGATCGTTGCCGCGGATCTCGATGCGCTCGATATAGGCCTTGGTGCCCTGGTCGATCGTATAAACGACAGAGATGGTGTGGTTTTCGAAGTTGCGGTCACCGCGCGGCGTCACCTGGGCAAAGGCATAACCAGAACCGGCGACCTTTTCGGTCAGCGCGATGATCGTGTCCTCGACATCCTTGGCGTTATAGACATCGCCCTTGTGGGTCTCGACCACCGATTCAAGCGACTTGCTGTCGACCTCGGGGATCGTGCTTTCGACGCTGACGTCCCCGAACGTATACCGCTCGCCCTCCTGCACCGTGATGGTAACGGTGTATTTGTTGGTTGTGTCGTCGAGTTCGCCGACAGCCGAGACGACCTGGAAGTCGGCATAGCCGTGATTATAATAGAAGCGGCGCAGCAGCTCCTGGTCGGCGCGCAGCTTGTCCTCGTCATAAACATCGTCGCGCAGCACGAACGACAGGAAGGACGAGCGCTTGGTGGAGATGATGTCCGACAGACGGCGGCTCGAATAGGCGCTGTTGCCGACGAAATTGATCGCCGCAATCTGGGTGCGGCCGCCTTCGTTGATGTTGAAGACCACGTTTACCCGGTTGTCGCCGAGATCCATGATCTGGGTGGTCACGGCGGCATCGTCGCGGCCGATACGCCGGTATGCGGCCTTGACCGCCTCGACATCGGCGTCGAGCTGTTGTTGCGAGAAGGTGCCGCGCGGCTTCAATTGCACCGCGGCTGCAAGCGCGTTGTCCTTGAGCTTCTTGTTGCCCTGGAACAGCACCTGGTTGACGACCTGGTATTCGGAAACCTTGATGACCAGCGTCGATCCGACCTGGTTGATCTGCACGTCCGAAAACAGCCCGGTGCCAAACAGCGCCTTGACCGCATCGTCGATGTCGGAGCTGGAAAACGCCTTGCCGGGCTTGATTGTCACGTAATTGCGGATGGTGTCCGCGTCGACACGCTGATTGCCGGTGACTTCGACTCTGGAGACGACAGCCGCCTCGGCGGCCGATGTGGCAACGAACTGCACTGCGAGCGCGCCTGGTACAACCAGAGCAGCGGACATAGCCACCGCGGACGCGGCGCTCAGAAACTTGGATGCTGCCTTCATCGGGCTTTTGTACCTTTTCTCGAAGTCCCCACGGCGAGAAAACCGGACGTGCGGTAATTTCCCCTACCGTATTAACCGGATTTTCCCTACACGCAAGGCTTCTGGTTAATTTGTATTTACTTAACCCTGTGGCGTGGCTTTCGCGTCACGCATATCCCCACGCATGGTAAACGGCGTCTCAACATTGGTCGCGCTGAAGCCAAATTTCTTCATGATTTCAGCACCCAAACAGATCGTTCCAGAAAACAAAGCCCATGAAGCCGAGCACCAGGATGAGGCCGCTCCGATAAGCCATTTCCATCATCCGTTCGGACACTGGCCGTCGGATGACAGCTTCCACGCCGTAGAACAGAAGATGCCCTCCGTCGAGGGGGGGAATCGGCAGAAGATTGAGAATTCCTATCCCGACTGACAGATATGCAACAAGCTGGACGAGCAATTCGAAGCCGAGCTTTGCCGCCTGGCCCGACATCTTGGCGATCTTGATGGGCCCGCCCAGCTGGCACTTGTCCTCGCGGCCAACAACGAAACGCTGCAGGAACTGGCCGGTGCGCTGGATGACGTGTCCGGTTTCCTGGACGGCCGCCCCGACTGCCCCGGCCGGGCTGTAGGTGATCAGCCGCGGCTGGCCGAGTTCCTTGTTGTTGACGACGCCGATCACGGCCACCTGGGCTTTGTTGCCCAATGCGTCTTGTTGTTCCATCAAGCGCGGCGTCGCCGTGACGGTGATTTCCTTGCCGCCGCGTAACATAACGAAGGTGATGCTGTCGCCGGCGCGGCCCGAAACCAGACGCTGGACGTCGGCAAAGGTCTCGACCTTGCTGCCGTCGACGCTGACGAATCGGTCACCGGGCATGATGCCGGCCGCCGCTGCCGGACTGCCTGCGGTGACTTCAGCCACCATCGGCTCGTATACCGGCCGGCCATATATTGAAAACAGCACGGCAAAGACGGCGATCGTCAGCAGGAAGTTGAACAGCGGCCCCGCCACGACGGTCGCCGCCCGCTTCCAGATCGGCTGCGTGTGGAAGGCAACCTTGCGTTCGTCGTCGCTCAGCGCCTCGACCTCCTCCGAGCTGGGCTGGCTCGACGTCGCGTTCATATCGCCGACGAACTTGACGTAGCCGCCGAGCGGTATGGCGCAAAGCTTCCAGCGGGTGCCGCGGCTGTCGTTGAAGCCGATGATCTCAGGGCCGAAACCGATCGAAAAGGCTTTTGCGCCGATACCGCACCAGCGGCCGACGAGGTAATGGCCCATTTCGTGGACGAACACGACCACGGTCAGCACGAACAGGAAAGGCACCAGCGTGCCGAGGACAAGGCCGTCCGTGCTGAAAACCGCGTGAAGAATCTCGTTCAATTCATGCCCTCAAATTCATCCACGGCGCAGATCACGCCGCGACTGTGACATCAATCCAGGCGAATCCATGACGCAGCCTCGCGCCGGCCCACCGACGATGCCGTTCAAACCGGAAACAGCCCCTGTGCCGGATGGTCGGCGGTCGCGGAAATCCAGCCGATGACGTATAGGGCGAAAGCCGCCGCGACAAGCCCATCGACCCGATCCATGATGCCGCCATGGCCGGGTATCAGCGTGCCGGAATCTTTACGGCCGTGGCGTCGCTTGACCCATGATTCGAACAGGTCGCCGGCTTGCGCGACGATCGAAAGCACCAGTGCGACCACGCCAAGCACGGCGAGGTTGCCCGTTCCGGCTACTGCGGCCAGAAGCAGACCGGCCACTACGCCGCCGACCACCCCACCGAGCGCCCCGCTCCGCGTCTTGCCCGGCGAGATCGACGGCGCCAGCCTTGGGCCACCGACGGAGCGGCCGACGAAATAAGCAAAAATATCGGTCGCCCAAACCACGGCGAATAGGAACAGAATGGCCAGCAGCCCTGAATGGTCGCCATCACGCAAGAAGGCCAGCGAGAAGCCCGACACGGCCGCATAGGCAAGGCCGGCTGCTTCCCACGGTCCTGCCTTGCGCATCGACGCCGCGATGGCAGTGACAGCAACCAGAGCCGCGACGAGCGGCAGCAGCAAAGACGCAGGCAGGCCGGCGACGAGGGCACCAATAAAGACCACGATCAGCGCCTCGGGCAGAAAGCCGAGACCTGCCATAGCACCAGCACCTGCCGGGGTAACGGGGCGGCTCATCCGCGTCCACTCGTAGAAGATCACCGCCGCCATGGCAGCGCAAAGCAACCGGAAGGGCAGTCCGCCGAGCCAGGTCAGGCCAAGCGTGACGATGGCAAGCACGACGGCCGAAATGACCCGGAGCTGGAGGTTGCTCATTCCTCAGCCTGAGGCGACATCTTGGGCGGCAAGTCCGCCGAAGCGGCGCTCGCGGCCGGCGAAATCGCGCAGTGCATCGGACAGGTGCTCGCGACTGAAGTCGGGCCAGTAGCAAGGCAGAAAAACGAGTTCACTATAGGCAGCCTGCCATAACAGGAAATTCGACAACCGAAGCTCGCCGCTGGTGCGGATGACCAGTTCCGGATCCGGAATGCCCTCTGTATCGAGCGAGCTGGCAAAGGACTCGGCCGTGATCGCCTCGCTGTCGATCTCACCGCGCGCCGCCGCTGTGGCGAGCTTGCGCGCGGTGCGCACGATCTCGTCGCGCCCGCCGTAATTGAAGGCAATGACCAGCGTCAGCGCTTCGTTGCGGAGAGTGAGCGTTTCGGCTTCCTCAAGCAGGCCCCTTATGTCGGGCTGCAGCCCTGCCCTGTCACCGATGACCCTGATCCGCACCCCACTCTGGTGCAGCTCGGCGAGGTCACGTCGGATGAAAAGCTTCAGCAGGCCCATGAGGTCGCTGACTTCAGATTTCGGTCGTGACCAGTTTTCCGACGAAAAAGCGTAGACGGTCAGGAAGGAGATGCCGAGGCCTGGGGCGGCGCGCACTGTCTGGCGCAGCGCCTCGACGCCGGCGCGGTGACCAGCTAGCCGAGGCAAGCCGCGCGCCTTGGCCCAGCGTCCGTTTCCGTCCATGATGATCGCGACATGCGCGGGCGTTGCCATGTTCTCACTTCCGGGCCAGCCGTGGCCAGACCCTAGACCTGCATAATTTCCGCTTCCTTGTCGGAAAGCAGGTGGTCGATGGTGCTGATTGTCTCGTCGGTCAGTTTCTGAACCTGGTCGGCCCGTTTGCGATGGTCGTCCTCACTGATGTCGCCGTCCTTTTCCGCCTTTTTCAGAAAGTCCATGCCGTCCCGGCGAACGTGTCGTGCGGCGACGCGGGCATTCTCGGCATAACCGTGCGAGATCTTGACCAGCTCCTTGCGGCGCTGTTCGTTGAGCTCGGGCAGCGGAATCCTGAGATTGGTACCGTCGACGATAGGATTGAACCCGAGATTGGCTTCACGGATGGCACGGTCGACCGCGCTGACCATCGACTTGTCCCACACCGAAACTGAAATCATGCGCGGTTCCGGAACCGACACTGTTGCCACCTGGTTGATCGGCATGGTGGTGCCATAGGCCTGCACCTGGACGGCATCGAGCAGGTTGCTCGACGCGCGGCCGGTGCGCAGCGAAGCCAGATCATGCTTGAACGCGGCGATCGCCCCGTCCATGCGCCGTTTGAGATCGTCGTATTCGCCACTCATCATCGTCTCCTCGACCCGTTAACCCGGGTTCACTGCTTAGGGTAAGCCCTGTTCGAGCCTCATCCGCAACCAATCCCTTTCGGGTTCATGGTCCGGTCAATCATCTGCGACGACCGTGCAACGGCCGCCGCCCCTCAGGATATCGCCGAAACCACCCTTCTCGTGGATCGAATAGACGATTATCGGAATGTTGTTTTCGCGCGCAAGTGCAATCGCCGCCGTATCCATGATCGAAAGCCCGCGTTTGATGACTTCGTCATGGCTGATCCGCTCGAAACGTGTCGCGTGCGGGTCCTTCTTGGGATCAGCCGAATAGACACCATCGACCTGGGTGCCTTTGAACAGAGCATCGGCTCCGATCTCGGCGGCTCGAAGGGCCGCAGCCGAATCGGTGGTGAAGAACGGATTGCCGGTGCCGCCGGCGAAGATGACGACCTTGCCCTGGTTCATGTAGGCGGTCGCCTGACGCTGCGAAAAACTTTCGCAAAGCTCGGGCATGGCGATCGCCGACAGCACAACGGCGTCGACGCCGATCTTGTTGAGCGAGGTGCGCAGCGCCAGCGAATTGATGACGGTGGCAAGCATGCCCATATGGTCGCCGGTGACGCGGTCTCCGCCCTTCGAGGCAACCGCGACGCCCCGGAAGATGTTGCCGCCGCCTATGACGACACCGACTTCGATGCCCAATGCCCGGGCCTCGGCGATGTCGGCGGCGATGCGGTCGACCACCGATACGTCGATGCCGAAATGCTGCTCGCCCATCAACGCTTCGCCCGATGCTTTCAGCAAAACACGTCGGTAGAGGGGCTTCACCGTCATCTGGTCCTCGTCATCGTGCGTGTGACGCGTTTCGGCGCGCCCCGAAACACTGGGCGTTCCGATACACGAAGGGCGCCACGATGTCACGCGGCGCCCGAGCCGGAAAACTCTCTTCCAGCTTCAGCTTACACGGCAAAAGCACCTTGCATGAACAGGTTCGGCAGGTAGCCAGCCGGCTTGTCACCGACTGTCTGACCTCCGGTAAGGCCACCCTGTATTTCCGAGCCGAAGAACGAATACGAAAAAGGGGGTGAATGACCGGCTCACCGCATCGAGCCGTGCCCGAACGTCCTGCGCAATGTCGAAATCGAGCGCGCCGAGATCGTCTTTGAGTTGATCCTACACCGCGCAAGAAATCGGCCGGGCATCCTCGCGGACACCCGGCCGAAAAAGCCTTTTAAACGAATAGTTTACTTCTTGACCGCTGCCGCGACTTCCGCCGCGAAATCGGTCTCTTCCTTCTCGATGCCCTCACCGAGCGCGAAGCGCAGATATGCAGCGATTTTGGCTGGCGCGCCGATCTCGCTTTCGGCATCCTTCAGCGCCTTCTCGACGGTGATGTCGGGATTGAGCACGAAAGCCTGCTTGAGCAGCACGACCTCTTCGTAGAACTTGCGCAAACGGCCCTCGACCATCTTCTCGATAATCGCTTCCGGCTTGCCGGACTGGCGTGCCTGGTCGGCGAAGATCGCCTTCTCGCGCTCCACCGCGGCCGGATCGAGCTCTTCGGTGGTCAAGGCCATCGGATTGGTGGCAGCGACATGCATGGCAACCTGACGGGCGAAGGCGTTCGCGGCATGCGCGTTGCCTGTCGTCTCGATGGCCACCAGCACGCCGAGCTTGCCAAGGCCGTCGGCGACCGCATTGTGAACGTAGGTTGCGACAGCGCCGTGCTCGACGGTGAGCTTGGCCGAACGGCGGAAGCCCAGATTCTCGCCGATGGTGCCGACAGCGTCCTTGATGGTCTCGGCGACCGACTTGCCCGAGCCCGGATAGGGAGCAGCGGCAACGGCCTCGGTCTTGCCGCCATAGGCAAGCGCGACCTTCGCGACGTTGGCGACGATCTCCTGGAACGCAGCATTGCGGGCAACGAAGTCCGTCTCGGAATTGACCTCGACGATCGCTGCCTCGCGGACGCCCGAATCGACGCCGATCAGGCCTTCGGCAGCGGTACGGCCAGCCTTCTTGTCGGCCTTGGAGATACCCTTCTTGCGCAGCCAGTCGATGGCTTCTTCCATGTTGCCGTTGGTCTCGTTCAACGCCGCCTTGCAGTCCATCATGCCCGCGCCGGTCAAGTCGCGGAGTTCTTTGACCTGTGCAGCCGAAATGCTCATTGTCGCCTCTTTGTCTAAATGCACTGACGCACCATCGATTTTCGATGATGCGCCTGATGCCGGTAGCGCTTACCGCGCCAACATATTGGAAAGATGAAGGCCGCAGCCGGCCTTCGCTACTATGCTTCCGGGGTCTGGGCTGCCGGGCTCTCGGCGGCCGGGGTCTGATCGAGCGCCGGCTCGACCGGAGCCTCGACCGACGCGCCGATATCGACACCGAGCGCGCCCTGCTGACGGGCGATGCCGTCGATAGCTGCCTTGGCGATCAGATCGCAATACAGCTGGATGGCGCGGGCCGCGTCGTCATTGCCGGGGATCGGGAAGTCGATCTTGTCCGGGTCGCAGTTGGAATCGATGATGGCAACGACCGGGATGCCGAGACGCTTGGCCTCGAGAATGGCGATCGCTTCCTTGTTGGTGTCGATCACGAACATCAAATCGGGCGTCGAACCCATATCCTTGATGCCGCCCAGCGCCTTGTCGAGCTTTTCACGCTCGCGGTCGAGGTTGAGGCGCTCCTTCTTGGTCAGGCCCTGAGCCTCGCCGGCCAGCATCTCGTCGAGCTTGCGCAGGCGCTGGATGGAATTCGAGATCGTCTTCCAGTTGGTCAGCATGCCGCCGAGCCAGCGCGAGTTGACATAGTACTGGGCCGAGCGCTGCGCGGCATCGGCGACGATGTCGGAGGCCTGGCGCTTGGTGCCGACGAACAGCACGCGGCCGCCCTTGGCAACCGTGTCGGAAACCTGCTTCAGCGCCTGGTGCAGCAAAGGCACCGTCTGCGAGAGGTCGATGATATGGATGTTGTTGCGGGCGCCGTAGATATAGGGCGCCATTTTCGGGTTCCAGCGGTGGGTCTGGTGGCCGAAGTGAATGCCAGCTTCCAATAGCTGGCGCATGCTGAAATCAGGCAGAGCCATTCTTATTTCCTTTCCGGTTAGCCTCCACGGACACAGGCATTTTTGGACTTTGTCCTCAAACGCCACCGGAGGTTTCAGCCGGATTTCTCCCGGGCAGACACCAAAGTCCGTGTGTGGAATGAGCGCGCATATAGAGGGGAAGCGCGACAAACGCAAGCGCTGTGGCGTCTTGCGGCTCAGCGTGCGGCGATCAGCGCACCGGTGTCATTGTCCCATCGTCCCCTTCCGCACCCGCACACGCCGGAAAACAGCGACGATCTCCTCGCGGGTGCATTCGATGGCGCCTAACCGCACTGCGCGGTCACGCTCCAGCCCGGTTATGTCATAATGCGGCGCCGATGTCTTGGGCGGCCCTTGATAGGACGAGCGCTTGATGCCGAGTTGCGCGGCGAAGCGATGCAGCTCGTCGGTATCGTCTGCCAGCAGATGACACCAGCGGTGGCCGACCCATTTCCAGATCGCCGCATCGACATAGACCGCCATGAGGTTTGCCGCACTCCTTCATCTTGCGCCGACCAGCACGCCGTTAACGATGATAGAAGGGATTGGCATAGAAAATGAAGGCTCCGCCGGCCTCGAGTTGCGTCATCGTCCTGGTGACGGTCTCCTGCATCCGGTCGTGCAGTTCGGCGAGTGCCTCCTCGACGGAGCCTTGATAAGCGTGCAACCCTAGCGGCTCCGGTACCCGGACATAGGCGCGGCGTGGGCCTGCCGGCTGCGGCACGAAACGGTTGATCGTATCGCGCAGCGTACCCTTGCAATAGTCGTTGCGGATCCGCTTCAAATGTTCGGCGATCTCCTCCTGCGTGATGCGCGGATTGGCTGAGGCCCACGGCCCGACACGCCGCAGGCGCTGGATCGTATCTGCCAGCGTTCGGACCTGCGCCTGGTTTTCGGTGCCATCCGTGTTTTCCCGCAGCCGGCGCCGCGACCGGCGCAAAAGCTCGGCAGTGTCGAGCGTGTCGGCGTCGACCGAGACAAGTTCAGCAAGGCGACGGCCGAGTTCCGCGAGCAGGTCCTTTTGACGTGCGTCATACGAAACCCGCTCATCTGACCGCAGGCCATACGCAGCCTCATCGCGCGACAGCAACGTCGCATAGATATGATGGATGCGCTCCGGCAGCGTATTGCCGGCACGGCGTTCGATCTTCAGGCTTTGCTCGACATAGGCGCATTCCTTTGCCAGCGCTGCCTCGACATTCCCCGTGAAAACGAGCTTCCAGATCACGGGCGCGATCCAAACCTTGAAATCCGGATCCATCAGGCGGCCGCGCTTCAGCGCCTCGAACCCCATCTCGACCGCCCCCGGCAGCAGCGGAGCAATGATGTTGGCATGCCAGCCGACACCGCCTTCGGGATGCAGGAGCACGCCGTGCCCCTTCAGCGCCCAGGCCACCGAATGTTCCTTGGCGGCCGCGCTGTTGCCCGGGATTTGCGCGATCAGATTGTTGGCCAACCAGAATTTCTGCATCAGCCGGCCAAGCCCGTTGACGACGCCGTGCGTGGCCCAGGATGCCGTCAGCGGGCTTACCCGCGAGACGACCTCCTTGTCGATCATCCAGTCGGTAAAGAATTCGGGATGGTTGGGCGTGATGAACGTCGCCTTGCCCGCACCGCAACAAGCCTTCAGCCTTTGCCGGTCATCCTCTGGAAAATAGATGTGGCGGACATTGGCGACGCCGCGCAAACCGGCCAGACGGTTGAACGGCAACAGGTCGCGAAAGCCTGGAATGCCGTGCAGCATGACAATTCGGTTGACGAACGTCATGGCCTTGATCAGCGTCGCATTGGGCCGCGGCGCCACAAAAACGTCGATCCTGCTCAACCTGCTCCCCCACGGCGCTTACCGTCGTTAGACGATGATGGGCAATTGCGGCATGCTCAAGTCGATACGACACGCCCGCAAGATCAAGCGCTACTATCCCGGATAGCGGCCGGCGGCTTGTCGTTGGTTCCAGCCTATTTCGACGGGCAGGTCTTTGGCTGATCGAACAGCGACAGATTGACCAGTTTGCCGGTCATCGAGAACTCGCCATAGTCCATGACGAGATCGCGCGTGATGCCGTTCTTGTGCAGCTTGAAGCTGATCCGGTATTCCGGCACCTCCTCGCCGCCTTTGTCGGCATCATCGAAATAGGCGATGTCGACCGGCCAGTATTTGTCGGTGGCGAGCTTGGCCAGCGCCGGCGCTTCCGGATCGGCGTTGTCGGCATCGGCTTGCTTGCCGACGACGACGGTGGTGGTCACCACCTTGTTGGCATCCTCAGAGCCGTCGAACAGGTTGGTTTCGTAGAAGCGCTCACCCTTTTCCGCCTTGCCGATCATTTCGACCATTTGCTGGGTCGGGAACTGGGTCGGCGCGAGTTCCAGGCTGTTCTTCTCGGGCTTGTCGATATCGACCTTGAGACCGTTGGCCTCCTTCGTTGCGGTACCCTTGACCTCCTTGTCGAGGTTCTGGTCGACAAAGGATTTGTTCACGAAGGAGAAGGTCTTGCCCTCGGCGTCCTCGAAGGTGGTCATCTGCTGGTCGGTCAGCCTGGTGTTGTCGCTGGTTACGATCTGGGTCACCAAACGGAACTTTACCGTATAGCCCTCGCAAGGCGAGCCGTTGAACTCGTAGACCATGCGGCCGGTGATGCCGGTGATGCCGGAGCGGTCGGAGGCTTTGTCGAGTGAAATGTCGTAAACCGCGCGATGCGCCTGCAGCGCCGGCACCGCAAAAGCGGGAGCCGCCCAGGAAGCCGCTGTCAAGAGAACGGCGTTGAATACGAGGCGCGTTGCGCGCATGGGGTGCTCCGATCATCGCGGCTAATGGCAGGCCGCATGGAAAGATGGTCCAGCTTAAAAAAAGTCGTGGCGGAAGCGAGGCAAAAATAGCAATTTCGGCCCGGCCTGCGCGGCACCTTCAAGCAATAGGGAAATAGCATGAGCGAAACAATCGAAAAGCGGCTAAGCGGTCTCGGCGTGACGCTACCGGCCGCCGCCGCGCCCGCCGCCAATTATGTGCCCTATTGCAGGACCGGCAATCTGCTGTTCACCGCCGGGCAGTTGCCGCTCAAGGACGGCAAGCTCCAGGCGAGCGGACTACTTGGCCGCGATGTCGACACCGCGACCGGCAAGGAAGCCGCAAAATACTGTGCGATCAACATATTGGCGCAGGCCCAGGCAGCACTTGGCGATCTCGAGAAAATCCGTCGCTTGGTGAAGATCACCGTCTTCGTCGCCTCGGCACCGGATTTTGTCGAACAGCATCTGGTTGCCAACGGTGCCTCGGATTTTCTCGCCGCGGTGCTCGGCGATCGCGGCAAGCACGCTCGCTCCGCCGTCGGCACCGCCTCCCTGCCGCTTAATGCCGCAGTGGAAATCGAAGCGATCTTCGAAATCGAATGACCGGGACTGCAACCATGACCGATCTTTCCTGGCTGACCGCCCGGCCCGTCGCCCATCGCGGCCTCCACGACATGAACAAGACGCGCTGGGAGAACACCCTTTCCGCCTTCGCCGCGGCGGCCGAGCGCGGCTACGCGATCGAATGCGACGTGCACCTGTCATCCGACGGCGTCCCCGTCATCATCCACGATGGCGATCTGCGGCGGCTAACCGGCGAAAACGGCTTCGTCTGGCAGCGTACGGCTGCCGAGATCACCGCGCTGAAGGTCGGCGGCACCGCTGACCATTTGCCGACGCTGCAGCAGGCGCTTGATCTGGTCGACGGCCGTGTGCCGATGGTTGTCGAACTGAAAGGAGCTGCCGGGCACGACGAAGGCCTGGTCGAAAGCGTCGGCAAGATGCTCAAGCAATACAAGGGCAAGACTGCGATCATGTCGTTCGACCATTGGCTGATCCGTGAGTTCCCGAAATATGCCCCCGGCATACCCGGCGGGTTGACCGCCTACGGCAACGACAACCACCTGATCGAGGCGCATTTCGCCATGCTGGCGCATGACATCGCCTTCACCTCCTACGCCGCCGGCGACCTGCCGAACCGGTTCGTCTCCTTCGTGCGAGAAAAACTCGGTATGCCGGTGATCACCTGGACCGTGCACGACCAGCCTGCCGTCGAGCTGACCTTCAAATATGCCGACCAGATGACGTTCGAAGGATTCGAGCCAGATCTGGTACGGCTTGCTTGAGCGGGCTTGTATGGGTCAGCAGCGAGCTTAAGTAAGCCCCATGGATCAAGGGGACGACTGCGAAAGACAAACGGCGAACGCGGAGCTGTCGATCCGCATCGCGGCGGGCATCGGGGCCTTTACCAGCGCTGAATGGGACAACCTCGGCGGCACTACGCGCGGCGATGCCGAAAACGGCTACAACCCCCTTGTTTCATTAGCTTTTTTGAGCGCGCTGGAAGATTCCGGCTGCGCTGTTCGGCGTACCGGCTGGCAAGGCCATCACCTGAGGCTGGAAACCGCCCGAGGCAAGCTGCTCGGGGCGGTCCCCTGCTATTTGAAGTCGCACAGCCAGGGCGAATATGTATTCGACCATGGCTGGTCGGACGCATTCGAACGTGCCGGCGGGCGCTACTACCCGAAGCTGCAATGCGCGGTGCCGTTCACGCCCGTCACCGGCCCTCGCCTGCTGGTCGGCAAGGGCGAGGACAGTCCCACCGTCAAGGCCGGTCTTGCGGCCGGCCTGAAGGCGGTGACGGATAAGCTCGGCGTGTCTTCCGCCCATGTCACCTTCGCGCCGGAGGACGATGTCCAGATATTGGCGGCGGCCGGTTTCCTGCATCGCACCGACCAGCAGTTTCACTTCTTCAACGAAGGTTTTTCGAGCTATGACGATTTTCTCGCGACGTTAGCGTCGCGCAAGCGCAAGGCAATGAAGAAAGAGCGGCGTGAGGCGCTCGCCGACGGCATCTCGATCGACTGGCTGACCGGCAAGGATCTGACCGAAAAGGCCTGGGACGACTTTTTCGCGTTCTACATGGATACCGGCAGCAGGAAGTGGGGCCGGCCCTACCTCAACCGCGATTTCTTCTCTCTAATCGGCGAGCGCATGGCCGACGACATCCTGCTGGTCATGGCCAAACGCAACGGACGCTACATAGCGGGCGCCATCAACTTCATCGGCTCAGACGCGCTCTACGGCCGCAACTGGGGCTGCATCGAGGACCACCCATTCCTGCATTTCGAAGTCTGCTACCATCAGGCAATCGATTTCGCCATCTCGCGCAAGCTGAAGGTGGTTGAAGCCGGTGCTCAGGGCGAGCACAAGCTGGCGCGCGGCTACCGGCCCGTGACGATGCATTCGGCGCACTATATCGCCCATCCAGGTCTGCGCAATGCAGTGGCCGACTACCTCCAGCGCGAGCGGCGCGAAGTCGAGCGGATGAGCGAATATCTGGAAGAGCACACCCCGTTCCGCAAGGACATGGCGGAGTAGGGTAGCGAGCCCAATCGCTCAGCCGTGCGAGCCCGCACGGCCGATGTCGATCGATCATCTTGCCCGCCCGGAACAGCTTCGCTACACGAGACAGCGAGCCAAGAACCGGAGCGCGCGCCATGGCCGAAGCAACCTACGACAGCAGCAACATCTTCGCCAAAATTCTGCGCGGAGAAATCCCTTCGCACCGCGTCTACGAGGATGAAGCGGTCATTGTCTTCATGGATGTGATGCCGCAAGGACAGGGTCACACGCTGGTGGTGCCGAAAGCGCCGTCGCGCAACCTGCTTGACGCGGATCCGGCGGTGCTTGGCCCGCTCTTCGCTCACGTCCAGAAAGTTGCGCGGGCCGTAAAGAAGGCCTTCGATGCCGATGGCGTCACGGTTATGCAGTTCAACGAACCAGCTTCGGGGCAGACTGTCTTTCACCTTCACGTCCATGTCATTCCGCGCTTCGAAGGCATTCCCCTGAAACCGCACAGCGGACAGATGGAAAAGCCTGAAATCCTGGCCCAGAACGCCGGCAAAATACGGATGGCGCTGGCAAGCTGAACCGGCGCAAACCGCTCCGGCGGGCGCCGGGTGCTTGACCGGAGGGTGTCACAAAAAAAGCCCCGTTTCCGGGGCTTTTTTACTGGCTGGTTCGTCAGTTCTTGCGCGGCAGTTGCGGCACGAGACTGCGCTTGCCCCCGTCCTTACCTTTGGGCTCCGGCTTCTGCGCCACCGCCTTTTTCGCGGCGGGCTTCTTTGCCACCGCCTTCTTGGCCTTCGGCACGTCGTCCGGCTCTTCCTTCTTCGGCTTCACCGGCGCCTCGTCGGCGAGCGATTCGAGCTTCAGGCCGGTCTCGCCGGTTTCCTTCTTCTCGACGGTGACACGCACCGTGCCGCCCTTCTTGAGCTTGCCGAACAGCACCTCGTCGGCCAGCGGCTTCTTGATGTGCTCCTGGATGACACGGCCAAGCGGCCGGGCGCCCATGCGCTCGTCATAGCCCTTGTCGGCCAGCCATGCGATTGCATCCTGCGACAAGTCGAAGGTCACACCACGCTCGGAAAGCTGCGCTTCCAGCTGCATGACGAACTTCTGCACCACCTGATGGATGACCGGCACCGGCAGCGAGCCGAACGGAATGATCGCATCGAGACGGTTGCGGAACTCCGGCGTGAACAGCCGGTTGATCGCCTCGACATCGTCGCCTTCGCGCTTGGTCGAACCGAAACCGATCGCCGCGCGCTGCGCATCGGATGCGCCCGCATTGGTGGTCATGATCAGGATGACATTGCGGAAGTCGATCTGCTTGCCGTTATGGTCGGTCAGCTTGCCGTGGTCCATGACCTGCAACAGGATGTTGAACAGGTCCGGATGCGCCTTCTCGACTTCGTCCAGCAACAGCACGCAATGCGGATGCTGGTCGACGCCGTCGGTCAGAAGGCCGCCCTGGTCGAAGCCGACATAGCCGGGAGGCGCGCCGATCAACCGCGAAACGGTGTGGCGTTCCATATATTCCGACATGTCGAAGCGGATCAGCTCCACGCCGAGCGAGGCGGCGAGCTGCTTGGCCACTTCCGTCTTGCCGACACCGGTCGGGCCCGAGAACAGGTACGAGCCGATCGGCTTTTCCGGTTCCCGCAGGCCGGCCCGCGCCAGCTTGATGGCCGAGGTCAGCGCTGTGATCGCAGTGTCCTGGCCGTAAACGACGCGCTTCAACTCGATGTCGAGGCCTTGCAGCACCTTCTCGTCGTCGGCGGAAACCGTCTTCGGCGGGATGCGCGCCATGGTGGCGATCGTCGCTTCGATCTCCTTGATGCCGATGGTCTTCTTGCGCTTGGCTTCCGGCACCAGCATTTGCGAGGCACCTGTCTCGTCGATCACGTCGATCGCCTTGTCCGGGAGCTTGCGGTCGTTGATGTAACGCGCCGAGAGTTCGACCGAAGCCTTGATCGCCTCGCTCGTGTAGCGGACCTTGTGGAACTCCTCGAAATAAGGCTTGAGGCCCTTCATGATCTCGATGGCGTCCTCGACCGTCGGCTCGTTGACGTCGATCTTCTGGAAGCGCCGCACCAGCGCGCGGTCCTTCTCGAAGAACTGGCGGAACTCCTTGTAGGTGGTCGAGCCGATGCAGCGGATGGCGCCGGACGACAGTGCGGGTTTTAACAGGTTCGATGCATCCATGGCGCCGCCGGAGGTGGCCCCTGCCCCGATCACGGTGTGGATTTCATCGATGAACAGCACGGCGCCGGGATAATCCTCGAGCTCCTTGACGACCTGCTTCAGCCGCTCCTCGAAATCGCCGCGATAGCGGGTGCCGGCCAACAGCGTGCCCATGTCGAGCGCGAAGATGGTGGCATTGTGCAGCACTTCGGGAACGTCGCCCTCGACGATGCGCTTGGCGAGGCCTTCGGCGATAGCCGTCTTGCCGACGCCGGGATCACCGACATAGAGGGGGTTGTTCTTGGAGCGGCGGCACAGCACCTGGATGGTCCGGTTGATCTCGCTCTCGCGACCGATCAATGGATCGATCTTGCCGGCCTTGGCCTTGTTGTTCAGGTTGACGCAATAGGCAGTCAGCGCGTCCTGCTGCTGCTTCTTCTTGCCGCCTTCCTCTTGCGGCTCGGCTCCGCTCTGGCTGCCTTGCTCGTCGTCGGCGCCGCGCGGGGTACGGGTCTCGGAAGCGCCGGGGCGCTTGGCGATGCCATGCGAGATGTAGTTGACCGCGTCGTAGCGGGTCATCTGCTGTTCCTGCAGGAAGTAAGCGGCGTGGCTTTCACGCTCAGCGAAGATGGCGACGAGCACGTTGGCGCCGGACACTTCCTCGCGGCCTGACGACTGCACATGGATCACCGCGCGCTGGATGACGCGCTGGAAACCGGCAGTCGGCTTGGAATCTTCATCGTAACCGGTGACGAGATTGTCGAGCTCGGTGTCGATATAGGTGAGAACCGTATGCTTCAACTCGTCGAGATCGACGTTGCAGGCACGCATGACGGCCGCCGCCTCGGTGTCGTCGATCAGGGCGAGCAGCAAATGTTCAAGGGTTGCATATTCATGGTGCCGCTCATTGGCGAGCGTCAGCGCTTGGTGAAGCGCCTTTTCCAGGCCTTGGGAGAAAGCCGGCATGTTACCTCACTTCTTCTCCATCACGCATTGCAGCGGATGCTGATTCTGTCGGGCGAAATCCATGACCTGAGACACTTTGGTCTCGGCCACCTCGAATGTATAGACCCCGCACTCGCCCACCCCATGATTGTGAACATGAAGCATTATGCGTGTGGCGGCTTCGCGGTCCTTCTGGAAAAAGCGCTCCAGCACGTGGACCACGAATTCCATGGGTGTGTAGTCGTCGTTAAGAATGAGGACCCGATACAGACTGGGCTTCTTGGTCTTGGTTTTTGTGCGCGTGATGACGGCCGTGCCGCGACCGGCCTCATTGCCGTTGCTGCCGTTCTGCATTCGCACCACGTAGCTCGTGGCAGTCAAACCTGTAGTCACGTAGTCCTGCCTCTTTCGAATCCTCATGCATGCTCGACATGTAGGTGTTCGATGGACGATTTTAAGCCCTTCTGTTTAGCTGACAATATGGCTAGGTGGCCAAACTTGACCGATTTTTCAAATCGTGAAGACCGTAGCCTCCGATTTCGAGCTGGCATGAAAAAACCCGGCCGTGCGTTCGCGACCGGGTTTGTCTTTGCAAGCCCAGGGGCCGGCTCGGAATGTTCGTCGAATTTACTTCGCCTTGGCGACGATCGATTCGAACGGCTTGTAAGCTTCCTTGGCGAGTTCGGCATAGAGATCGCCAAGCTTGGTGGCCTCGGTGACGAAGCTCTCATAGGACTGCTTGGCATAATCGGACTGGATCTCGATCGCCTTGTCCAGCGACTTGGCGGAAAAGAGCTTCTCGACAGCGGCGCTACCAGCTTCGAAGCTTTTCTTGGTGTACTCGCCCGCCTCGGCGGCGATAGCCTGTGCACCCTTGGACAGCGAGGCGAAGCTCTTCAATCCGGTGTCCGCAAATTCCTTGCCGTATTTGCTGAAATCTTCATAGGTCTGGGTCATTTCACGCTTTCCCTTGAACGGTTGCCTTGGACGATAGACGCGCCTTGTCCGGGCCGCGTTGTGCAATGCGTGTAAATATATTGTGCAGTGCACAAAAAGTCAAGATTCCCGCGGCAATGCGCATCGTGAGCTGCCGGTAATCGCTAAGATTCGAATAAAGAGAAGCTCAATCCCGCAGAAAATGGTGAACGCGGCGGTTACCATAAACGGATTGGTAACGCTGCCCGCGTTAGCGTGGCCGAAGGTGAGGCAGGACCCCTTTGCCGCCTCCAAGGCAACGGAAATTCAAAGGAACTATCAGTGCGTAAGGCGTTGTCGGGCTTCGTTTCCAAATCCGCGTCCCCCCTCAAAACGATCATGATCCTCGCTATGGCGATGAGCTTCGTCGTCGCGGACGCGGCTTCATCCATGGCGGCCAAGTCGGCGGCCATCGTCATCGATGCCAAGACCGGCAAGGTGCTTTATTCGTCCGATGCCGATGGCCGGCGCTATCCGGCCTCGCTTACCAAGATGATGACGCTTTATCTGACGTTCGAGGCATTGGCGAAGGGCAGGATCAGCAAGAATTCCCCGGTCGTGTTCTCGGCCAATGCCGCTGCCGAGCCGCCGACGAAGCTAGGCGTCAAGCGCGGCGGCTCGGTCACGGTCGAGACCGCGATCCTGTCGATGGTGACCAAATCGGCAAACGATTCCGCAACGGCGCTTGGCGAGATGCTCGGCGGCAATGAAGCCAATTTCGCCCGCATGATGACCGCCAAGGCGCGGGCGCTGGGCATGAGGGGAACCGTTTTCCGCAACGCCAACGGCTTGCCTGATCCCGGCCAGTTCACAACCGCGCGCGACATGGCGATGCTCGGCATCGCCCTGAGAGAGCATTTTCCGCAATATTACGGCTATTTCTCGCAGCGCTCCTTTCTTTATGGGCGGCAGCGCATCAACGGCCACAACCGTCTGCTCGGACGCATCAAGGGCGTCGACGGCATCAAGACCGGGTACACCCGCGCCTCCGGTTACAATCTGGTCTCCTCGGTCTCGGATGGCGATCGGCGGATTGTAGCGGTGGTCATGGGCGGCAGATCCGGCGGCAGCCGCGACAGCCAGATGGCCGGGTTGATCAATGCCTACATGCCGAAGGCCTCGTCGAGCGGCGGCGGCGTGCTGATTGCCAAGGCTGGCGGTGGCAATCCGATTTCAGCCTTGGCCAAAGTGTTTCTACCGAAGCATGACGCGCCGACACCGGACAGTAAGCCGAACGACGATGCCGTTGCCTCTCTTGTCGAGGAAAATGCGCCCGTCGTTGAAGAAACCACTCCGGTCGTTCAGGCCAAGAGGGTCAAGACGACGGCCGTGGCGACGGTGGACGACGTGGCGACAGCCCGGGTCGCCGCAGCCTATGCCGAACCGGCGGCAGAGGTCGATCCGGTCAGCACGGCCTCAGTGCCATCCGGCTGGGCAATACAGGTCGCCTCGTCGCCAAAACAGACCGAAGCGAAGGCTTTCCTCGACAAGGCGACGAAGCAGGCACCCTCCGTTCTGGCCGATGCCTCCGGTTTCACCGTCGCCTTCGACAAGGACGGCGTCACCTACTACCGCGCCCGGTTCGGTGGTTTCGGTTCGAAGACCGCTGCCTGGAAGGCCTGCAACGCTTTGAAAAAGAAGAAGATCGAGTGCTACGCCGTCCAGCAGTAAGCGGCGCGCGAAACGATATCTTTCCCGAAAGTTCTGCGTCGAAGGAGACTAGTTGTGATTGGAGAGCAAGACGTCCTTGGCTTCATTGATCCGCGCCGCCAGGAAAGACGTGCCACCGATATCGGGGTGCAGGCGCTGCATCAGGCGGCGGTGCGCCTTGCGGACATCCGCCGCGGCAGCCCCCGCTTCAAGACCAAGGATCTTGTAGGCCTCCTCCTTAGTCATGGCGCCAGAACCTGGCGCAACACCCAGCCCTTCGCCGTCATTCGTATCAGCGTCTTTGCGCCAGATGGGAAATCTGCCGTCAAGATACGTCTCTAGCAATTGGCGGCTCTCCGGATCGCCGGAGAGTTCGCGATAGAGTTGCTGCAATTCGGCACGCCCCATCGAGCCAAGCATCTTGCCTTCATGGCGCCCGGCCAGCACGAGGCCTTCGAGGCCGCCGGTATCGTGATCGAGTTCCATCTCAAGCGCCGCGGTACGAACTGTCGAACGCTTGCCTTGTGCCAGTTTTGCCGCCGGCCGATTCATGCGCATGGAGGCGTACCAGGCGAGCGCAACCGACAGGATCAAGCCGCCGATGCCCTCGCGCCCGACCAGCAGCACGGCGACGCCGACCAGCCCGAGCAGTACAGGTCCAAGCGTTCTCATGCCGCCTGCAAGCTTCGCCGCATCGGCGCGCAGGAAGATGGTGAGCATGCCGAGAAGCACTAGAAGCAACGCTACAAAAGCGATAATTGCGCCCATCAGGTTCCGCCGCCCCGCATATGCTCGATCATCAGCCGGTCTTCCGGTCTGCCCCGAGCCTCCAGTGCTTTCAGCCCGCCGGTCGCAAACACGGCGACGGACGAAAGCAGGCCGGCCAAGGTTGCGGCAGCCCGCCGATCGAAGCGGAACCAGGCCCCTTTCGACAGCCGCGCAATTTCCTTGAACGCCTTTTCCGCGGCGGCATCATCGCCCTCCTGAAAGACGAAGACAGGAACGCCGTGCAGACCGAGGCTGCCGGCCGTTTCGGCCAGATCATCTATGTTTTCTTCCATCGCGTCGCCGATATAGACCAGCGCGTTGACCTTGGCCGCCGCCGTCTGTTTCAGCGCATGGGCGAGCACCTTGCCGATCTGGGTATGGCCGCTGCGGCAGTCGATGCGCGTCATCAGCTGCTTCAGAGCTTCGGTATCGGTGACGAATGCGGAGGAGCGGCACTCGCCAAGACCGCGAAAATAGACCAGTTGTACCTTGAGCGCCCCGGCCTTGCCGACGGCGTCGAACATCTCGGCCTGCAGCGCACAGGCGAGATCCCAGGTCGGCTGGCGGCTCATCGTCGCGTCGAGGGACAGGATCAGCCTGCCTGAACCGGTGGCGGATGCAGCGAGCGTCCTTGCCTGACGGAGAAACGCGTCGATCTCGCCGGTGCTCGATTGTGACTCGACCGGTGCAGGATTGGCCCTTGCACGCACGGGCTGCTTCTTGTCGCTCATGACATTCAAGATGTGGCGTTGTTCCCCGGCTTGCAAGCCCAGATGAGGCGACCTGGAGGACCGATGATGGCAACTGCGTACAAGCACTTCGGCTGGTGGTCTTGGCGTTGCGGTTTCCCGGCGTCAGAGCAGGCCGAGATCGGCAAGCTCTCGCCTGAGCTTCGGCGGGATCTCGATCAGCCCGGCTTTGCCCTTGCCGAGATCGGCCGGCGCGTCCGCCTGCTTTAGGTAGCGCCACCCCTGGAATGCGCGGCGCGGTTGCCAGTCAGTGCGCACGACCTCGGGATCGAGGATCAGATGGCAACGGCCGATGCCCTCGTCATCGGTGAAGGGGCGGATTTCGGTGATCAGCTGGCGGCATTGGACATTGCCCTTGATCACCCAGTAGAGCGAGCCGCCGTCGGTAATCTCGACGCCGCGTGTCGGCACCATGCGGGTGGTGTGGTAGTGCTCGGCCGGTTCGCCGGCGCGGCGCCGCTCGTCGAGACGGAAGGCAATCCACTCTTCCAGATCCTCGACGCTGTCACAGCCGACGCAAAGCTTTATGAGATTGAGAGACATCGTTTTAAGGTTTAGTCCAGCACGCGAACGCGTCAACGGCCTGATCGACTTCTCCACAGTGGTGGTCAAGGCCGCCAGATTGGCGCTCAGCACTCCACGACATTGACTGCCAATCCGCCAAGGCTGGTTTCCTTGTACTTTTCGTTCATGTCGAGGCCGGTCTGGCGCATCGTCTCGATCGCGGCATCGAGCGGCACGAAATGAACGCCGTCGCCCTTGATGGCCAGCGAAGCGGCGGTCACCGCCTTGACGGCACCAAGCGCGTTGCGCTCGATACACGGCACCTGCACCAGCCCGCCGACCGGATCGCAGGTCATGCCGAGATGATGTTCCAACGCGATCTCGGCAGCGTTCTCGACCTGCTCGGGCGTGCCGCCCATGACGGCGCACAATCCCGCCGCAGCCATTGCCGAAGCCGAACCGACCTCGCCCTGGCAGCCGACTTCCGCCCCCGAGATCGAAGCATTGGTTTTGATGATGCCGCCGACGGCCGCCGCCGTCAGCAGGAAATCGCGGATGCTGGGCTGGTCGGCTTCGGGATGGAAATGCAACCAGTAGCGCAGCACTGCGGGCAGAGTGCCGGCCGCCCCATTGGTTGGCGCGGTGACGACACGGCCGCCGGCGGCGTTCTCCTCATTGACCGCCATCGCATAGATCGACAGCCAGTCGTTGGCGAGCAGCGGGTTGGGCCGGTTCTGCTGCCATTGCTCCTGCAGCTTGTCGTGCAGCATCCGGGCACGGCGGCGCACCTTGAGTCCACCCGGCATGATGCCGTCTTGCGACAGGCCGCGCTCGATGCAGCCCTTCATGGCGCTCCAGATGCCGTCGAGGCCGGCGTCGAGCTCCTCGCGCGACATCTGCGTCTCCTCGTTGACGCGCTTCATCTCGGCAATGGAAAGCCCGCTTTTCGCTGCCATGGACAGCATTTCGACGGCGTTCTTGAACGGATACGGAACCTTCTTGCCTTCGGTTGTCGCCGAGCCCCTTGCTTTCATCCGCTGCAGTTCCTCCTCGGACATTACGAAGCCGCCGCCGATCGAATAATAGACGCGCCTCAGCAGCAACCGGTCGCCGGCATCATAGGCAGAGAAGGCCATGCCATTGGCGTGACCCGGCAGCGGCGTCTTGCGATCCAGCACCAGATCCATTGCCGGGTCGAAACGATAGGACGGATGGCCGGGCGGCGAGATCCGCTTCTCGGTGGCGATGCGAGCGACGATGCCGTCCGCCTGGTCGGGATCCACCGTCTGCGGCGTCTGGCCGGCGAGGCCGAGCACCACTGCACGATCGGAGCCATGGCCGATGCCGGTATAGGCGAGCGAGCCATGCAGGCTGGCCGCGATCCGGTCGACCTTGGCGCCGGCCGGGCGCGGCCAGTCGTCTCCCGCAATCTCGTCGAGAAACCGCCGCGCAGCCGTCATTGGCCCCATCGTGTGCGAACTCGATGGGCCGATGCCGATCTTGAACAGGTCGAAAACCGAAAGGAACACGTGGGCGTTTTCTCCTGGGACCTTGTTGAGGTCTACATATAGGAATTCCCATGATGTTTTCCGCTGTTTTGAAGATTGCGGCGCTGCGCCTGCCGACCTTGTTTGCTCCGGCAGCGACATTCCAGCTTCGGCCATCGAAGCGTCCCCTCCGCCTGTGGTAAAAGCAACGCATGAGCGATTCCTTTCATCTATCGATGGCTGACCTTGCGGCGCTGGGGTTCTTCCTTGCCGCGTGGGTGCTGCATACGCTCGCCGCCGACGGAATGCTGGTCAGCCGCATGTCGCTGACGAGGGCGATGAACACGCAGCGCGAGGCCTGGATGCGGACCATGGCCGAGCGCGAGATCCGCATCGTCGACACCGCCATCATGAGCGGGCTGCAGCAGGGAACCGCCTTCTTTGCCTCGAGTTCGCTGATTGCGATCGGCGGCTGTTTTGCCTTGCTCGGCGCCTCCGACCAGGTTCTGACCGTGCTGGGTGACCTGCCGTTTGGCGCTACGCCCTCACGCGCGGCGTTCCAGACGAAGGTGTTCGGCCTTGTGCTGATCCTGGCCTTTTCCTTCTTCAAGTTCGGCTGGGCTTACCGGCTGTTCAACTATTGCTCGATCCTGATCGGCGCCGTGCCGATTCCGCATGGCGAGGCGTCGCGCAATCCGGTCACCGAAACGGCAGTCTGGCGTGCGGCGCGCATGAACATGCTGGCTGGGAAGCATTTCAATTCGGGCCTGCGCGGCGTGTTCTTCTCGATTGGCTATCTTGGCTGGTTCGTCGATCCCGCCGTTTTCGTGCTATCGACGCTGCTGCTGCTGGCGGTGCTGGTGCGCCGCCAATTTTTCTCGGCGGCGCGGCAGGCGGTGCTCGGTCAGCCGCCCGGCCCGGGAAAAGGCCGATCGATGCGGCCCGACAGCCAGTAGGCGGTGAGCCCTATCCATTCGCGGATCGCAACAGTGGTGACCTCCAGCCAGTCGCCGGGATAGGGGAACGTGGCGATGCCTTCCCTACCGGAGGTGCGATAGTCGACTGGCCACGGAATGGTCGAAAAGCCGGCTTTGTCGAACAGCGCCTTGGCGCGTGGCATGTGGAAGGCCGAGGTCACCAGCAACCAGGTCTCGCCCGGCTTCGGCGTCACCAGTTCCCTGGCAAAGACAGCATTCTCGTAGGTGTTGCGGGATTTGTTCTCGAGGATCAGCCGATCGGCCGCCACGCCGAACGCGGCAAAAAGACGCGGTGCGGTATCTGCATCGCCTTCTCCGCCGCGGAAGGTTTCGATGCTGCCACCGGAGATAACGACTTTCGCTGTCGGAAACCGCCGCGCCAGCACGGCCGCCTCGACCATCCGGTCGCCACTGGAGTTCATTTCATAGCCGCCACGCACCAGATTGACGGCGCCATCCAGACTGCCGCCAAGCACTATGATACCGTCGACCTTTTCGGGCAGCGGCGGCCTGGGGAAGCGCTCCTCCAGCGGATTTAGCATCATGGGGCCGAGCGGGCTCCATGTCGCAACAACAAGGATGAGGAAGGCAAGAGTGCTGCCGACGGCCGCCAATCGCCGCCGGCCGAACATTGCCGCGATCAGCCCCGCCAGCAGCAGGAAGATCGCGAGATTCAACGGCTGAACGAAGAACCAGAGAATCTTGGAGACATAGAAGAACATCCCTCACCCCCTCAGATGAGAAACGATCCTACCACCATTTTTCCGGCTGAAATGTGCCGGCCGCCTGTTCGATGACATGGGCAGTCTGGAACAGCGTTTCCTCGTCGAAAGGCCGGCCGATCAGCTGCAGGCCGAGCGGCAGCCCCTTGGCGTCGAGCCCAGCCGGAACCGCTATGCCGGGCAGGCCGGCCATGTTCACCGTCACCGTAAAAATGTCGTTGAGGTACATCTTGACCGGGTCGGCGGCCATGTCCTCGTCGGCGATGCCGAAGGCGGCGGAAGGCGTTGCCGGCGTCAGGATGACGTCGACGCCTGCGGCAAACACATTTTCGAAGTCGCGCTTGATCAGGGTTCGAACCTTCTGCGCCTGCAGATAGTAGGCATCGTAGTAGCCGGCGGAAAGCACATAGGTGCCGATCATGATGCGGCGCTTGACCTCGCGCCCGAAGCCGGCGGCGCGGGTCTTTTCATACATGTGGACAATGTCCTTGCCGGGCACGCGCAACCCATAGCGGACCCCGTCGTAACGGGCGAGGTTGGACGAGGCTTCGGCAGGCGCCACGATGTAATAGGCCGGCAGCGCGTATTTGGTGTGCGGCAGCGAGATATCGACGATCTCGGCGCCGGCATCCCGCAGCCAGGCAATGCCTTTCTGCCACAGCGCCTCGATCTCCGCGGGCATGCCGTCGACTCTATATTCCTTGGGGATGCCGACCCTCATGCCCTTGATCGGGCGGCCGATCGCCGCCTCGTAATCCGGCACCGGCAGGTCGACGGACGTCGTGTCTTTCGGGTCGACCGAAGCCATCGACTTCAACAGGATCGCGGCATCGCGGACGTCGCGCGCGATCGGCCCGGCCTGGTCGAGCGACGAGGCGAACGCTACGATCCCCCAGCGCGAGCAGCGGCCATAGGTCGGCTTGATGCCGACTGTGCCAGTGAAGGCGGCGGGCTGGCGAATCGAACCGCCGGTGTCGGAGGCGGTGGCGCCTGCGCACAGGAAGGCCGAGACGGCTGATGCCGAGCCACCGGACGAACCGCCCGGCACCAGTTGGGCATTGTCCAACGTGCGCGCGGTCCTGGTGCCGCCCGCCGAAACGAAGCCGCCCTCGCCCTGATGTGTCGTCGGCATCACCACCGTGTCGAGGCGTGAACGCCGCCACGGGTTGATGACCGGCCCATAATACGAGGTCTCGTTGGACGAGCCCATGGCGAACTCGTCCATGTTGAGCTTGCCGAGCATGACGGCGCCATCCGCCCACAGATTGGCCGTGACCGTCGATTCGTAGCGCGGCTTGAAGCCGTCCAGCACATGGCTGCAGGCCTGGGTGTGGACGCCTTCGGTGCCGAACAAATCCTTGATGCCGAGCGGGATACCCTCGAGCGACCCGCCCTCGCCCTTGGCCAATTTCGCGTCGGAGGCCTTGGCCATGTCGCGCGCCTTGTCGTCGGTGACCGCGACATAGGCATTGAGCGCCGGATTGGCTCGCTCGATCGCCGATAGATAGGCCTCGGTGATTTCGGTGGCGGTGATCTCCCTGGAGCGCAATTTGGTGCGGGCCTGCGAAATCGTCAGCTGGGTCAGGTCGGTCATCAGGCAAGGCTCTTTTCGTAAAACACCGACCACTCGGAATCGGGATAATCCAGTACCGGGCCGCATCGCGAAAAGCCGGCGCGTTCGTAGACGGTCCAGGCGGCGGGATGACGGTCCCCCGTCTCCAGCACCAGACGCCTAAGCCCTTCTTGGCGCGCCAGCGCCTCGATACGCTCGACAATCTTCGCGCCGATCTTGCGGCCGCGATGCGACGGTCGCGTATACATCCGCTTGACCTCGCCGACCACAGCATCGTGGCGCTTCAGTGCGCCGCAAGCGATGGCAAGGCCGTTATCGCGGGCGACGAAAACGGTCGTGTCGCGATCCGCCATCTGCTCGACGGTCAAATGATAGCAATGCTCCGGCGGCGTCAGTTCCAGCAATGTGGCATTCAGCTCCTCGACCAGCCCACGCACATCGTCCTGCAGCGGCGTCTCAGCGGCGATGTCGATTGCCATCGGCCTGCTACTCCACGACCTTCGGCACAAGGAAGAAATTCTCTTCGGTCGCAGGCGCGTTGGCGACGATGTCAGCTGCCTTGCCGCCGTCGGTGACGAGGTCCTGGCGCTTTTTCATTGCCATCGGCGTGACCGAGGTCATCGGCTCGACGCCGGAAACATCGACCTCGTTCAACTGCTCGACAAAGCCCAAAATGGCGTTCAATTCGCCGGTCATACGCTCTGCATCCTCCTCGCTCACCGCAATACGGGCAAGGTGCGCGACGCGCTTCACGGTTTTTATATCAACGGACATGTTTGTGCCTCGGGGAAAACCAGCGCTATAGCGGCGCAGCGCGTGCCGCGCAACATGCATCGTGCTGACAACGGCCCTATGGCATCGTGACGCCGTCGCAGAGGAAATAACTGCCGCCGTTACCGCTCTGCTCGCCTTCGTCGGCGGCAGGCCGAACCGATACCAGGTCGATCTGCTTCGGGCTCATCTGTGTCAGTGAGAGAACATCGGGAAAGACGTAGCCCGGCTCCTGGCATATAGCGGTCACCGCCCAGCTTGGTGAGCGTGTCGCTTTGGTGATCTGCAGGAATTCACAATTATATTCGATGCTTTCCAGGCCATTTGCCGACAGCACGATATTGCCGCCCTCGATCACCGTCTGCAGTGTGTCCTTTTTAGCCTGCGCGCAGAGATCCTCCGATTGCAGATAGACCCCGTTGATGAAATCCTCGGCGGCCAGCGCCGGCGACGCGGCAACCAGCATGGAAATGCAAAGAGAGTTTCTCAGATCCATGTCGTCATTCCGGTTCGCTGTCGCTACAGCGTAATCGTCTCGCCGATCTTCGGCAACGCCACTTTCACACCCGATCCGTCCAGCCCGGCCACAAACTTATCGGCGGTCTGATCTATCATCGGAAATGTGCCGAAATGAGCGGGAACGACCGTCTCGAACTTGAAGAAACGCTGGCAGGCAAGGGCTGCCACCGCGCCGCCCATGGTGAAGCGATCGCCGATCGGCACGATGCCGATCTTCGGTTCATGCAACTCGTTGATCAGGGCCATGTCGGAAAAGATGTCGGTGTCGCCCATGTGATAAAGCGTCTTGTCCTCGGGGAAGTGCAGGACAAGCCCGCCCGGATTGCCGAGATAGGTATTCTCGCCGCCCTCGCCCGGAAACGACGATGAATGCAGAGCCTGAACGAAGGTGGTGGTGAAGCCGCCGCAATCGACCGTACCGCCGATATTGCCGGGATTGATCTGCTTGTTACCGACGCCCTTGCCGACCAGGTACATGCAAATCTCGAAATTGGCGACCACCATCGCGCCGCTCTTCTCGAGCACTTCGATGGCGCCGCTGATGTGGTCGCTGTGGCCATGGGTGAGCAACACGTGCGTGACCCCTTCGGCCGGCCCTTCCCACCCACCCGTCCACGACGGATTGCCGACCAGATAGGGGTCGATGAGGATTTTCGCGCCCTCGATGTCGATTCGGAATGCCGAATGTCCGTACCAGGTCAATTTCATCAAGGCTTTCCTCGATTTTTGCTTCGGTAGAGGATAGAACGCCGACGGCGAAATTAAAGTACCACGCACGCTTTGCGCGTATAAGACGTGCGGCGTCGCGGTCAAAGGAAAAGCCGTTGGGCATCATCACCATCGAGGAGTTGCCGGCCCGGCTCGGCGGCGGCAAGACCCTGGCCGGTCTCGACCTCGGCGACAAGACGATCGGCGTGGCGGTTTCCGATCGCGGCTTGTCCTTCGCCCACCCGCGCGCTGTCATCATGCGCAGGAAATTCTCACTCGATGCCGCAGTGCTGCTCGCTCTGCTACAGAAGGAAAATGCCGGCGCCGTGGTGATCGGCCTCCCCATCAATATGGACGGCTCGGAAGGCGCGCGCGCCCAAAAATCCCGCGCTTTCGTGCGCAATATGGCTGGATTGACCGATCTGCACTTCGTCTTTTGGGACGAAAGGCTGTCGACGGTGGCGGCCGAGCGGACGCTGATCGAGATGGATTTTTCCCGCAAGAAACGCGCCGGCAAGATCGATTCTGCGGCGGCCGCTTTTATCCTCCAAGGCGTTCTCGACCGGCTTCAGGTGCTCGGCGTCGATGCCTGGTCGAAATAGCGGTTGCGCATCGACGTGATCCAGCCACCAATCGCCTTGCGGCGGCGAAATGCCCAGAACCCCGTCAGCAGCAGCCCATCGAACACGCAAGCTTTCGCCACCATGCCCGGAATGAGTGCCGGATCGACGCCGAGCATCTGTCCATAGAGCTGGAAGACGAGATCGTGCAATTGACGGCTCAGCATGACGTAGCCGAAATTGATGTCGTTTAGCGACAGAAAGAACCAGCCCCAAAACAAGAGGAGCGGAGCCGCCCACAGCGCGAACAAGGTGCGCATCAGCGGTCGTCCCTCGAATCCAGCCGGCCGGAAATGCGGGCAAGCGAGGAATTATGCGCCGCTGCCTTGGCCATGACATGCGCGGCCGCTCGGATCTCGCCGGTCCCTGGAACTGCCGCGGCAACGGCCGTCCGCCTCTCGGCGAGCATCGCGACATAGGACGCCAGAAGTGCCGCCAATTGCACCGCGACAACCATGAACAGCCCATTGATGCCTTGCGCGGCGCCGCCGATGACTATCAGCGACAGCACGCCCAAGGCGGAGATGAAGGCGATCCGCACGACGCTGTCGGCAGGATCCGGGTTGGTCGCGTGGCTGGTCAGTGCTTCAACAAAAGCCCAGCAGAACAACACCGCGACGACAAGCAGTGCCACGGCGAGCGGTGCCACGACGACGGCGTTTTCGAGATCGGCAAATCGAGTGTTCTGGACGGGAACGCCCAGTACGCCAAGGGCCGTCGCCACGCCTCGATTCCCGTCGATGCAGATGAACGCCAGCAGGGCGAAAACGGCCGCCCAATGCAGTGCCAGAAAAGAGCTCAGAATGTGCCGCATGACGCTCCCGCTTCGCAGGGCAAAGCCGCTCAAGCTGAACAGTCCTGCCTTAACCATAACATTGGGCTTTGCCATCGGCCGCCGCAATGGAAACCATTCGTTAAGGTTAACGGCCATCCACAGGGGCGCGAGAGCGGCAGCGAATTTGGCGAGGGCACCTAGTTGATCGGCGGGTAGAGCGTATCGATGATCATGCGGGCATCATGGCGCGAATCGATCATGCCATAGGTATTGCGCCACTGGCCGGCGAGGCGCGTTTCGACGAAGGCGTCGGCGATCCGCCCTGCCCCCAGCCTGCGAAGCTCTGCCGCCGCCGCCGACAATGCCAATTGCTCGGTCAACAGCCGTGCCGAGCCCTCGTCGGTTGCCGCGACCTGCATTGCCGCCTTGAGGACGCCGACAGTGCCGCGTCCTCCGGCGCCTAGATCGCGGTCGATGCCGGCCAGCACGTCGTCGAACAGGCCTGGCGCGCGGCCGAGCACGCGCAACACGTCGAGCGCCATGACGTTGCCTGAACCTTCCCAGATCGCGTTGACCGGAGCTTCGCGATAGTAGCGGGCGAGCGGCCCCTCCTCGACATAGCCATTGCCGCCGAGGCACTCCATCGCTTCATAGAGCAGCGGCGGCGCAATCTTGCAGACCCAGTATTTGACGACAGGCGTCATGGCGCGGGCGAAGGCTGCCTCGCCGCGGTCGCCGGCCGCCTCGTCGAAGGAGCGCGCCAGCCGGAACGACAGCGCGGTAGCGGCGGCAACGTCGAGCGCCATATCGGCCAACACACGCTGCATCAGCGGCTGCTCGATCAGATTGGTTCCAAACACCTTGCGGTGGCGCGTGTGGTGGACAGCCTCGGCCAGTCCGGCCCGCATGATCGCCGACGAGGCGACAGCGCAGTCGAGCCGCGTCAGGGTCACCATATCCATGATCGTCTTCACGCCGGCGCCGGGCTCGCCGACCATCTCGCCGATGGCACTGACGAATTCCACCTCCGACGAGGCATTGGAGCGGTTGCCGAGCTTGTCCTTCAGCCGTTGAAAACGGAAGCCGTTACCGGATCCGTCGCCGAGCAAGCGGGGCACGAGAAAGCACGACAGTCCCTCCGGCACCTGTCCGAGCACCAGGAAGGCATCCGACATCGGCGCCGACATGAACCATTTGTGGCCGGTCAGGCGATAAAACCCGCTGCCGGCGCGCTCCGCCTTGGTGACGTTGGAGCGGACATCGGTGCCGCCTTGCTTCTCGGTCATGCCCATGCCGAGTGTCAGCCCTGCTTTTTCGACCGGCGGCTTTTGGCTTTGATCGTACTTGCGCGTCGTCACCCGCGGCGCCCATTCGCGAAACAGCTTCGGGCTGGCCATCAGCGCTGCCAGCGAAGCGCTGGTCATGGTGATCGGGCAGAGATGCCCGGTCTCGAGCTCAGCCGTGAGATAAAAGCGCGCGGCGCGCACCTGGTGGCGACGGCCGATCTCGGCGTCGCCATTCTCCCAGACCGACGAATGCAACCCGTTGGCAACAGAGCGGCGCATGAGCGCGTGATAGGCGGGATGGAACTCGACCTGGTCGATGCGCCGGCCCTGGCGATCATGGGTCCTGAGCTTCGGCGTCTCGACATTGGCAAGACGAGCCAGCTCCTGCGCCTCATGGGTCAGAACGAAACGGCCAAGCCCGTCGAGGTCCTTACGCACCGGATCGGAAAAGCGCTCGGCAAGCTGGATCAGCAACGGATCGCCCCGCCAGGCGTTACCGCCGGCCAGCGGCGGCGGCTGGTTGGTCACGTCGTCAGTCACGCTTCGTCCTTATCACCTGAAGGCTGCGAATCCAAAGCCAAGGCGGTTTATAGCCTATGGCCAGCGGCGCGCGACGAAAATCCCGGGGAGAACCGATCCAATCCCAAGCCGATGCTTGCAGCCGCGGAGCCTCCCCCCTATAGCAGCGACTTGAGATGACCGACGCATCGTCCCTGCCACTTTATCCCCACCGCCATCTTCTGGGCATCCGCGATCTTTCCCCCGCCGACATAGAGCTTCTGCTCGACCGGGCGGACCGGGCCGTTGCCATCTCGCGGCAATCGGACAAGAAGACATCGACGCTGCGCGGCCGCACCCAGATCAATCTGTTCTACGAAGCCTCGACCCGTACGCAATCGTCGTTCGAGCTGGCCGGCAAACGGCTCGGCGCCGACGTCATGAACATGTCCGTAGCGAGCTCTTCGGTGAAAAAGGGCGAGACGCTGATCGATACTGCGATGACGCTGAATGCCATGCGTCCCGACATATTGATCATCCGCCATCAATCGGCCGGCGCGGCAGCACTTCTTGCCCAAAAAGTCGGCTGCTCGGTGGTCAATGCCGGCGACGGCGCCCATGAGCACCCTACCCAGGCGCTGCTCGACGCACTGACCATCCGCCGCGCCAAGGGCCCGCTGTCGAAGCTGATCGTGGCGATCTGCGGCGACATCCTGCATTCGCGCGTGGCCCGCTCCAATATCATCCTGCTCAACGCGCTTGGTGCCCAGGTCAGGGTCGTCGCCCCTTCGACGCTTTTGCCCGCCGGCATCGAGAAGATGGGCGTAATTGTCACCCGTTCCATGGCCGAGGGTCTGAAGGACGCCGACGTGGTAATGATGCTGCGCCTGCAGCGCGAACGCATGGAAGGCGCTTTCGTACCGTCGGTACGCGAATATTTTCGCTATTTCGGCCTCGACGCCGAGAAGCTGAAGGCGGCCAAGGACGGTGCGCTGGTTATGCATCCCGGCCCGATGAACCGCGGCGTCGAGATCGCGTCGGAGATCGCCGACGGCCCGCAAAGCGTCATTCAGGAACAGGTTGAGATGGGCGTCGCCGTACGCATGGCGGTGATGGAAGCGCTGCTCGACCCGCGTCGAAACCACGAGGGTCGGGGCCGATGAGCATAACGGTCTTCAGCCGCGCCCGCATCGTCGACCCATCGCGCGGCATCGATGAGATCGGCACCGTCATTGTCGAGGGGCGCAAAATTGTTGCCGCTGGCAAGGCGGCCTTGAACCAGGGCGCGCCCGAAGCCGCCACGATCATCGGGTGCGCCGGCAAGGCGATCATCCCCGGCCTGATCGATGCGCGTGTCTTCATCGGCGAACCAGGCGGCGAACACCGGGAGACCATCGCCTCGGCCAGCGTGGCGGCAGCCGCCGGCGGCGTAACCTCGATTGTGATGATGCCCGATACCGACCCGGTGATCGACAATGTCGCATTGGTCGAATTCGTGCTGCGCACCGCCAAGGATACAGCCATCGTCAACATCTTTCCGGCAGCGGCGATCACCAAGGGGCTGGAAGGCCGCGAGATGACCGAATTCGGCCTGCTGCGCGAGGCCGGCGCGGTCGCCTTCACCGACGGCAGGCATTCTATTGCCAGCGCGCTAGTGATGCGCCGGGCGCTGACCTATGCGCGCGATTTCGGTGGCGTGATCGCCCACGAAACCCAGGATGCCGATCTCGCCTCGTCAGGCGTGATGAATGAAGGCCTATATGCAAGTTGGCTCGGCCTTGCCGGTATTCCGCGAGAGGCCGAATCCATCCCCCTGGAGCGCGATCTGGCGCTGGCGCGGCTGACCGGCGGCGCCTATCACGCGGCCAAGATCTCGACGGCGATGGCGGCGGCTGCTGTGACGCGAGCCAAGGCCGACGGCGCCAACGTCACATCAGGCGTGTCGATCCACAATCTGTCGCTCAACGAGAACGATGTCGGCGAGTACCGCACCTTCTTCCGGCTGACGCCGCCGCTGCGCGCCGAGGAAGACCGGCTGGCGATGATCGAAGCGATCAAGGACGGCACCATCGACCTCATCGTCTCCTCGCACGACCCGCAGGACGTCGACACCAAGCGCCTGCCCTTTGCCGATGCTGCGGCCGGCGCCATCGGGCTGGAAACGCTGTTAGGCGCAGCGCTGCGGCTCTATCACAATGGCGACGTGATGCTGCTGCGGCTGATCGAGACACTATCGACCGCGCCGGCAAGGTTGTTCAGCCTGCCCGGCGGCACGCTGAAACCGGGGGCATTGGCCGACCTTGCGCTCGTCGATCTGGACGAGCCATGGGTCGTTAGCGAGAGCGGCATCCGGTCACGCTCGAAAAACACCTGTTTCGAAGGCGCGCGACTGCAAGGCAAGGTCTTGCAAACGATGGTGGCGGGCCGCACAGTGTTTTCGGCCTAGGACGAAGCGGGTGTCACGTCTTCAAATTCGCTCAGCCAAGGAAAGTTCGGGGGAACAATGGTTTACAGTCCCGTATTGGCATTGGTGTTCGGCTATCTTCTCGGCTCGATCCCGTTTGGCCTGCTGATCACCCGTGCCGCCGGCCTCGGCGACGTGCGCAACATCGGCTCCGGCAACATCGGCGCCACCAATGTGCTGCGCACCGGCAACAAGGGCTTGGCCGCGGCCACGCTGCTGCTCGATGCGCTGAAGGGCACTGCGGCGGTGTTGATCGCAGGCCGCTTTGCGCCCGAACTCGGACTTTGGGCCGGATTCGGCGCGTTTTTAGGTCATCTTTTTCCGGTCTGGCTCGGCTTCAAGGGGGGCAAGGGTGTCGCCACTTACCTCGGCGTGCTGATCGGCCTTGCCTGGCAAGTGGCGCTGATCTTCGCCGTCGTCTGGCTGGCGGTGGCCTTCCTGTTCCGCTTCTCCTCGCTTGCGGCACTGACGGCAGCGGTCATCGTGCCCGTTGCCCTGTATTTCCTGAGCACCCAGCAGATTGCCGGGTTTTTCGCGGCGATGAGCCTCATCGTCATCGTAAAGCACCGCGCCAACATTGCGCGGCTGCTTGCCGGCACCGAGGGTAAGATCGGGGCCAAAGAGTGAGCGAGCCCGACGCCGGGCCGCGCCTCAGCGACCGGCAGCGGCTGAGCTGGCTTCGTCTGATCCGCACGCCGAATGTCGGCCCGGCTTCCTTTCGCGACCTGATCAACCGGTTCGGTTCGGCCGAAGCAGCATTATCGATGCTGCCCGAGCTGATGATTTCGGGTGGCGCCAAAAAAATCGTCCGCATCCCGTCCATTGCCGAGGTCGAGGCGGAGCTGGAGACGGCCCGGCGGGCCGGCGCCCGCTTCGTCGGCATCGGCGAGGCGGATTATCCGCCGCTGATGAAAAGCATGGATCATCCGCCGCCGCTGCTCGCGGTCAGGGGCAACAGCGCGGTGTTCCGCTTGCCAGCGGTCGCTATCGTCGGCGCTCGCAACGCATCGCTGGCAGGCATCAAGATGGCGCGGATGCTGGCGGCGGATCTCGGCCGCGACGGCTATGGCATTGTTTCCGGCCTGGCGCGCGGCATCGATACGGCCGCGCACCGGGGCAGCCTTTCGACCGGCACGATCGGCGTGCTCGCCGGCGGCCTCGATTTGCCCTACCCGCCCGAAAATGCCGGCCTGTGCGACGAGATCGCCGAGGGTGGCGGCGCCATCATTTCCGAAATGCCGTTTGGCTGGCAGCCGCGCACAGGACTTTCCGCGCCGCAACCGGCTCGTCGCCGGTGCTGCATTGGGATTGGTAGTGGTCGAGGCCGCACAGCGCTTCGGCTCGCTGATCAGCGCCCGCCTCGCCGGCGAGATGGGGCGGCTGGTTTTCGCCGTTCCCGGTTCACCGCTCGATCCGCGCGCCGCCGGCGCCAATGGCCTGCTCAAGGACGGCGCCACCCTTGTGACCGAGGCCGCCGATATCACCAGTGCCATAGCGCCGCTGGTCGGCGGCTGGTCGCCAAGGACATCGCCGCTTGAAGAGCCGCCCGACTTTTCGGCAACACCGCCGCCGCGCGAGGACGATCGCGACCGCGTCGTCGAAGCGCTCGGCCCGACGCCGGTATCAGTGGACGAGATCATCCGCCACACCGGCCTGCATCCCGCCCAAGTGTTCATGGTGCTGCTGGAGCTCGACCTCGCCGCCCGGCTCGAACGCCATGCCGGCGGCAACGTCTCACTGATTTGACCCAGAACTTGCGCATGTCCCGGCAAGCAATTCCGACGTGATCCGATGGCCGATCCGAGCAACAAACCAAAGCAGACGCTGTTCACTCGTATGACGGCCCTTGTCTGGTCAGCTCTGAGCGTCATGCTGGCGCTGCAATGGTCGATGGATCTCGGCATGTCGGGTTTTCCCGACGGCTACATAACGCCCTTTGCAAGAGCGACCAGCACGCTTCTGGGCCTTCTGACGGCAGCCTGCATGGCCCAGGGTCTCTACTTTTTCCTGGCCGGCGCGTTCGGCAGGAAGGTAAGCGCCGTCGTTCTTTTCCTGCAAATCCTTGCCGCGGCGGTTCTTACCGTGGCGCCAGTGCTTATCGTGAAGGATTGTCCGGGTTCTCAGGTGTGCAGCAGAGCCTATGAGGCGCTCACCGGCACGATGATGGACGATGGCGCGGGCGGCTAACGCCACTGCATGCGTTCGGCACGAGGCTGTCACCCATTGTAGTGCACCCCGATTCTGAGACACGAGAAGGGTAACAGTTCTCCATTAAGGAGAGCTGATGAGGAAAGAAGACCCGGGGCGGCGGTTCAGTCG